>JAIXUV010000298.1 GCA_027483345.1 Verrucomicrobiales bacterium | reverse complement strand
GGCGCACTCTCCTTCCCGGAACCGGACGGACGGATCGCACCGGTCCAGGCCGGGATCCCGTCGTGGACGAACCAGGCGAGGTTCGGCTCCTCGGCATCCGGCTTGGGATGGACCTGCCGACCCGAAGCCGCCTCGACGAGCCGGTAGCGCACCAGCCGCCGATGTCGCTGAACCTCCGACGGAACCTCGACGACGGACGTCCCGTTGGTCCCGGTTGAAAGGGGAAGCCGCTTCCAACCCTTGCTGTACTTGGGATCGTCCTTCGCCACGTAGCTCCCCGGCTCCACCAACTGGTACTCGAGCGCCAGCCCATTCGTTCCAGGACGGACCGACGCGTCGACGGTCACGCGGACGGCTTCCCCGCTCTTGGGAAACCGCGGGGAATGAACCAACGGGGCGCCAAGCCCCCGAACGACGACGAGAAGGAGGAAGAGGAAACCGGTCCCGGTTCGAGCCACCATCCGGCACGGAGTCCCGACGGATCGCGGACTCATGGTTGCCGGATCCGGACCGGCAGGTTGAGGCTTTCGGTCCCCTGCGCGTCGGGAAACATCGCCTCCAGGACCTGGAACGCCTGGTTCCCGAGGATCGTACGCATCTGGTTCCACTGCTCCGCCGGCGGACGCCCAGGGCCGACGGTCTCCTCCCGTTGCACAAGACGGCCGTTCTCGTAGGACTCCGAATGCACGTACACCGGCTTAGCCTGGCTGAGCAGTCCGTAGGCTTGGTCCACCACGGCTTCGTCCAGACCGAACCGCTCCCGGAGCTGCTGGAGATTCTGGAATCGCGGGTCCTGGACCCGATCGAACTGCGCCAACCGCTCCGGCGGAAGGAGCGACTCGACGCGTTGGCGGTAGCGCGTCTCGGCCTCCGGGTCCGCCTCGATGCCCGACGTGTCGCCCAAGGTCATCGTGCCGCCGAACGGCTCCTCGATGTCGCGGCGCAGACGGTAGATCTCCCGGAACTCGGCCTCGGTCGGCTGCATCGCGCCCAACTGGTTCCGAAGTCGCTCGGCCACGCTCGAGGCCCGCATGTCGAACAGCTCCAACTCGTCCGGCGTGAGGACCTGCGCGAGTCCGAGCCGACGGCGTTCGTTGTTCTCGCGGTAACGCTCGGCGAAGGCCGCGTCGCGTCCCTTGTTCGACACGTCCGACTCGTCGTTGAGCGTGTCGGAAAGCTCCCAGTAGGCCTCCATGACCTCCCGGACCCGTTCGCGCTTCTCCGCCGGCACGCCGTTGATCGCCGACTCCATGCGTTCGTAGTTCCGGCTGTACCAGCCCTTCAACGGCTCCAGCGGGATCTCGTAGCCGAGCAGGTCGAGGATGACCGCGGACTTCTCCTTCTCCACCAACCGCAGGTTCCGACGTCGCTGGTAGTCGGCCTTCCGTCGGATCCGCCGTTGCGCCGTCGTCTCGCCGGGGGCCGCGATGTCGCCCGTCCCCGGATCCCGGAACGGCGCCTCGCGGGAAGCGAAGCGGCGGTTGACCTCCGCCACGATGATGTCCCGCACCGTGTTCTCGGGACAGGCGATCGCCCGGAGGTTCCGGATGTACACGTGCAGGTCGTTGGTGAACACGCGTTCCCAGCGGAAGTCGGTGGCGAACGCGTCCGGTGCCTTGCGAGCGACCCCGGCCGAAGGTTTTCCCGACGCCGCCGGCTGCGAATCTGAGGAGGCGGATCCGGTGGAATTGTCGGTCGGAACGCCGCCACGCCGTTGGCCCAACACGAGCACGACCGCAAGGATTGCGGCCGAGGTTGCAAGGAGACCTTTCCAGAATCGCGGGTTCATGGCCTGGGTGGGATTCCGTAGCGGTTGAGCAACTGTTCGGGCTGGAAGTTGGGAAGACCGGGAATGCGTCCTCCGGCACCCAACTGCCGGAAAGCATCCTCGCCGATCATCTGCTTCAGCCGCTGCTCCGAATCGGCGCGGAATTGCTGGATCAACGCCTGCCGCTGCGCCGGATCGGTGCCGGGTTGGGTCAACAGGGTGTTCAGCTCATTGCGCAGGCCGCGCGAGAAATCATAGAGCTGCAGCGCGGTCTCACGGGGAAGGCCTGTGCGGTTCACCTGCTGGAGCAGGTTGCGGTAGGCGGGATCCTGGACACGGTCGAATTCGGCCTGGCGCTCCGGGGTCATCGCGGCCCTGACATCGGCCACCTGTTGCTGGGTACGCTGCTCGGCCGCCGCCTGCAATCGCTCCGTCTCCTCGGCCGCCTCCGGACTCCGACCGACCACGGTTCCGGGAACCTGAAGCTCATCCACCTCGAGCCGAGCACGGAAGATCGCTCGGCGTTCGGCGTCGGTCAGGTCGAACCCGGCAAGCTTCTCGCGGAGCGCGATCCCGGTCTGCGACGCCGCGATCTCGAAATCCTCCAGCGTCTCCTTGCCCAGCAGCTTCTCCAGTTCCTGCCGCCGTTCGCGGGTGTTCTTCAGGTACTCCTCCGCATCCTCGGGAAGCAGGTAGCCGAAGGTCTTCTCCTGGAGTTCCCGCCGGCGATCCCGGTACTTCTCCAGCAGTTCACGGGCGGCCTGCCGCTTCGCTTCCGGGATCAAGGCCATCGCCGCCTCGAAGTTGCCATCCCGGTCGTTGGTCCAATTGGGCAACCCCAGCGGGATGTCGATCCCCAGAAGCTCCTTCACCAAGGCCTGCTTCTCCGTGCGCAGCTCCCGCAGCTGGTTCCACTTGGCCCAGCTCCGCCCCCCGTTGGGCGGCGCCGGATCCCACGGATTCTGCTGATGCCGATGCAAGGCCAGCGCCGCCTCGCGCGCCGCGAACCGCCGGTCCACCTCGGCCAGGATGATGTCCCGCACCGTGGGCTCCGGACATTCCACTGCCCGGAGTCGCTCGATGTACTTCCGGAGATCCGTCGATAGCAGGTCCCGATAGGAGAAGCCGGCCTTCTCGACGACCTGGCTCCCGGTGGCGCCGGAGGAGGAGACGGAAGCTTCGTCCGCGGTTTCCCGGGAGGTGGTGCCTGAGGGAGCTTCTGTAGCCTCGCCACTGGATTTGCCGAGGCGTTGCCACACCGCGACCCCTGCGAGGACGAGGTTCACAGACACGAGCACCGGAATGAGCTTGGAGGACTTCATCGCATGCGGGACCTCGCTTCGACTCCCCACGGGGCCTTCGGTTCAGAATCGGCGTTCGTTCGGCCCGGGGAATCGCTGGGGAGGATGAAGGTGTCGGACCGCCGGAGGAAAGACTGAATGGGCCTCGGCGGCATCGGCTGCGCCGAAAGTCGAATCCAACCGTCCGGCCCCTAAAGGCCCGTCTCGCGGTCAATTCTTGCTGGCCGCGAAGGCACCGGCGCAGGTGGAAGGGATCAGGAGCAACAGGAACACAAGGTGGTACCAGACCGGCATCAGCTCCCGGATCGACCATTGCACGCCGAGGCCGGTCACGAGCAGCAGTCCCGCGAGGATGGGAACGGCGGTCCGAGATTCCTTCGCGAGGCGCCGCGCCAAGGCACCGCCGGAAACGGAACACGCGATCGACAGCGCCAGCAGACCGGCGAGGCCCGCCATGGACTCCACCTTCAGCCGGGGATCCTTCGGCAACCACCCGGCGGCGATCAGGCTTTGGTTGCCGATCAACCAGAGCAGGGTCCAGACAACATAGCCCGCCACCACGGCCATCGCGGTTTTCATCGTGGTCATCGAACCCCTCGGAGAACGGCCTGCCAACGGAAAACCCGAAGACGGGAACGCATTCGTGATTCCGGATCCGTGATTCATGATTTTCCGTCACCGGCAGCCGCGACGGCCACGCTTCGGGCTCCTCTCCATTCCCCGACCCCGGACCCACGGACGGACCTCACGCAGATACGGCAAGGCGCCGCTGAATGGCGTCTGCCATCGGAACACCTCAGCGGCTTCTCTCCCCCTCCCCAGCGGCTTTGCGGCTTTGCGTGAGCCCTCTCCGATCCACGCTCAGCGACGGCGTCGCGTGCCGCCGAGCAGGCTGCCCAGCAATCCACGGACGAGGGCCCCGGCCACCGCGGTGGCGGCGCTACGGACCGCGGTCTTGGCCATCGTCTCGACCAGGGTATCCCGCACCCGTCCCCCACCCCGCCCACTTGCGCCCCGCTCTGGAATCGCCGCGGAGGTCGCCTTGGATTCCACCGACCGACGCAGTTGCTCGTAGGCGGATTCCCGGTCCACCGCGCGTTCGTACACGCCGGCCACCAGGGATCCCGCCATGAGTCGGGCCCGTTCCGCGTCGTCCGCGGGACCGATGCGCGAGCGCGGCGGATGGATGAACGCCCGTTCGACGACCGTGGGCTGTCCCCGTCCGTCGAGCACGCTGACCAGCGCCTCACCGACGGCCAGCTCGGTGATCGCGGCCGCCGTGTCGAGTCGGGGATTGGGACGGAAGCTGTCCGCCGCGGCCCGCACGGCCCGCTGTTCCGACGGCGTGAAGGCGCGCAACGCGTGCTGGACCCGGTTGCCCAACTGGGCAAGGACCCGCTCCGGGATGTCCCGCGGATTCTGGGTCACGAAGTACACGCCCACGCCCTTGGACCGGATCAACCGCACCACCTGCTCGACCTTCTCCTGAATGACCGGCGGCAGGTCGCTGAAGAGCAGATGCGCCTCGTCGAAGAAGAACACCAGCTTCGGCTGGGGCTGGTCGCCCACCTCGGGCAACCGCTCGAACAGCTCGCTCAGCATCCACAGCAGGAAAGTCGCGTAGAGCTTCGGAGCCTGCATGAGACGGTCGGCGGCCAGCAGGTGGACCACACCTCGGCCGTCCACCGCCTGGAGCAGGTCTTCGAAGTCGAGAGCGGGCTCGCCGAAGAAGCGGTCTCCGCCCTGCGATTCGAGGGTCAGCAGCCCCCGCTGGATCGCCCCGAGGCTCGCCGCGGAGACGTTGCCGTAGCGCGTGGTGAGTTCCGCGGACCGGCTTCCCACGTGCTCCAGGAGGGCTCGGAGATCCTTGAGGTCGAGCAGCAGGAGGTTCTCGTCGTCGGCGAGCCGGAAGGCGATCTGCAACACCCCGGCCTGGGTCTCGTTCAGGCCGAGCAGCCGGGACAGCAACAGCGGTCCCATCTCGGAAAGCGTCGCCCTCACCGGATGTCCCCGCTCGCCGAACACGTCCCAGAAGGTCACCGGGACGGCTTCCGGTCTCCAGTCGGCCAAGCCAAGCGACTGGATCCGTTCCGCGGCCTTGGCCGAGCCGCCGCCGGGCAGGCCCAGTCCGGAGAGGTCGCCTTTGACGTCGGCGAGGAACACCGGAATGCCACGTCGGCTGAACGACTCGGCGAGAGTCTGGAGCGTGACGGTCTTGCCCGTCCCGGTGGCCCCGGCGATCAACCCGTGGCGGTTCGCCATCTCCGGGAAAAGGAACAGGTCTTCCGAACCGGCGCGGGCGAAGGGAATCGGGTCGCTCATGTGACGGGAGAAGGGTCCGGGAAAATCCCGGCAAATCAACCGCCCCGGATCGTCGTCGGAAGTTCCAGGGGTTTGCCCGACTCGGGATCCAACGGAACCGCCTTCAGCACTGCCGGCACCACCTCTTCGGCCGTCTTCACCGGGGTGCCCCGCTCCAATTCCAACGCCCGTGCGGCCAACTGCAGCGCCAGCAGGCGGGTCCGACGGACCACCGGATGATGCCGTTGGGCGAAGTCCGCTTCCCTGCGCGCCTTCCCGGAGCCGCGGATCCGGTTTCCAAGCACGTCCACCAGCCCGAATGAGACCCGGGACCAGTTCGCCTCCGTTTCCAGCACCCGGGTCAGCGCGTCCCTCCGTACCTCCAGCTTCTCCAAGTCCTGGGCGGCCGAACGGCAGAAGGCGGCATCCAGGCAGGGAACCAGCGGGCGAAGCCCCATCAGGCCCACCGATTCCAAGGCCAGCCCATTGAGGGAATCGGAAAGGATTCCGGACCGCGACATGGCCGGTCCGAGAAGCAACAGGTCGAGCCACGCCGCGGCGACGCCGTTCGTCCTCCCCTCGAGCTCCTCGGCCCGGGCCTGGACCCCCAAGGCCGCGGCCAGGCGCTTGAAGCTCCGCTGCTCCACCGCGTGGGTTTCCACCCATCCGCGGGTCGTGGACAGGGGAACACCGGATTCACCCCGCACGTCGACGTGGACGAGCAGAAGGCGGTCCCGGTTCGCGGCGGAAAGGCGTCGCACCTCCGTCTCGGTCATCATGGAGACGTCGCCGCTTGGAATCTCCATCGCCCCAGCCGCGGCCAGCAGGCGCGGATAGACGTTGTCCGCAGGCACCGGCGGCAGCTGCGGACCACGTCGGGAAACCAGGTCGGCGATGCGGACGCAGGCCAGCAGGAGCGCCAGGACGACCACCAATCGGGAGAACCACTTCCACATGGGATGCCGAGTCAGAACGAATGCCGGACCGACGGCAACCGCTGGATCGAACCACTCGGGGACACCCCAAGCCCAAACCCATTCCAGCCCGATCCGTACACCCGGTCGCAGGCGATCCCGTGCTTCTCCAGCATCACCGCGATGGCCGGCTGGGGCGAATGGGCGGATCCAGCCGTCCCGGGAGTTCCAGAACGAAGAGCGGCCTCACGCGAACCCGCCAAGACGCGAAGGGAGACAGGGTTTCCGGGACCAACGACGTCGGTCACCATTCGGAATCCGGTTCCGCGTCGAGCCATTCGCACCTTCCCTCTTTTCCTCCGCGGCCTCCGCGCCTCCGCGTGCCCATCTCTTCCGCTGGGTTCCGGAGGATCGCAGCGGCCCCTTTGAGAATCGGCGTCGGGGGATTTGGATCCCTTTGGCGAGAGTCTCGTCACCTCGACTCCTACCCGGAGGTGGGGGCGGCTCGGCGAACGTGTTCCAACGTGTGCGGCCGCAATCAGCGGAACGTGTCGAAGAAGACGGATTCATTCGACACGTTGTGGAGACCTGTCGAAAACGGCAACAGGTGCCAGTTCTGCCGTGAAGGCAGGGAGGCACCATCGGAACGCCGCCGGATTTGACGGCTCAAAGAGAAGGCGCCGCGGGACCGCTCACCCGACATCTGAAACCACACCGGGCGGGCGTTGGGGCTCGGCGTCCGCGTTCGACTCAGGTGGCCGACGGATGGACCGCGGGCAGCAATTGCCGGAGCCGGGCGGTGGTCTGTTCCCGGTCCAAGAGGCTGCCGGCGACGTCCATGGTGAGCTGCTCCCAGGCGGGGCCGTCCGCCTCGGGTTCAACACCAGTGAGCCGAAGGAAGACCAGACAGGCTCCTAGGGCGGCCCTCTTGTTTCCATCGATGAACGGATGGTTTCGGCAGATGTAGAACAGGTACGCCGCCGCGATTTCGGCCAAGTCCGCGTAGGGCGACCGGCCACCGTAGGTTGCCCGCGGGGCCGCCACGGCAGATTCCAGAAGGGCCGGCTCGCTCAATCCATCGGACCCTCCGAAGTTGGCGATGGCCGCGGCGTGGATCTCCCGAACAATCTCCACCGTCAGATGAAAGCAGTTTTCGGGACCGGTCCTCATGCGAGCTTCTTCATGGTCCGGGCGTAGTCCTTCATCGTGGACTGGATGACTCGGGTCACCTCTTCACGCGGAGGACAAGGCCGTATGGGCGTGAGGGTGAGAGTGCCTCCATCGTGCACCTCCACGTTGAGCTCGTCGCCAACCTTCAAGTGGGCCAACTCCATCAAGGCGGAGTCGAAGATGATGCCCTGCGAATTGCCGACCTTGGTAACCATCTTGATCATCCTGTAATACTATGTTTTACAACTGCTTCGTCAAGCCTACCGGAGATCGCCACCGGTTGATCTGGGCGTCCCGCCACCGCATCCCAGCGTTGGCCGACGTTCAGGACGCCCTGGGAATCCCGGCAAGGATCACCTCGACCGCGCGGACCAGTCCGTTGACTCGAATTTCCATCGGCCAGTCCGAGGGGCCTTCGAGGGTGTATCCGAGGCGCGTCTTGTTCTGGAGGATCCAGAACGCCTCGGGCCACTCCGGCCGGGACGCCGGATCCAGCGGTGGCCGGAGGATTCCAGGCAAGGCCGACTCCCGGCCGTCGACGATGGCGCCGGTGTCGACCGGACAAACCTCGCGAACCGCTTCGATGACCGTCTCGGAAGCGGTGGGAAGCCCGTCCGGGTTCACCTCGTAGAGGTAGAAGCCATGGGATTCCCAATCCTCGTGCAGGCACAGGTGGAGGTCGAACCGCGGCTGCCGCTCCAACCAGGCGATGTGGGCCCGGACCTCGGGGGAGCGGCCATGGAGGTAGTCCCGGTTCTGGTCCACGCCCGCTGCGTTCTCGCGGGTGGTTCGGGCGCAACCGGTCGGGTTGAGACAGGGGCAGATCCAAAGTTCGGCGCCGAGGGGCCAGGCATCCCATCGCAGTAGTTCGGCCAAGGCCAGCAATGCGGCGGGTTCGTCGCCGTGGATTCCGGCGGAGAGATACAACCGCGGACCGCCGCCTCCGACGCGCTTGAGGAACACCAACTCGATGCCGTCGGCGTCGACCACCTCCTCCACGAATCCGCACCGCGCGGCGTCGCGGCGCATCCCGGCCACGACCGCGGCGCTGTCGATCCGGTCGCCATGATACCCGCCCTGGTTTCGTCCGAGCCGTTGCACGAGCCAAGTCTCCGGAGTCCGGATCCACAGGCAAACAGGAAGCCTCCGGACCCGGACCGGCACTTGATGCCCAGCCCTGCGGTTCCTAGTCTCGCCCCGTGATCTCCCTCCGCCGCCTGGCTGTCGCCGCATGGATGCTCGCGCTCCCGTTGTGGGCCGCGGATCCGCTGACCATCGCCGTCATCCCCAAGGGCACCACCCACGAGTTCTGGAAGTCGATCCACGCCGGGGCCGTGAAGGCGCAGCGCGAGTTGGAGGCCGCCGGCACGCCGGTGAAGCTGTTCTGGAAGGGGCCGTTGCGTGAGGACGACCGCGACCAGCAGATCCAGGTGGTAGAGAACTTCACCACCCGAGGCGTGAGCGGGATCGTGTTGGCGCCATTGGATGCCCAGGCCCTGATCGCACCGGTCCGGGCGGCCAAGAAGGCGGGCATCCCCACCGTGGTCATCGACTCGGCGCTGAACTCGGATGTCCCGGCGGCCTCGGTGATGACAGACAACTTCAAGGGCGGCCAGATGGCGGCCGACCACCTCGCCGGGCTGTTGAGCGGCCGGGGCAAGATCCTGATGCTGCGCTACCAGGTCGGCAGCGCGAGCACCGAAGCCCGCGAGGCCGGATTCCTCGACGCCCTGAAGAAGCATCCGGGACTCGAGCTGGTTTCCGCCGACCAGTACGCCGGGGCAACCCGTGAGACCGCGTTCCAGGCCGCACAGAACCTCATGAACCGGTACGGCAAGGACCTCAGCGGCGTGTTCTGCCCGTGCGAACCGATCACCATCACGCTCACCAAGGCCCTCCGCGAGATCGGCCAGGGCGGAGGCCGGGTGAAGGTGGTGGGCTTCGACGCCGGCACGCAGTCCGTGGCCGACCTCAAGTCCGGCGATGTCCAGGCCCTGGTGGTCCAGAATCCGATGCGCATGGGCTACCTCGGCGTGAAGACCGTCGTCGCCCGCATCCGGAACCAGCCGGTGGAGGCCAAGGTCGACACCGGGATCACGTTGGTCACCGCGACCAACCAGACCGATCCGGAAGTTCAGGAGCTGCTGCATCCGCCTTTGGCCAAGTACCTCGGTGAATGACCCGACGGCCCGGGCGGAATCCGCTCTGGGCTCCGAACAACACCCAGCAACCTGATGACACCCCGGCTTGAACTGACGGACGTGGCCAAGTCCTTCGGCGCGACCCGCGCCTTGCGCAATGTCACGCTCACCGTGGCGCCGGGTGAGGCGCATGCCCTGATCGGGGAGAACGGCGCTGGCAAGAGCACGCTGCTCAAGATCCTCGGAGGCGTGCACGAGGCCGACCAGGGAACGATCCTCTTCGAAGGCCTTCCCTACTCGCCCGGCGGCCCGCATGGGGCGCGCCATGCGGGTGTGGCGATGATTCATCAGGAACTGTGCCTGGCCGGCCACCTCACCGTCGCCGAGAACATCACGCTCGGCGAGGAGCCGGGACGCTTCGGTTGGGTGGACCGCGAACTCCAGCGCTCGACGGCACGTGAGGCGCTTCGGATGCTCGGGGCGGATTCCATCCCGCTCGACCTTCCGGCCGGCCAACTGCCGATCGCCCAGCAGCAGCTTGTCGAGATCGCACGGGCGCTCCTCGTCCAGCCGCGGCTGCTGATCCTCGACGAACCCACCTCCAGCCTCACCCGCGCCGACACGGAACACCTCTTCACCGTGCTCGACCGTCTGCGCAGCCAAGGCGTGAGCCTGCTCTACGTCAGCCATTTCCTCGAGGAGTCCCGTCGAGTCTGCTCCCGGTTCACCATCCTCCGGGACGGATCCAGCGTGGCGACCGGGAACCTCGCGGACGTCTCCAACGCCGACCTGATCCAGGTGATGGTCGGACGCGAGGTCGACGAGCTGTATCCGCGCGAACCCCGCGAGATCGGCGATCCCGTCTTCGAGGTCACCGCGCTCGGCGGCGTCGGCAAGCCCGAGGACGTCACCTTTTCCCTGCGTTCCGGAGAGGTGCTGGGACTCTTCGGCTTGGTTGGCGCAGGACGCTCGGAGACCCTCCGTGCGATCTTCGGCATCGACGCCATCCGCAAGGGCAAGGTGGTCTTCGACGGCCGGGACGTCACCGGCCTGAACCCCCGGCAGAACTGGGAGACCGGCATCGGTTTCCTAAGTGAGAACCGCAAGGAGGACGGCCTGCTGCTCGCCCGCAGCGTCGCAGAGAACCTGCTCATCACCCGCCCCGGCGACCTCGTTTCCTACGGCTTCTGGAGGACCACCGCAGAGCGGCACATGGCCCTCGACTGGATGCAGCCGCTCGACATCCGGGCCCGCGACGAATTGCAGCCGGTCGGCGAACTCTCCGGCGGAAACCAGCAGAAGGTCGCCTTCGGCCGGCTCCTCTACCATCAGGTTCCCGTGCTGCTGCTCGACGAGCCGACCCGGGGCATAGACGTCGGCAGCAAGGTCCACATCTACCGACGCATCGACAAGGCCGCGGGCGCAGGCAAGGCGATCGTGATGGCCAGCTCCTATCTGCCCGAACTCATGGGCGTGTGCGACACGATCGGGGTCTTCCACCGCGGACGCCTCGTCGCAGTCAAGCCTGTCGGCGAATGGACCGAAGCCGAGCTCCTCGCCGCCGCGGTCGGGGATTCCACGGCGATGGATTCCTGACGTCGGTACCGCGCCGCCTCACCGCCGTCCGCGGCGTGCCAGGAGGATCCAAGCCGGGACCAACCCGAAGGCCACCAACGTGGACGCGGCGACCACGATCCATGTGGGCTTGGGCCCGAAGGTCTCCGGAACCGGCGCCACGGAAACGTCCGGCGTCGACGCCGGAATGGAATCGGAATCCGGAGCCGGCTCCACGCGGAACCGCACCTCGAGTTCCGACTGGTTCGTGCTGCGGACCTGCTGGAGGACGGCGATGCGCGGGGACTCCGGCTGGAGCGCGTTGGCGAGATAGACACTGAGGCCGGGAAGATGGCGGTTGTGCCACCCAAGGCGGTGTTCCCCCGGCGGCAGCGGCGGAACAGCCAACTTCCACACCAACCGGCTGGTTCCGGTCCCATCCTTCATCGAAGCGGGTGCGGCGAAGAACCACTCGGCTTCCCCGGGGTCCAGCGACTTGCCGTCGAGGCGCAGACCGATGTCCCGCCGGATGGACTCGGCGTACCGCCGACCTTCCGTCTCCGAGACCACCTCATCGCCGTCGGGATCCATCAGACGCAACAGCGGGCCGGCCACCCCGCTTCCCGGGGTCAGGGCGAGATCCACCAGGATCGAAGTCGGCTCCACGCCGATCAACACCGCCTGGAGGTACTCGTCCGTGCGATGGGCCAAGGCCGGCGAGGCGGCGCAGAGCAGCGCGGCGAGGCCGGCCCGGAGCCATCGACGTGAGACGGTCACGAGGGGAAGCCGCCGATCAGAAGCCGCCGAAGCGGCTGCCGTAGTCGTTGGTGGGGTCCCGGTAGATGGTGTGGGTGTGGTTCAACGCGGAACCGCCGAGGCTCTGGGGAGCGTACTCGATGACCACCGTGGGGCCCTGGATGCGGAAGTAGGCGGCCGATCCCGGCTCCGTCGGGCCGCTCCAGGCGAACCAGGTCTGGTCGAGGTTGCCTTCGATCTCGGACATCTTCGCGGCCGCGGCGTCGTCGCGGATGATCGCGACCCATTGCGAGACAAGTTCCAGCAACAGCTTCCGTTGGGCCGGCGTGAACGTGGACACCTTCACACCCTCCGGGGCGATGCGGCGTCCGTCCTGACCGGGCCCGAGGACGATGTCGCGGAACCGCGCGCCGAGCACCGCCGCGGACTTCTGGGAGGCGTCGAGGGTCCCCATCAGCTGGAACGCGAGGTCGTTCTCGCGTCCGAGCGGCCGGACCGTCTTGCCGTCGCGCTGGAAGCTGGCCGGTTGCGTGCAGGTGAGGCTCGGGGTGAGCACGCCGTTGGTTCCGGCGACGGTGACGTTGATCGCCAGGTGATGCCCGCCGAACTGGATCATCCAGGGCTTCTCGGCAGAAGGGGCGCCGACGAACGAGAGGTAGAACTCGTCCTTTCCGAAGACGAGGTTCCCCGGGTTGCCCGGGGAGTTCTTCAGCACCTCCTCCGCCTCGACGATGCTCATGACCTTCTCGTAGCCCATGCCGCTGAGTGCGGCCTTCAGCACTCCCTCGGCCGCCTTCAACTGGTCGGGCTTGAGGTCGCCCCAGCGGAGTCCGGTGCGTCGGACCATCGGCGTGGGCAGGTTGGACCACAGGCGGCGCTGGACCTGGTTGGTGTAGGCGAAGACCACGGCCGACCGCTGGGCGGCATCCAGGGTGGAGATCAACGCCTCGGCGGCGGCGACGGTGCGGGTGGCCGGAGTCGACTCGTCCGCACGGGCGCACAACAGCGGAGACGCCGCCAAGGCGAAACGGAGGGCGGCGGAGAGGAAGGATCGGGAGCGGATCATGGCGTGGCGGTGGCTGGATCGGGGACGGCGGCAGCCTGACGCAACGCGTCACGGGATCAATCCGGATCCACTGGCGGCACGTTCTCCGGGGGCGACGCCGCAGGCCGGGCCTGGTCGAGACCCTGCAGCCATTCGGCGAGCGGCGCCGGATCGGGATCGAACGGATTCGGGAGCATGAGGGGATTGACCCCTTCGGCGTCGACAACCTCCCAGTCGAGGAACGCGGCCACCTTCCGGCCCGCGAGTTCGCGCACCGCCCTGCCCCGCACCGCGGCCCTCGTGTCGGCCGGAGGCTGGTCCATGGCCGAAGCGACCGCTTCCGGGGACGGCGTCCACGGAGTCCCCTCGGCAACCGTCGGCCAGGCGAGGTTCCGTTCGGGATCCACGCGGTGGAACTCCAGGTCGAGCGACTTCAGCCAGTCGTCCGACCAGTCGAGCCCCTCGGACTCGACGAACTGGCGGAGAAGCCACCGCTTGGTGATCCAGTCCACGCGACCGACCAGCGTCTCCGGGCCGCTTTCCAAGGCTTCGAGGGCCAGGCGCCATTCGGAAAGCACGAGGTCGGTCTCCGCGTCGCGTCCCCGGAACTCGGATTCCGCAAGCCGCTGATAGCGGGCGAGCACCTCGACGGCCTCGGCCTCGGACGAGCCCTCGATGGGCACCCTCCACGGTCCGTCGGGTTGCCTCGAAAGACGCCGGAGGACGGCGACAGAGTCCTGCAGGGAAACCGGCGGCAGATGGTCGATCTCCAGCAGGTCCAGCACGAGCGCCGTGGTGCCGACCTTCATGGCCAGGGTCCAGGGCAGCACGCTGGTGTCGCCGTGCAGCAGGTGGAGCCGACGGAAGCGCCGGGAATCCGCGAGCGGCTCGTCGCGGGTGTTGATCAGGGAACGGTTGAACTGCACCCATTCGAACAGCTCATTCTGGATGTAGTCGGCGCGTTGGCTGACCTGGAATTGGATTGGAACGGGCGGGGACTCGCCGCCGCCGCCCAGTTCGACGCCGGGTACCCCGCCCACCTTCCCCGCTCCGGTGTAGAGGGTGCGCAACGCCAGGAAGGCCAGCAGGGAGATGACGTTCCGCTCATGCAGCGGGACGGTCCGGCGCACGAGGTAGTTCTCGTGGCATCCGAAGGTGGCGCCGGTGAAGTGGTCGACGTTGTTGCGCAGGAATCCCGCCACGTCGCCCAACCCGGTTTCCGCCACGCCCTCGGAGAGCATCCGGTCGCCGGCGCGGTCGAAGCGGACCAGGTCGGCGATCCCAAGGCACTCGGGCGTGCAGATCTCCAGGTGGCCCATGTCCACGTAGGCACGGCCACCGTTGAAGAGGAAGCCGCCGTTCCCGGCCGGCTCATCCCAGTCGCGCTGGTGTCGGTCGAGAAGTCCGAGCCGGTTCCCGCCGAAGATCCAGTCCCGAAGCCGGGCGACCGCGGGACCGGGGCCGGAGGGATCGGAGCTCAGGCAGCCGTATTCGGTCTCGAGTCCGACGAGGCGATGCATCGGCGTGGAGGGCTCAGGGAAGGCCGAGCGTTTGGACGGGGAGCGGTTCGAACCGGGCCGCAGGTCCGCCATGACGACGCAGCCACGCGGCCTCCCACGAAGGGCTGTCGACACCCCGGACCGGATTCGGAGCGACCCGACGTCCAGCCTCACCCGCGACCCAGCCTTCCCAAGCTGCCAGACATCGACGGGCCGCTTCCGTGCGGTCCACCACGCCCTCCAGCGAGGTCTCCAGCGCAGCCCGGATCTCGGCTTCGCCCTGGGCGGCGGCCACCGAGAACCGACTGGAAAAAGTGAAGCCACCGTCGGCGTGGAGTCGCGCGAACACGTCCTTGGCCGGGGTGTCGGCCAGTTCGACGAAGAGGAACTCGGCGAGGACCGGAGCTGCGCGGAGGTCCTCGAAGGCGCCCTTCAACGCGGCGCTGAGGCTGAAGCCCACGAGACGCCTCAGGCTGAGGTCCTCCGGCGCGCGGGTGAAGGCTTCCAGGTGGGCGGCGTCGATCGCGGCCTGACGGATCCGTTCGATGTCGGAGGGATGTCCCAGCGCCGCCACCGCGTGGCGGTCATGCACCTCGAAGACCTTCGTGCCCGGGGTGCCGAGGCCAAGGACGAGGATGCCGTCCGGAAGTCCCACCGCGAACGCCGGGGTGGCGTCGCGGATCTGGTCGCGGACATACTCGCGTCGTTGGGCGACGGCCTCGAGCCAACGGTACGGTTCGTCGGTCATGTCGCCCCGAGACTCACCCCAAACGCCGGCTTCGCCAAGGGCCGGAAACGATTCCCGCATGCGACTTGCCCTGGCCCAGATCCGGGTGGAACCCGGCCTCCCGGAAACGAACCTCGCCCGCGCGGATCGGGCGATCGGCGAGGCGGCCCGCGCGGGCGCGGAGATCGTCGTGCTGCCGGAGACGTTGGACTGCGGCTGGACCCACCCCAGCGCACGGATCCTGGCGGGTGGCGTTCCCGACGGCGAGGCCTGCGTTCGGCTCTGCGAATCCGCACGGCGCCACCGCATCTGGGTCTGCGCCGGCCTGGTGGAGAGGAACGGGGCTCGACTGCACAACGCGGCAATCCTCGTGTCCGCGGAAGGAACCGTCGTCCACCACCATCGCAAGATCCACGAACTCGACTTCGCCCAGGAGCTCTATGACGTCGGCGACCGGGTGGAGACCGTGGAGACGCCTTGGGGCCGGGGCGGCGTGGTCATCTGCGCGGACGCCTTCGCCGAGGGGTTGGTGCACACGCGGGAGTTGGGACGACGCGGCGCCCGGTGGATCCTTTCGCCCTGCGCCTGGGCGGTACCGCCGGAGCGGGATCTGGTGTCGGAGCCTTATGGCGGGCTCTGGAAGGAAAGCTACGGTCGGGTCTGCCGGGAATTCGGCATGTCGATCGCCGGCTGCAGCAACGTGGGACCGGTGGTGGCCGGAGCGTGGACGGGATGGCGCTGCATCGGTTCGTCGATGGTGGTGGGACCGCAGGGTGAGGTGCTCGCCCTTGCTCCCGCCGGCGACGACGCGGAAGCCCTACTGATCGTGCAACTCCCGGGACCGGAGTCCGAGGGAGACGTCGAAGACCGCAGGGATCAGCGGTAGGCCGTAAGGCCAAGGACCGCGACCAACGCGCCCCAGGCGACGCCTGCGAGACCCAACGCGCGCAACCGGCTTTCCTGTGCGGTGCACCAGGCCAGCCAGTCGCGGGCGCGCCAAGGGGCGACGGCCAACCACATGCCGGCGACCACCCACACGTAGGCCCAGGCCGTTACCACGTTCTTGAACGGGCTGGGATGCCAACGTTGGGAGTCGAGGACCACGTCCGCAGCAAGGCAGGCCACGATGGCCAGGCCGCGGATGGACAGGTAGTCGCGGACGAAGAAGCAGCATCCGATCCCGAGGACGACAAATCCCACCAGCAAGGGAGTCCGGAACTCCGAGAAGTCGGAGATGTCGGTGGTGATCAGGTTCCACTCGAACCAGGCGGTGCCGAGCAGGACGAGGAACACGCCGACGGCGGTGTTGCGATGGAAGCGGCGCAACCAGGCGGCGCAGCTACCGGGGCTCAACAGGGGCCAGAGGTGGGCCAGCAGGCAGCCGGAACCGAGGACCAGCGCCAGTTGGGAAAGCGGGAACTTCATCGAGAACGTCGGCGGAGTGTCGGGAAAAGCCGGCTTCGGGCCAGCGAATAGTCGGGACCGCGCGGCAATCCGCCTTCCAACCTCAAGCCGCCGCCATCGGCACCACACGGACACCCGACCGGGCAAGATGGCGGGCGCGGAGTTCCTGAAGCGCCCCATGGACCACCGGCAGGAGCATCTCATGGACCTCGAACCCCCGTCCGATGTCGCGGAGCAAGGTGATGGTCAGTTCCCCGCCGAGATGTTCCCGGAACTCCTCGAGACCGGCGGTGATGCGGAGGTTGCCGGACTCGTCCGCGAGCAGGAGCTCGTCCGCGAAGAGTTCGAAGCCCAAGCGCTCGAGGAGCCGGAGGATCCGTTCCGCCGGGGCCGCCGGCAGGAAGCCGCGGAGACGGGAATAGATCACGTCGAGGGCGATGCCGATGGCGACCGCCTCACCATGACGGAGGCGGTAATCGGAGACCTGCTCCAGCTTGTGGGCAGCCCAATGGCCGAAGTCGAGGGGTCTGGCGCTGCCCATCTCGAACGGATCGCCGCCCGTGGCGATGTGGTCGAGGTGGAGCTCCGCGCTGCGCCGGATGAGCCGCTTCATGGGCTCCGCCTCGAACCGGGCCAAGGCGGGCGCGTCGGCCTCGATCCGGTTGAAGAAGTCCGTGTCCCGGATGCAGGCCACCTTCACCGCCTCGACGTAGCCCGCACGTTTGTCGCGGTCGGGCAGCGTCGACAGGAGGTCGAAGTCGTTGATGACGGCGAACGGCGGGGCGAAGGTCCCGATGAAGTTCTTCTTCCCGAAGGCGTTGATGCCATTCTTCACCCCCACGCCGGAATCATCCTGGGCGAGCGTCGTGGTCGGGATGCGTATGTGCCGCACGCCGCGGTGGGCGGTCGCCGCGGCGAGGCCGACCATGTCGAGGAGCGCCCCGCCGCCGACCGCGACGACGTAGTTGTGGCGGTCGATGTGGTGGCGGTCTACCAGCGCGTGGATCTCGGAGATCCGGAAGAAAGCGTTCTTCACCGCCTCGCCACCGGGAATCGGAACCGGTGGACAGACCAAACGGGCGGCCTCCGGCATCGCCTGGAACCGCGACTCGATCTCCGCCGCAAGGGTCGGACGTGCAGTGAGCAGGGCCTCGTCGACGAAGAGCAGGACCCGGGCGCAACGCCGCGGACCTGCTCCGGCGCCGGCACTGAAGACGTCAGGCAGGACCGGGTTCGACGGTTGGAACAGTCCCTCCGTGAAATGGACCTGGTGCCGATATTGGACCGTGATGGTGCGCTCTACGACGGACATGCGGTGTCGAAATAGTGACGTTCAGACGCTGCGCGGCGAAGAATATTTGAGCGCATGTCCGAAATCCGGCAACCGGAGGAAACTCGCCGAGCCCGGAGTTGCCCGACCCGCCACCCTTCCGCTTCCATCAGCGCGTGCCGGCTCCGGTGGTGATCGTCTCCCCCCTCATGCCACCCGCCCCGGGTGGACTCGCCGACCATACCGCGAACCTCGCCGCCACCTTGGCGGGACACCGGGACGTCCAGGTGCTGACCTCCCCGGGCGCCGCCATGGACCCGCGATTCGAAGTGCGGGCCGTGGTATCCGATTGGCACGACGACGCGGAGGTCGAGGCCGCGGTCGGTGCCTGTTCCCCGGGTGCCGCACTGCTGTGGCAGTACGTGCCCCACATGTACGGCCGCGGCGGGGTCAACCGTGCGGTTCCGAACCTGGTGGAACGCTTCCGCCGCCAGGGACGCCGTCAGGTGCTCATCGCCCACGAGATCATGGCGCCGTTGCATTGGAAGCCGCATTGGCTCGCCTACGCCCTGTGGCACCGATGGGCCTGGAAACGGATCCGTCGATCCGTCGACGCCGTGGGGGTCTCCACCGAGGGATGGATCGCACACTGGAGCAACCACTGGGCGGACGTACCCGGCGGCGACGTCTTCCTGCTGCCGTCCCCATCGAACTTCCCGGTGATGCCGGTGCCCCCGGACCATAGGACGCGTTGGAAGGCGGAACTGGGGCTGCCGCCGGAGACCACGGTCCTCGCCTACTTCGGAACCCTCAACGCCGCGAAGCAGCCGGACTGGGTCTTCGCCGCCTGGCGCGCGGCCCGGAGCGCGGGCATCCCGACGGCGCTGGCCGTGATCGGCGGTAAGCCGTCCCCGGTCCTGTCGCCGGAGGAGAAACCGTACTACCGGCCCCTTGGTTTCCTGGATGCCGCCTCCGTCTCGCGGGCGTTGCAGGCCGTCGACCTTCTCCTGCTCCCCTTCTCCGACGGGGTCGCCGAACGCCGTACCACGATCACCGCCGGCCTGGCCCACGGGACCCCGATCCTCACCACCGTGGGCCCCAGCACCGGGGAGACGTTGCGGGCCGCCCGGTTCCTCCGTTCGGTCGACGCGGCCGATCCCCGCGCCTACCAGAAGGAAGCAGTCCGCCTGCTGGCCTCCGCGCCGGAACGCCTCGGGATCTCCCATCTCGCCAAGGAGGCCTATCGCGAGGCGTATTCCTGGGACGTCGTGGCCCAGCGGCTCCTAGTCCGACTTCCATGAATCCGACGGCAACCGCCCGACCGCCGGCCGCCCCAAGAAGGGCAGACATCGGAGGCCTCATGACCTACCTTCAGGCCTCCTGATCCATGTCGGAACCGAAACCATCGATCGCAGTACGCCTGCTTTCCAGACTGGCCTCGTCGCTCTACCGGAGACGCTGGCTCTACGTCTGGCCGCAGCTGCTGCTGGCCTTCGCCTGCGTCTGGATCACCGTGTTCCGGCTCGAGTTCGACACGGACCGCAACGCGTTGGTCGGATCCGAGAAGGAGTACCACCGCAACTTCCTGCGCTTCAAAGCGGAGTTCCCCGCCCAGGACGACCTGGTGGCGGTGGTCGAGAGCGACCACCTCGAGAAGAACCGGCAGTTCGTCGAGCGGCTGGGGTCGAAGCTCGAAGCGGAATCCACCCTCACATCACCCACCAACCTCTTCACCGACGTCTTCTACAAGGGCGACCTCACCATGTTGGGCAAGAAGGCGCTCCTGTTCGTTCCCGAGCCGGATCTGCGGGAGCTGCTCCGGGCCCTCCGCGAGGCCCGGCCGTTCATCGGGCGCTTTTCCTCGGCCACGAACCTCGAGTCGCTCTTCCACCAGATCAGCCTCACGATCCGGTCGGCCGACCGCTCCACCAACGCCGACAACCAGGCGATGATCCAGGGCCTGCCGGCCATGGAACGCGTCGTCCGTCGCGCAGCCGAGAGCCTGCAGCGGCCAGGAACCCCGCCCTCGCCGGGGGTCGACGCCCTCTTCGCGGCGGGTCCCGAGGCGGAGCGTGAGAAGTACATCACCTTCGACCGGGGCCGCCTCTACCTCGTCAACGCCAAGGCCCGGGCGGCCCGCACCAACGACTTCCCGCACCTGCGCACCTCGCCCTGGCGGAGGATGCTCGGGATGGAACGACCGCTCTCGGCGGAGGAGGTCGAGATGGAGCGCAACGGGTTCCAGGGCGGCATCAACGAGGCGGCCGTCCGGCGCTTCCGGGAACTGGTCGCGGAGACCGCGCGCGAGGTCCCCGGGGTCAACGTCGGCCTCACCGGCGAGTCCGTGCTCGAGGTGGACGAGATGGAGCAGTCCACCCGCGATTCCACGGTGGCCTCCGTCCTGTCGCTGGTGATCTGCGCGGTCATCTTCATCCTGGGCTACAGCGAGACCGGACGTCCGCTGAAGGCGGTCGGATGTCTCCTGATCGGCCTCTGCTACACCATGGGTTACACCACCGTGGTGGTGGGCCACCTGAACATCCTCACGATCACCTTCGTGCCGATGTTGATCGGCCTGGCCATCGACTTCGGCGTGCATCTCATCACCCGTTTCGAGGAGGAACTCCGCCAAGGCGCCTCCGACCTGGAGGCCTTGAACCGGGCCGTCGTGAACACCGGCCAGGGCATCTTCACGGGATGCTTCACCACCGCCGGCGCGTTCCTCGCGATGTCGTTCACCGACTTCCGGGGAATCCAGGAAATGGGTGTGATCACCGGTGGGGCGCTGCTGATCTGCCTGGTGCCCATGATGACGGTGCTGCCGGTCCTGCTGCTGAAAAAGGGACGTCAACTGCACCTGGACCATGTCGCGGGGCGGATGGCGGCCGGGGCGGCGCGCCGGCATCCGGAGAACACCGACGCGGAGAAGCCGGACCGCCGCGCGCAACTCGAGCGGCTTTGGCTCGACCGGCCGTGGTTGGTGCTGGGCATCACCACGGCCCTGAGCCTGTTCGCGGCCTATCGGATCCCGTCGGTGACGTTCGACTACAACCTCCTGAACATGCAGAGCGACGGGCTCTCGGCGGTGGTGTTCGAGAAGAAGCTGATCGAGGCGACCCGGATCCGACCCGGCAGCGACGAACGGGCGAAGTCGGTCCTCTTCGGCGCGGTCATGGTCGATTCGGAAGCCGAGGCGGCCGCGCTGGAGCCGAAGCTGCGGGCGCTGCCGACCGTCGCCGGGACGGATTCGATGGTCCAGTTCCTCGGACAGGACACGAAGGCCAAGGCGCCGTTGATCCGCGAGATCGCCGAGGAATCCCGTCCGATCCGTTTCGAACGACCTTCGGCCGGGCCGGCGGACCTCGGCGGGCTCAGCAGCCGACTCTGGGGCTTGGGCGGACTGCTGGGACTTGCCGCGGACGAGGTGGTCCGGACCGCTCCGGAAGAACGGGCACTCCACACCAACCTGATCGCCTTGCGCGACGCGATCACCGAACTCCGCGTCGCGATGTTCCGGGGCAACACCAACGCCAACGCACGGAAACTGGGCGCCTTCCAGAAGGCGCTGTTCGACGACATCCGGGACACCTTCGCCATCCTGCAAGGTCAGACGGTGGAGGGCGGACTCCGGACCGAGGACCTTCCGATGGCCCTGCGGAACCGGTTCATCGGCATCCACGGGAAACACCTCATCCAGGTGTACCCGAAGGAGGACGTCTGGGAGCGGAGCGCACAGGAGGCGTTCGTCCGTGACCTGCAGACGGTCGCGCCGACCGCAACCGGGACCCCGGTGCAGCTCTACTACTACACCGAACTGCTGAAAGTCTCCTACATCGAGGCCGCCTGGTGGGCGCTGGGCGCGATCGTGGTGCTTGTCTTCATCCACTTCCGCTCCCTGTCGCAGGTCCTGCTGTCGCTGCTCCCGGTCGCGATCGGGACGGTATGGATGGTCGGATTCATGGGTTGGACCGGCATTCCCTTCAATCCGGCCAACATCATGACGCTGCCGCTGGTGATCGGCATCGGCGTGACGAACGGGATCCACATCCTGAACCGCTTCGCCGAGGAACGGAATCCGAGCCTTCTCGCCAAGAGCACCGGCAAGGCCGTCCTGATCTCCGGCCTCACCACGATCGCGGGCTTCGGAAGCCTGATCATCGCCGACCACCAGGGCATCCGCAGCCTCGGCTGGGTGATGGCGGTGGGAACGGCTACCTGCATGGTCGCCGGCCTCACCATGTTGCCGGCGATCCTGACGTTGAAGGGTGACCGGCGCGGAGCGCAGTGAACTCCGGCCGTCGGAAAACGGAGGCGGCCAGAAAACGGGGGACGACGGCTTTCGCCATCGTCCCCCGTCAACGAAACCGGCTGGAATCGCCGATCAGGCCTCGGCCATGGATTCGCGGGTGCGGTAGCGGTCGCGCAGCTTCTTCAGGGCCGCGGCCTCCAGTTGGCGGATGCGCTCGCGGGTGAGGCCGAAGTCGGCCCCGATCTCCTCCAGCGTGCGCGGCTCGCCGCCCTCCAGCGCGAAGCGCTGGTTCAGGATCACCTGCTCGCGGCGGTTCAGCGTTCCCACAAGCTCCCGGACGAGTTCCGCATTGCTCTCTTCGCTCACGCCGGCCCAAGGCATCACCGCGGCCTCGTCGGCGATGATGTCGGCGATGCGGTTGGAATCCGGGTCGGATCCCAGCGGGGCGTCGAGCGACGTGGCACCGATGGCGGCCGCCTCGCGCCAGCGGGTGATGTCCTCGACCTGCGCCTCGAGTTCCGAAGCCAGTTCGACGTCGGTCGCCGGGCGGCCGAGTTCGGCCTCGAGCCGGACCTCCGCCTTCTTCATCCGGGCCAGTTCCTGGACGATGTGGATGGGAAGGCGGATGGACTTGGACTGGTTGGAGAGGGCGCGCTTGATCGACTGCTTGATCCACCATGCGGCATAGGTGGAGAGCTTGGCCCCGCGGGTCGGGTCGAAGCGTTCCACCGCCCGCATCAGGCCGATGTTGCCTTCGTTGATGAGGTCGAGCAGGGGCAGTCCGTAGTCCTCGTACTCGCGGGCGATCTTGATCACCAGACGGAGGTTCGCGCGGATCATGTGTTCGCGGGCCGCGTCGTCTCCGCGCTGGATCCTGTTCGCCAACTCGATCTCCTCCTGCGGCGAAAGCAGCGGGGTCTCCACCGCATCCCGCAGGTAGAGCCGGAGCGAGGAGTGTTCATCCCAGATGCCGCGAAGGACGGGTTCGGGAACCTTGGGCATGCGGGCCGCCGCGGGCACGTGCTCCGTCTTCACCGGGATCGTCCGCGAGGTTGCCAAGGTCTCGACCGGGATGATGACCTCGATTGGCGGAACCGGAGTCGACGGCTTGGCCGCCGCGACCACGGTCTTGACGCCGGCGCGGCGACGAGAAACCGGCAGCTTCGCCGCCTTGGCCGCCTGGGAACAGGAAGCCTCCTTCCGTCGCCGGACCTCACGACGACGGGTGGCGCCGCGGGAGGATGCGTTCTTGGCCTTCGACTTGGAGTTCGCCTTCATGATCGTTGCTGTTTGGAGTCCACCGAACCGCAATTGTTCACTGGAAACCGGCCTCGCGGATTCCACGCCGGACACGTGGGGTTCCGGTTTGTTTGCACCTGTTAAGCAGCCTCGGGGCCAGCTCTTCCCCACCCGCCACCTGCACCGCAATTGGCCGCCTCAAGCCCGTTTTTGGGGCCCATTACCAGGTCCGGAACCCGTACAGATGCCATGACGCGGGGCGGTTTGTGCCACCTTTGACACACCGGAGCCCCACCGGAAGGTGCCGGGTGGCACAGGTGGAACCGGGCTGTCGGATTGAATCTGCCGCATCCGGGGCTGGTCGATGGGCGTGAACGTTGTTTCAATCCCTCCACCTACTCCCGATGAAATCATTCCTGACCTCCGCGATGCTGGTAGCCACCGGCCTCTACGCCCAAGCCGCCCAATGGGTGACCTATGAACCCAAGGCGGGAACCTCGAATGGCAAGCACGTGGTGATGCTCAGCGGGGACGAGGAATACCGGTCCGAGGAGGGTTTGCCCCAGCTCGGCAAGATCCTCAGCCAGCGGCATGGATTCCGTTGCACCGTCCTCTTCAGCCAGGATCCCGACGGTACGATCAATCCGGACAACCAGACGAACGTGCCCGGCATGCACCTGCTCGCCGGCGCCGATCTCGTCATCAACCAGTTCCGCTTCCGTGAGCTTCCCGACGAGGACATGGCGAAGTTCGTGGCCTACCTGGACTCCGGGAAGCCCATGATGGTTTTGCGCACCGCAACCCATTCCTTCAACTACGAGCGCAACAAGCAGAGCCCGTTCGCGAAGTACTCGTGGACCGCGAAGGGTGGCGGATTTGGTGGCATGACGGTCGGTGAGACCTGGACCTACCATCATGGTGACCACGGTCGCGAGGCCACCCGGGGCGTGATCGACGGCAAGAACCGCAGTCACCCGCTCCTGCGCGGCGTGAACGACGTCTTCGGGCCGACCGACGTCTACGGTGTGAACCCCGACTTCCCGTCCGACACGACGGTGCTTCTTCACGGACAGGTGCTGACCGGCATGAAGCCGACCGATCCGCCCAACCTGAAGAAGGCCGTGATGCCTCTGGTCTGGCTCCGGGACTACAAGACCCCGACGGGCGCAACCTCCAAGATCCTCGCCTCCACGATCGGTGCGGCCAGCGACATGCGTAGCGACGATCTCCGTCGCCTCTTCGTGAACGCCGCGTACCACCTCACGGGACTCGAGGTGCCGAAGTCGGCGGATGTCACCCCAGTCGGCGAGTTCGATCCGTCACCGTTCGGATTCAAGGGCTACAAGAAGGGCGTGAAGGTGGAGTCGCACGAGCTGCACTGATCCCTCGAACGCTTTCGCACATCAAGGCCGCCCACTGGAGGGGCGGCCTTTTTCATGGGATCAAGGCTCGGAACAGCGCGCCGGCGGAACCCGCCGGGACTTCGACCTCCACACGGAACCGGCCATCGGGCCGCACCACGCCAGTGGCCGCCGAAAAGGTTCCGGTGGCCGAGTCCGCCAAGACCGTCACCACCCCGGATCCAGAGATCGCCACGGACTGGATCCGGAAGGCCGACCCGCTCGGACCGGTCGCCTGAAGCCGAAGGACACCGGCATTCCATCCCGAGACCGCCAGATCCACACGCGGCGGGACCGACTCCACCGGCGCGGCTTCCCAGTTGGATGCCAAGTATCCGGGCTCGGCTACCGACCTGCGCCGGATGAGCTGGCTTCCGGGAGTTCCAAGGACGGGCCAAGGTGAAGAAGCGGAGTAGTCGATCCGCTCCACCACGTAATACGGGACGAAACCCGCGTCCTCCCTCGGAGGGAGCTGAGGGGTGTCCGGTCGGACGAGTTGGATCCGCTCCCCTTCCGACGACAGCTGACCGGAATACGGTCCGACCACAGGCACGGAGGCCGGAAGGGACAGGAGGGATCGTACCGCCGCGGCATTGGCCGTACTGGCCACGACGATGCGTCCGCCGGGAGCGAGGATCAGACCCTCGGGAAACCGGAAGGTCACTCCCCCCTCCAATCCCCAGGTATTGGTCGGGTAGGCCGGATCGTAGAGCGGCATCTCGATGTCTCCGACGTTTCTGAGTTCGACGAACTCGATCCCGTCCGCGGTGGCCGAATACCGGATCCGTTCGAACACCACCGGTCCGAGCGCATGCTGCGGGTTCGCGGCACCGGCACCTTGTCGGAAGAACTCGATCCAGAACTCCGGGTCGGTGTTGGAGATCGCGGTGCCGAGGCTCGTCCGAGACATCAGCAGGAACGGGCCCTCTCCATCCGGATAGCGGCCGAAGCTGACGCCGTTGGGACTCGCCGGAAACGATTGGTCATCCTCCCAGCGAAGGGGATTGCCCACGGCGTCCGCGGAAAGCAGCACGACGTCGTCGCCCCGCGCGGCGCTGAAGGTGAAGGCGGTGCGTCCGGCGGGAGGATTGGCCGGATTGAACTGATACTCGTAGACCACGCGGAAGCCGCGCGCGGGAACGACGGTCCCAGCGGGAATCCGGAACCTCAGGGGATCCTCCATCGAGTTGGAAAGATACCAGCCACCGACGTCGATCGGGGAGTCGGTCCGGTTGTGGAGTTCGACAGCGTCCTCGAGCGGCGGATCGGTGTGGGCGAGCAGTTCGTTGACGACCACGCGGTTCAAGGGCCCCGATCCGGCGGTGCCTGGACTTCCGAGGTATTCCGATGAAGCACGCCAGTTGGCGGCGTCGGACTGCGAACCGCGAGGATCCACGAGTTCGACGGAGCCCCCGTTTCCCGCGGGTCGGACGGGCCAGTCATCACTGGCGGCAAACCGGACGGTGGCCAGCACTGCGCCGGCTGCCGAGCTCAGGGTCAGGTTCTCACCTGAGTTGTTCAGGGCCCCCGAAAAGGCGGACGACATCAGCCCCGGTAGGGTGCCGTAGCGGGAACGCAAGAGGGCGAGGTTCCTCCCCACCACGATTCGGGCGCCGGGCGCCAACACCGTGCCGGCCGGGAAGGTATAGGTGATTCCAGCGGTGAAGGTGGCGCCGCCGAGTTGGGTCTGGGTGGAGCCCGGGTTCAGCAGTTCGACGAATTCCGCCTCGGCAAAGTCCGATCCTCCGGGCGGCTGGTAGAGGATTTCACTGATCACCACCGGCTGGGCCAGGCTCACGTCCAACATGGCCCCCAAGAAAGACAGGACCGCCAAGGTGCCGCTTCGAATCACGGGAGGACTTTAAGCCATTTCCATGCCCGGCAAAGGCAGGCTTTTCCTTTTTCCCGCGACGTCGCCGCGGTGCAATCTACCCCCATGCAACTCACCCACGGCGTCCATCTCGCCTACTGCACGAACATCCACCGGGGCGAGACGTGGGCCGAGACCTTCGCGGGGCTGGAGAAGCACACCCTCGCGGTACGACGGAGGATCGGAGGCGAACGGCCCTACGCGATCGGCCTCCGCCTCGGGGACGTCGCCGCCACGGAACTTTCGAACCCCGGAACGTTGGAAGCCTTCCGGCGTTGGCTCGCCCGGCACGACGCCTACGTGTTCACGATCAACGGATTCCCCTACGGCCGATTCCATGGAGGCCGGGTCAAGGAACAGGTCTACGCTCCCGACTGGTGCCAGCCGGAACGGCTGGCCTATACCGAACGGCTGTTCCGGATCCTCGCCCAACTCGTGCCTGACGGCGTGTCGGGCTCGGTGAGCACGGTGCCGGTTTCGTTCAAGGGCTTCCGGAGAAGCCAACGCGAACTCCAGACGGCGCGCGACCAACTGTGGCGCTGCGTCGAGTTCCTGGAACGGCTCTCCCGAGAGACCGGCAAGGACCTTCATCTCGGCCTCGAACCGGAACCGCTCTGCCTACTCGAGTCCACCCCGGAATGCGTCGAGTTTTTCCATCTCATGCGCGCGGACCGTCCCGGGGATCTCCGCCTCGATGCCCACCTCGGCGTCAACTACGACTGCTGCCACCTCGCGATCGAATACGAACGCCCCCAGGAGGCGCTCGCGCGCCTGACCCGCGCCGGCATCCGCATTAGCAAGATCCACCTCAGCAACGCCCTCTCCGTACGCCCCACCCCGGAGGCGCGCGAGGCCTTGGCGCGCTTCGCGGACGACATCTATTTCCACCAGGTGATCGAGCGCCGCCCGGATGGCGAACTGGTGCGTTACGGGGACCTCGACGAGGCCTTGGCCACCCTGCCCGCGGACGGCCCGCAGTTCGAACGCGAGTGGCGGATCCATTTCCACATCCCGCTCCACGCCGCCCCGACGCCGCTGTTCGGCACCACGGCCGACCACCTCACGGGCGTGCTGGACGTCCTCCGTCAACAGCCTTCCCTCTGCCAGCATTTCGAGATGGAGACCTACACCTGGGAGGTCATGCCCGCGGACCTGAAGCACCGCAACGTCGTCGACCAGCTGGTCGGCGAATACGAGTGGACGCTCGCCCGCTTTGCCGAACGCGGTTTCCAAAGGCCTTGAACGCGGGCAGTCCCATGAAGCGTCGCCCACGCCAAAGTGCGAAGCCGCACCAGATAGCGGCGCTGTTCGCCGCCCTGCTGACGGGATGTGGGCCTTCGGAACCGGCTTCCCCTGTCCAGCCGTCTCCGGCGCCGGTGATCGCCACGAACACGGTGGCGACGGGGTCCGTGGCCGACGACGGCATGGTGTGGATCCCGGGCGGAGAGTTCTGGATGGGAGGCCCCGACGACGCCTCCATCTCGGCGGTCCGTTCACGGCTGCAGCCCGGCGAACCCGTCTGCAGCGGTCTGGTCGACGGATTCCGGGACTCAGGCCCCGCGCACCGTGTGCGTGTGGACGGCTTCTGGATGGACCGCACGGAGGTCACCAACGACGAGTTCCGGCGATTCGCCGACGCCACCGGCTATGTCACCGTGGCCGAACGGCGCCCGGATCCGGCCGAGTTCCCGGATGCCGACCCCTCCCTTCTGGTGCCGGGCTCGGTCGTGTTCCATCCGCCGACCGAACCCGTCACCCACGAGAATCCACTCGCCTGGTGGCGCTATGTGCCCGGCGCCAGCTGGCGTCATCCCGAAGGACCCGGATCCTCCATCGAGGGAAGGATGCGAAATCCGGTGGTCCATGTGGCCTTCGAGGATGCCGAAGCCTACGCGCGATGGGCTGGGAAGCGTTTGCCGACCGAGGCGGAATGGGAACGCGCCGCGCGCGGTGGGCTCGAAGGCCAGCCCTACCCATGGGGAAACACGCTGCTCGTCGACGGACGTTGGCAATGCAACGCGTTCCAAGGCCCCTTCCCGGGCGGAGACAACGGCGAGGACGGCTTCCGGGGAGCGGCTCCGGTGGGGAGTTTCCGGCCAAACGGCTATGGCCTTCGGGACATGTCCGGCAATGTCTGGGAATGGTGTTCCGACTGGTATCGGCCCGACACCTACCGGCTCGCCGCGGTCGCTTCCGAGGTCAATCCCCAAGGTCCTCCCACCAGCTTCGACCCCGACGAACCGGGCGTACGGAAGCGGGTGCACCGCGGAGGTTCCTTCCTCTGTTCGGCGCAATACTGCTCGAGGTTCCTCGTCGGAACCCGCGGCAAGGGCGCCGTCGACACGGGCTCCAACCATGTCGGCTTCCGCTGCGTCCGCGTCGCTGCTCCGAGAACGCCTGCCGTACCCACTTCGTAAGGCCGGTTGAGCCGTATCCCCTCAACTGGGAGCGAGTCGCCAACCGGGACCCGGAACCGCAGCCGAGACGAAGACCGACAGACGGTGTCCTTTTGCCATCGCAAGATCCGCGGATCACCCGCCGTTGCATCGCGGCGATGACGTCTGGCGCAAAGGTCCCTTCCGCCTGCGTCCGACTCAGAGTTCGGAATCCGGATGCTTCCGGTCCATCTGCTTCGGCCGCTGGTCCACCGTGTCACGGGGAAGCAGGTTGGCGAACTGGTTGGTGTCGCCGAGCCGCTGCCGTTCCGCCACGAGCCTCGACTTGAGGTCGGTCAACACCGCGGCCATGGAGGGATCGGCGACCCGGTTGGTCATCTCGTTCGGGTCCGCGACGAGGTCATACATCTCCCACTGGTCCAGCTTCCAGTAGTGGATCAGCTTGTGGGTGTCGGTCCGGATCCCGTAGTGCGCCCGCGTGTCGTGGTGGCCGGGATCGTGGTAGTAGCGGTAGTAGAACCCGGATCGCCAGTCGGCGGGACGGCGGCCCTTCAGGACGGGGACCAGGCTCCGCCCCTGCATTTCCGGAGCCGCCGGGGCACCCGCCATCTCGAGGAAGGTCGGTGCGAAGTCGCAGTTGATGGACAACGCTTTGCTGGTGGAACCGGCGGCGATCACGCCCGGCCAACGGATCAGGAACGGCATCCGGATCGAGGGCTCATACATGAACCGCTTGTCATAGAGCCCGTGCTCGCCGAGGAAGAACCCTTGGTCGCTGGTGTAGATCACGACCGTGTTCTCACGCAGTCCTTGGCCGTCCAGCCAGTCGAGCAACCGGCCGACGCCATCGTCCACTCCCTGCACGCAGGCGAGGTAGTCCTGCATGTAGCGCTGGTACTTCCACCGGTCGAGCGCCTCGTCACGGAGGGTCAACGGCCCCGTCGCCGAGGGAACCACCACCTCATCGGGCACCTCATCCAGCCAGGCTCCCACGCCCTTGGCTGGAAGATCCGTCGGCGGGACCAGCTTGAGGTCCCTGCGGGTCAGGTCGCGGAAGACGCTCTGCCGCTGCTGCCTCAAGGCGTCCGACCGACCACGATAGTCGTCCCGCAGCGTTGCGGGCTCGGCGATCTCCTTTCCGGCGAACTGGAGCCGGTGCCGCTCCGCCGGCGACCAATTCCGATGGGGAGCCTTGTGATGGCACATCAGGAAGAACGGCTTGTCCTTCGGGCGCTTCTCCAGCATCCGGATCGCGAGGTCCGTCGTGACGTCCGAGACGTGTCCGCGGTAGATGCGGTGGCCGTCGCGGTCGTAGAACACCGGGTCCTGGTAGCGGCCCTGCCCAGGGAGGATGTTCCATTCGTCGAAGCCCTGAGGTTCGGACCCCAGGTGCCACTTGCCCAACATGGCCGTGTGATACCCGGCTTGCCGCAACCGGTGGGCGACGGTCGTCGCGGAAGGATCGAGGTTGTTGAAGACCGGAACGCCGTTCCGATGGCTGTATTGGCCGGTGAGGATCGAGGCGCGGCTGGGTGTGCAGATGGAATTCACCGCATAGCAGCGGTCCAGCCGCATGCCTTCCCGCGCCAACCGATCCAATCCGGGCGTCTTGTTCCATGGGCTCCCGTAGGCGCTGATGGCCTGGGCCGCATGGTCGTCGCTGAGGATGAACAGGATGTTGGGTTGGCTGGGTGCGGCATCCGTCCTCGATCCAGCGGCCGACAGGAGCGCGGTCAGCAACGACAGGAAGCGTCGGAACCCTCCGAGGAACCGGAGCATCGAGGGGGAGTTCATCTGGCGAAGCATGTGGCCGGATTTTTCGGATCGGGAGCAAAATGCACCGCCAGCCTCTCCGGACTTGCAGCCGGACCCATCGAAGGCGCCCGATGGGCCCAGCACCATGCCTTGGTCCCAAGTCGCACTCCGATTCCTGATCCTCCTCCTGCTCGCCGCCGGATTCCGCCTGAAGGCCGCGGAGGCCTCCCGCCGGCCGCCGAACGTGGTCCTCATCTTCTGCGACGACCTCGGCTACGGCGACCTCGGCTGCTACGGCTCGCGCATCCCGACCCCGAACATCGACCGCCTCGCCACGCAGGGCATGCGGTTCACGGACTTCTACGTGGGCCAGGCCGTGTGCTCCGCCTCCCGGGCTGCGTTGCTCACCGGTTGCTATCCCGGGCGGGTCGGGATCCAAGGCGCGCTTGGCCCGGGTTCGAAGACCGGCCTTTCGGCAGCCGAAACCACCATCGCGGAGCTCCTCAAGACGCGTGCCTACTCGACCGCGATCGTCGGCAAATGGCATCTCGGGGACTCGCCTGCGTTCCTGCCCACGCGGCATGGGTTCGACGAATGGCTGGGACTGCCGTACTCGAACGACATGTGGCCGCATCACCCGACAGCTCGCCAGTATCCGGACCTGCCGCTCTACGACGGTGAACGGGTGGCGGAGAAGATGCCCGAACAGGCGCGGCTGACGCGGCGCTACACACAGCGGTCCGTGGACTTCATCCGCCGCAACCGGGACCGCCCGTTCTTCCTGTACCTTGCCCACAGCATGCCGCACGTCCCCATCTTCCCGTCGCCGGAATTCGCCGGTCGCACCGGTCTCGGAAGCTATGCGGACGTGATCCACGAAATCGACGCTTCGGTCGGGACCGTGATGCAGACCCTGAAAGAGGAGCGACTGGACCGGGAGACCCTGGTCATCTTCACGTCGGACAACGGTCCTTGGTCGGTGTACGGCGACCACGCGGGTTCCACCGGCGGCCTGCGGGGAACGAAAGGCACCAGCTTCGAAGGAGGCATGCGAGTTCCGGCGATCTTCCGATGGCCGGGGAAGATTCCGTCCCGAACGGTCTGCCGGGAGGTGGCGGGCACCATCGACATCCTTCCGACGCTCGCCCGCGTGGCGGGTGCTTCGATCCCCGCCACACCAGTGATCGACGGAGGCGACCTGTCTCCCCTGCTCTTCCAGGAAACGGACGCGCGGCCGCCGCGTCGGGCGCAGTTCATGTACTGGGGAACCCACCTCGACGCCGTACGCGCAGGCCGTTGGAAACTCCATTTTCCGCACCCACACCTGGTCCTCGAGAAGACCGGATCAGGCGGATGGCCGGGCGTGCTTCGGAACGGTCAGATCGGCCTTTCCTTGTACGATCTTTCGAACGATCCAACCGAATCGCGGAACGTCGCTGGACTCCATCCGGAGGTCGTGTCCCACCTGAGTTCACTCGCGGAGTCCATGCGCGACGAGCTCGGCGATTCGTCCCCGCCACGGGTTGGCCGGGGCATTCGTCCCCCGGGAATCCGGACCGACTGAACGCGCCCACCAGCTGCCCGTTGCCCGCGGCTTGGGGGTGCGTTTCGGATGGGCGGAATGGAACGCCTCGAAGCCCTGATCGCCCTCAACCGCCTCGAACACGTCGGCCCCATTCGGCTGCGACAACTCCTCCGGCACTTCGACGACGATCCGGTGGCCGTACTCCACTCCCCGTCGGAGGTGCTCCGGACGGTCCATGGCGTCGGCGCCGAGACCGCCGATTCGATCTCGCGATGGCGGGAACTCGCGGATCTCGACGGGGAACTCCGACGCATTCAGCAGTCGGGTGTCCGGGTTCTCTGCGACCGCGATCCCGAATACCCACCGTTGCTCCGGGAGATCTACGATCCGCCGATCGTCCTGTACGTCCGAGGCACGCTGCTCGCATCGGACCGGAATGCGGTGGCCTTGGTCGGCTCCCGCCTGACGACCGCCTACGGCATCGAAATGGCACGGCGCTTCGGCTACCAACTCGCCTACGCCGGGGTTGCCGTGGTCAGCGGCGGGGCACGGGGGATCGACACCGCGGCGCATCAGGGAGCCCTCAGCGCCAAGGGCCGCACGATCGCCGTGCTCGGGACCGGCATCAACCGCGTCTTCCCACCCGAGAACGCGGACCTGTTCCACCAGATCGCGGAGAAAGGGGCGGTGATCACCCAGTTTCCTTTCGATCGGCCCGCGGACAAGCAGTCCTTCCCCATCCGCAACCGGATCGTCGCCGGGATGACCCTCGGCACTGCCGTGATCGAAGCGAACCTGAGCAGCGGCGCACTGATCACCGCCGACTTCGCGGTGGAGTACGGAAGACAGGTGTTCGCGGTCCCGGGACGGATCGACTCCCCACGCAGCCGCGGATGTCACGAACTGATCAAGAAGGGGGCCAAGCTCTGTGAGGGCATCGAGGACATCCTCGGCGACTTCGAATACCTCTTCCCCCCTTCGAACAGGCCCGATTCCGAGACCGAGACCGTCGCCACAGTCCCACTCGGGGCTGCCGAGCAGGCACTCTACTCCGTCCTCGGCCAAGGTGAGATGGAAGCCGACGAACTCATCCGGGCCAGCGGCCTGTCGACCAGCGCAGCGAACGTCGCCCTGTTCTCGCTCGAGATGAAGCGGCTGGTACGTCAGGCACCGGGACGACGGTTCACACGGATCGGACCTTCGGGTCAGGTCCGTTGACGTCGGCAAGCTCCGGCTGCTATCACCGACGCGTTCTGATGAAGAAGGCACCCGCATCCCCCTCCCCACGTTTCCGGCGCATTCTGTTGAAGCTGAGCGGCGAGGCGTTGGGAGGAGTCGGCGGTTCCGGGATCGACCCGGAATGTGTCCACGACATGGCCGCCCAGGTGGCGGAGGTCCAACGCCTCGGAGTCGAGGTCGTCGTCGTCGTCGGCGGAGGCAACATCTTCCGCGGCCTTCAGGGCTCCGAGAAGGGCATCGAACGCGCGACCGGCGACTACATGGGCATGCTCGCCACGGTGATCAACGCCTTGGCCTTGCAGGACGCTCTCGAGAAGCAGGGGGTCCAGACGCGGGTCCAAAGCGCCATCAACATGACCCAGATCGCCGAACCGTTCATCCGCCGCCGTGCAGTGCGCCACCTGCAGAAGGGGCGCGTGGTGATATTCGCCGCCGGAACCGGCAACCCCTACTTCTCCACCGACACCGCCGCCGCTCTACGGGCCAACGAAATCGGCGCCGAAGTCGTGCTCAAGGCGACCAAGGTCGACGGCATCTACGACAAGGATCCGGTGAAGCACAAGGATGCCAAGAGGTACGAACAGGTGGCCTATTCCACGGCGCTGGAAAAGCAGTTGAAGGTGATGGATGCCGCGGCGTTCGCCCTCTGCATGGACAACAAGATGCCGATCATCGTGTTCGACTTCTTCAAGGCCCACAACCTCCGCAACGTGGTCCTCGGGAAGAAGGTCGGCACCCTCGTCACCACCTGATCGGCGTCCCGCCCGATACCCCATCACCCAACATCCCATGACCATCGACGAAGTGCTTTTCGAGACCGAGGAGAAGATGCTGAAGACCGAGGACCACGTGGTCCACCAGTTCAGCGGCGTCCGCACCGGCAAGGCGACGCCCTCCCTGATCGAAAACGTGATGATCGAGGCCTACGGCTCGATGATGCGTCTCAAGGAGCTCGCCACGATTGCCGCCCCGGAATCGCGGATGCTCATGGTCCAGCCCTTCGACACGGCCAACATGAAGGCGATCGAGAAAGGCATCCAGTCGGCAGGACTGGGCCTCAATCCCGCCGTCCAAGGTCGCTTCATCCGACTGGTCCTGCCCGAGTTGAGCACCGAGCGGCGCCAGGAATACGTCAAGATCTGCAAACGGATGTCCGAAGAAGGCCGGGTCGCCGTCCGCAACGAACGCCGTCAGGCGATCGAATCGCTCAAGAAGCTCAAAAACGACGGCGGCGTCTCCGAGGACGACATCAAGAACGCCGAGACCGAGGTCCAGAAGCTCACCGACGGTTTCATCGCCAAGATCGACCAGCATCTGGCGGTGAAGGAGAAGGAAATCCTCACGGTTTGAGGTCTCCTGCGGTGCGCCCTGCAGAGATCGGGAGCCATCGTTGACAGAGGTGAATCCTCGGCGTACTCGTTTGGGGTCGCCAGTGCTTCACCTCAAATCCAGGAGTTCCATGTCTTTGCCTCGCATCTCGGAAACGGAGTGGGAAATCATGCGGATCGTCTGGCGTCGGCAACCCATCACGGCGGCCGACATCATCTCGGATCTCCAATCCGAGGACTCTTCCTGGCACCCGGTCACCGCGAAAACCCTGCTCAACCGCCTCGTGAAGAAGGGCGCCCTGAGCTACAGCCCGCAAGGACGGGCCTATCTCTACAGTGCCACGGTCAACGAGAAGGACTGTGTGGCTTCGGTTTCCAGTTCGTTCTTGGACCGGGTTTTCGGCGGCTCCGTGGCCACCATGCTGGCCCACTTCGTCGACGGACGGCAATTGTCCCAAAAGCAGATCCGCGAACTGAAGCAGGCCTTGGAAGAAGACGCCGGCAAGTGAACTGCTTGGAGGGTCCGCGTAACCCCTCTCGGTATGAACCCGGAAACCGTGCGCGATCTTGGCCTCGCCCTCCTTGGGGCATCGTCCCACGCCGCCATTCTTGGAATGGCCATCTTCGGCGTCCGTAGTCTGCTTGGACGCCATCTGGGACCGGAATGGCGCTGTCTCCTTTGGCTGGTGGTGATCGTCCGATTGGCCTGGCCCATCCAGCTTCCCAGTCCAGTCAGCCTGTTCAACCTCACCGGCCCACTCCTGCCCCGGCTCTCGGCTGCGGAGATCCCAGCCGAACATTGGAATGGCATGGCGTTGGCCTGGCTTTTCGGCGCATCCATCCTGTTGATGCGCACACTCTTCGGGCATGCCAAGGCGTGGTGGATGGTTCGCGATTCCAAGCCGATCGACTCCTGGGAGGTTTGGTGGTTGTGGGAGAGTTGCCGCATTGAGTCCGGCATTTCCGCACCGGTTCACCTCATGGAAACCGGTCGGGTTCAAAGCCCCTGCCTGATCGGCTCCATCCATCCGCGCCTCCTCGTTCCGGTCGGTTTTTCAACGACGTTTTCCCAGGAGGAGATGCGGCTGGTCTTCCTCCACGAACTTGGCCATCTCCGACGGGGGGACCTCCTCTGGAACTGGCTTCTCGAGATCGTCCGCGCGGTCCATTGGTTCAATCCGGTCGTCTGGACCGTTTACCGCAAATTGCGTGAGGATCGCGAAGAGGCGTGTGACGCCGACGCATTGTCTTCCACACCGGGCTGCAACCAGACCTATGGAAGGGTCCTCCTTCGGGTCTTGGAGTTGATGTCGGCCGGTCCGACTCGGATCGGTCAGGCCCTCCTCCGATTCGACGGCGGAGCGGAAGCCCCGGAGTCGCTGGTGCACCGGGTGCGTGCCATCGCCCGATTCCGAACCGAACACCGGACCTGGGTGGTGGGCTTCTGCACGGTGCTGGCGTTCATCTTGGTCGGACTGACCGATGGGGAACCCACCCCCACAGGTCACCCAAACCCGGGAACCGCGGTTTCAGCGACGGCCACATCGTAGTTCAGGCTTCGACAGCCCAGTGCTTCCGGTTGTCAGTGGCACCTCTGCCGCGCCCAATCGACAGGGTCGGCGCCCTACCGGCTCCCTTCGCCACTTGGGTCTCCAACCAGGGTCTCACTTCAATTTCCATCCTGATGGGCAACCAGCGCCCAAGCAGGAAACCAGGAAGGACCGATGCTTTTAATGCCTTGGAATCAGCAGCTTGTCGGCGCAGGCCGTCTTTGGGAACAAACGTAACCCTTACTTCTATCCTTCCGTCCTTCTCCGCGGGTCATCGGGTGATGGTCCGGAGCCGGGCGCATGATTGTCCCTTCAACCAACTGCGCCCGGCTTCTTTCTTTCCGGACTCCTTCACCTCCTGGTCGATGCAACGCATCCAAAGGCCGGGACTTCGCTTAGTCTTCCGCAGTTTTCGTTTCCAGGATCTGGAATGGGGGTTGGCCTGCACCGGATCCCGCATCGCGCTGAAGTCGGGAGAAGCCGTCCGCGGCGCCGGCCGTTCCGAAGGGTTCCCAAGGGCTCTGCCACGTTGCCTTGGTTTCCGCCGCGCGGCAGCCTGAGGCATGGTCTTCCCTATCTTCCGCGGCTTTGGCGCCATGCTGTTCGCATGCCTCGGGCTGAAGGGAGCCGAGCCATCATTCCCAGCCGACACGGAGAGATCGACCACACGACCTCTGACTCCATCGGAAGCCGCCGCCGGATGGAGGCTCCCGCCAGGATTCTCCGTCTCGGTGGTGGCGGCGGAACCCGACGTCCGTCAGCCCATCGCCTTGACCTTCGATCCCCGGGGACGCCTCTGGGTTGCCGAGAACTTCACCTATGCGGAACCACCGGTGCTCTTCGCTACCAACCTCGACGATCGGGTCCTGATCCTGGAGGACGACGACGGTGATGGCCGGGCCGAATCCAGGAAGGTGTTCCTCGACGGCCTCAAGCTTCTGACCAGCGTGGAGACAGGGCTCGGTGGAGTCTGGTTGCTCTGCCCTCCCCGCCTGCTTTTCGTGCCGGACCGCAATGGAGACGACATCCCGGATGGGCCGCCCGAAACGATCCTGGACGGATTCGACACCACCACCGGCAGCCACCACACCCTCGCCAATGGCCTTCGCTGGGGACCCGACGGATGGCTCTGGGGCCGCGTCGGGATCTCCAGTCCCACCCGGGTCGGGCGTCCCGGAGACCCGGAATCCGCGCGGATCAACATGGGTGGCGGCATCTGGCGCTACCATCCCAAGACACGCCGAGTCGAGTCCGTGGCGCACGGCACGACCAATCCGTGGGGCAACGACTGGAATCCCGAAGGCGAACCCTTCTTCATCAACACCGTCATCGGACACCTCTGGCATGCCATTCCTGGTGCCCACTACCGCAGGATGTACGGCGAGGATCCCACCCCCTACGTCTATTCGCCGATCGAGCAGCACGCCGACCATTTCCACTTCGACACCGGCGCCGGTTGGACCCGCTCCCGCGCGGGACAACAGGACGGTTCGGTGGCGTCCGGCAGCGACTCCCTCGGTGGAGGGCATGCCCATACCGGCCTGATGATCTACCAGGGTGGCAACTGGCCGCCGGAATACGAAGGAGCCCTCTTCACGCTCAATCTCCATGGACGTCGCATCAACCGCGAACGCCTCGAACGGAAAGGGTCCGGCTTCGTGGGAAGACATTCCCCGGACTTCGGCTTCTCCCCGGATCCATGGTTCCGCCCGACCGACATCATCCAAGGACCCGACGGCGCCGCCTACATCTCCGACTGGTCGGACACCGGTGAGTGCCATGAACACGACGGTGTGCACCGGAGTTCCGGCCGCATCTACCGCCTGGCCTACACCAACGCGCCAGGCGCCTTGGCCGCCTTCGGGACCAGCCCCACTTTGGAGGAGTTGATCGAAAGCCAGTCGGGGAAATCGGAGTGGCGGCGGCGCATGGGAAGGATTCTCCTCCGTGATCGGGCCGCGGCCGGAAATCTGGGTGAGCCCGCCATTTCGACTCTCCAGGAAAGGTTGGCCTCGGATCCATCCCGCCTGGGACGCCTCCGCGCGCTTTGGGCCTTGGTGGCCTCGGATGGAGCCTCCCCGGAGCTGCTCCGACGTCTTCTGAGGGACCCGGACGAGCATGTCCGCAGTTGGGCCGTGCGACTTCTCGCGGACGAACTCCCGGAACCCGGCGCGCCGACCGTGGGTGAACTCACGGTTCTCTCCCGCACCGACCGATCCGCGCTGGTCCGGCTCTACATCGCCTCGACCCTGGGAAGGATTCGCCACGAGCAACGCGTCCCCATCCTTGCGGCGCTGAGCCTCCGACAGGAAGACGACGCCGATGCCAACCTGGGACGAATGTTGTGGTTCGCCCTGGAACCGTTGGTGAACACACATCCCAACGAGGCGCTGGGCATCGCGGCCGACTCGCGGATCCATCTGCTGAGACACAACCTCGCCCGACGGATGGCGGAAGAACTGCCCCGTTTCCATCTCCAACTCGGAGAACTGCTGAAGAAGGTCACGGACCGTCCTTCAACCGAGCAATTGGACGTCCTCGAGGCACTTGCCACCGGCCTGCGGGGTGCACGAAAGGTTGCTGCACCGGGCACTTGGTCCGCAGCCTCGAAGAGGTTCGCCACCAGCCAGGATCCGCGGGTCCGTGCGCTGGCCGTCGAACTGGGCTCCGTGTTCGGCGACGGCCGAGCCATCGACTCCCTGAAGGCGACTGCACGGGACAAACAGGCGGATCCAACCGCCCGCAGGTCCGCCTTGTCCGCCATCGTGGAGGCGCGCCCCGAGGGACTCGGTGAACTGCTGAAGGAACTGGCCGAGGAGCGGGATCTTTGGACGGAATCGCTCTTGGGCTTGATAGGGATCGGAGACTCCGCAGCACCCGCGTTGATCGGAGGCAAGCTGCGTTGGATGCAGCCTCCGGATCGGGCTCGGGTCATTGCCGCGGCCGCATCCCGCGTCGCCACCGCCAAGGCCGTCGTCGAAGCCGTCGCCGACCGACGGATCGCCGCGGCGGACATTTCCCCGGCGGTGGCCCGTCAAATCGTCGGTCTGGGCGACGAATCGCTCTCGCGACGTCTGGGGGAAACCTGGGGAACGGTCGGCGCTGCGGATCCGGATCTCCGCCAGTCGATCGAACGGCTTCGAATGGAACTCTCAGCGGCAAACGGGAAGGAGGACCTCGTCGCGGGCCGACGCCTGTTCCAGCGGATCTGTGCATCCTGCCACAAGCTCTACGGCGAAGGCGGCGAACTGGGACCGGACCTCACCGGATCGGGACGTTCCGACCTGGGCTACCTGCTTGAGAACGTCGTCGCACCCAGCTCCGTCGTGGCCGCCGACTACCGGATGACCGTGGTCGAAACCAAGGACGGCCGCACCCTCAATGGCCTGCTGCGGTCGCCGAATCCCGGAGCCATCACCCTGCTGACAGCTGCCGGTCCGCTGACGCTGACCCGCGAAGACGTGGGCCGGATCGAGACGCAATCCAGTTCGATGATGCCGGAGGGACTCCTCGACGGAATGACCGCGGCGGAGCGACGCGACCTCGTGGCCTACCTGCGCCATCCGACCCAGGTCGCCCTTCCCGCGAAGGATTAGCCGACGAAAGGAAAAGGGCGCCCGATCCAGCGATCGGACGCCCTTTCCACGGCCGGGAATCCCCGGGATCAGCCCAGCTTCCCGAGCAACTCGGCGTTGGTCTTGTGCTTCTTCAAGGCGGCGATGAGCGTCTCCATCGCCTCGACCGGCTGGAGGTCCGTCATCATGCGGCGGAGCTTGCGGATCGCGTCGATCTGGTTCGCGGCGAAAAGCTTCTCCTCCTTGCGGGTGCCCGACTTCGGGATGTCGATGGCCGGATACAGCCGGCGCTCGGAGAGCTTGCGGTCGAGGATCAGCTCCATGTTTCCGGTGCCCTTGAACTCCTGGAAGATGAGCTCGTCCATTCGGCTGCCGGTGTCCACCAACGCCGTCGCGAGGATCGTCAGGGAACCGCCCTCCTCCACCTTGCGCGCGGCGGCGAACATCTTGCGCGGGATCTCAAGCGCCCGTGCGTCGACGCCGCCGGTCATGGTGCGTCCGGAGCCTCCGTGGACGGAGTTGTAGGCGCGCGCCACGCGGGTGATCGAGTCGAGAAGGACGAACACGTCCTTGCCGGATTCCACCATCCGCCGGCAGCGCTCGATCATGAAGCGGCTCAGGCGCACGTGGGTCTCCAGGTCCTGGTCGTTGCTCGACGCCACGACCTCGGCCTTCACGCTCCGCTGGAAGTCGGTGACTTCCTCGGGACGCTCGTCGATGAGGAGCACCATCACATGGACCTCGGGATGGTTGGTCGTGATGGCGTTGCAGATCTGCTTGAGGATCGTGGTCTTGCCGGTGCGGGGCGGCGCGACGATCAGGCCGCGGGTGCCCTTTCCGATCGGGGTCACCAGATCGATGATGCGCGTCTCTATCAGGTCGGGTGCGGTTTCGAGCTGGAACTTGTCGATCGGATCGATGGTGGTGAGGTTCTCGAACCGCATCGAATGCAGGTAGTCCTGATAGGAGCGCCCGTTGACCTCGATCACCTCGCGCATCTGCGGGCTGCTCCCACGGTGCGGCGGGTTCACGGAACACTTCACCTGGCAGCCCTCACGCAGCGAGAGGCGCTTGATAGAATCCGGGGTGAGGAAGACGTCGATGGGTTTCGGCGAGAAATTGCCCTTGGACGAACGGAGGAAACCGAAGCCCTTCTCCGAGATTTCCAGCCAGCCTTCCATGATCACCGGCTCTCCCACCGGTTGCGGAGGAACACCGCCTCCTCCGCCCTGGCCCTGATAGCCACCCTGGGGGCCATTGTTGAACTGGCGTCCGCCGCCACCACCACCACCACCGCCACCGTGACGGCCTTGGTTGTGGCCGCCGTGACGGTGCTGCTGGTGTCCGCCGCCGCGACCGAACTGACGACCGCCACCGCCACCGCCACCGCCACCACCGCCGCCTGGGCGGGGAGCGTTGTAGCCCTGCTGTCCGGGCTGGAATTGGCTGCCTTGGCCGCCCTGGGCAGGACCCGGCTCATAGGCCGGAGCGGATGTCGGTCCGGGAGGCGGGTTGGAAGTGGAAGGATTCGAACCGCCCGGATTTTGGGCGGGAGGGACCGCAGGGGTCTGCTCGTTGCTCATGGGAACTTTGGTGCGTGTCGGAAGGGCCCGAACCCAGATGCGGCGGAAGTGTTGCCGCGGGAACGTTGACTTGGGGAAGCTGCACCGCGGGAATCGCGGGCAGACGGGCTTCAGACGCGCCACAAATAGAGCGGGGACGTCGGCACGGCAACCTTCTTTTACAGGAACGGGCGTGACCATCCGGCGCAGGGGAACCGGGGGGAGTTCAATTTGGAGGTGTGCCGGACCTCGAAACCGTGGAAGGATGTCGGTTGTAGAACCTGTGAACATCGTCTCCGCCCGATTCGAATGCAGTGCCCCGGACCTCGAGGGATGTCCCGACGAAATCCTTCCTGAGTTCGCCTTCATCGGGCGTTCCAACGTGGGGAAGTCGTCGCTGGTGAACTTCCTGACCGGCTCGACGGATCTCGCCAAGGTCTCCGCGAAGCCCGGCTCGACCAAGACGCTGAACTTCTTCGAACTGAACCGCCGATGGCGCCTCGTGGACCTGCCCGGCTACGGCTATGCGCACGTCGCGAGGAAGGATTCCAAGAAGTTCAACAAGTCGGTCATGGAGTACCTCAGGGACCGTCCAAACCTCTGTTGTGTCTTCGCCCTGGTCGACGGCTCCCTTCCACCCCAGGCGCTCGATCTTGAATTCGTCGAGTGGCTCGCCGCAAACGAGGTGCCGTTCGTGCTCGTTTTCACCAAGTCCGACGCGGCCAGCCCGGGGACAGTCCAAGCGAACATCCAGGACTTCCAATCACGGATCTCCTCCTGGTGCGACGGACTTCCGAACACGCTCGTCTGCTCCGCTCGCAAGCTCTCCGGGCGGACGGCTCTGCTGAAGGTCATCGACGAAGCCTTGAAGTCCGTGACCGAAGGGGTCGCCTCGGAGATTCCGACCAACGAGCCCCCCAAGGGCAAGAAGCCGCTGCCTGCGGCGCCTCGGCGGAGACCGGATCGGGACTCGGCCCGCCCTTGGTGAGGTCACCGAACCGAGGCCGGATGGGCCCATCCATAAGGCGCCCCAGCACGAAGCCGCGCAGGAACAGGAAGGTAGACGAGGGGTTCGGTTTGGAAGGGGCCGATACCGGATGACCGTGGCCGTCTCGACTTCGGTTTCGGATCCGATTCCCCTCTGGCGCCCCGGCGTGGCCGCGCCAGGCCCCGTCTCACTTCCCTTGGATGGATCCGGATCAGAGCGACATCGAATGGCTCTTCAGCGGAACCCGATCCAATGCCGTATCGAGATCGCTCACGCGGAGGGGCTTCGACAGGAAATCGTTCATGCCCGACTCGATCGCCCGCTTGCGGTCCTCCGGCAACACACTGGCGGTGAGCGCGATGATGTGCGCCTTGGGCCCCGGGAATCCCGTCCTGTCTTCCAGCTCACGCAGCCGGGAAGCGACCTCGAAACCACTCATCGTGGGCAACTGGCAATCGAGAAGCACGGCATCATAACGGTCTCCGGCCAACCAACCGGAGAGGGCGTCGTCACCGTTGTCCACGACCCGCACCGCATGACCCAGGCGTTCCAGGAGACGACGGGCGAACTTCTGGTTCGTCGGCTCGTCCTCGACGACCAGCAG
>JAIXUV010000053.1 GCA_027483345.1 Verrucomicrobiales bacterium | reverse complement strand
AGTGCCGTTGCGAAGGATCCCGTTGGCGTTGGCGGCGAACGGGACGAGGGCGGCCGCGACGGCGAGGACGGCGGAGCCCGAACTGGGAACGATGCGATTCATGTCTCGACCGAAGGACATCGGACGAAGCGTTCCTTGGATTGAGCGGCCCGCAATGGACAGGAAACGGGCTGAGGAGACCTCCCCCTTCGAGTCCTTCGTGTCTCCGTGGCCACGTCGGGCGGGACTTCAGGTCTTGGCGGGGAACCAACATGGGCGGCGACCGGCCATGGCTGGGCAGCCACGGCTACAGGCCACGGACAACGGACAACCAACCACGATCGTCCTCCGTGTCCTCGGCGTCTCCGTGGCCAACCTCCTACAGGATACGCACGCGGAACCAGCGGGCGGAGGATTCGGCGGGTAGAGCGACCTCGAGGGGAGCCCCGGTGCCGACCGCCTCGTCCACGAGGATCCAGCGGCCGGTGACGAGGTCATCGGTCTGCTCGACGCGGAAGCGGACGCCGGCCTGGCTGGCCCATCGCAGGCGGAGCTGGCCGTTGGCGTTGACCGTCTGCAAGGCCGGGATCTCCGGGGCGAGCACGGTCACGGTGATTTCCTGGGAGGTGGTCAGCGCCGGGATGCCGGCGTCGGTCAACTCGAGGTGGAAGGTGTGGACGCCGGCGTTGGCGGCCGACGGGACCCAGCGCAGGCGGGAACCTTCCTCGATCCGCGTGCCGGCTGGGGCATCGAGCCCGAGGCGGAGCGTGACGCGGTCGTTGTCGGGATCGGAACCGGGGACGGCGAGATCGAGCCGCTGGCCGGCGACCAGGGTCCGGGCGGGAAGCACCGGCAACGAGGGCGGACGGTTCGGGCCGCCGACGGCGGCGTTCGCGGCACGCGGGCTGGCCAGGCGCAGAAGGGCGACGTTGGTGGAGGCGTCGGGATAACGTCCGAACGCTTGGTTGGCGCGCAGCGCGCCGAAGTCGAGACGGTCCACGACCGCGCCGGTCGGATCGAAGACGAGGACCCGTTCGCCTTCGTTGGAAAGGCGGAACGGGACGTGGAGATCACCGCCGGGACGGTTCTGGGAAACCTCGTTGTCGGCCCAGACCAGGAGATAGCCGCCCGCGGGGATGCGGAAGCCGGTGGGGATGACGTAGGCGCCGGAGAAGGTCTCGCGGTCGCTGATACGCCATCCGGCGAGCGTGACGGTTTCCGATCCCGGGTTGTGGAGCTCGATCCAGTCCTCGTCCACGGAGCCGTCCGCAGGATCGACGACCCCGGCGGCGTTGGAGGCGACGACCTCGTTGATGCGGACGGTGCCGGGCAACGAGACGGGCGCGGAAGGACGAAGGACCGTCACGAGACGGGGCGAGCCCGCCACGGGGTTCCCGGACCGGTCGAACGCGGTGATCTCGAACTCGTTGGTGCGGACGGAAAGGGAGACGGGAAGGACGAAGTCACGGGAGGTGGTCCAGGTCGGCTCGACCGGGGTGCCGTTGACCCGGATCTCGACCGCCCCGAGGGGCGCGGCGCCTTGGAGCACCATGGACTCGGAGACGTTCGTGGAGACGGCCGGGAGGTTGACAGAGAGGGCCGGTGCGTCGACGGCGCTGAGCTGCGAGAGGATGGTGTTGCGCCGGCGGTTCATGTAGTCGGCGATCGGCCGGTTGCTGGCAGGCACGATCCCGTTCGCCCGGAGGACGTTGGTACGGGCGGCGAGCTGCGCCTCGAACTGCACCGGATTCAGGGGACCATCGACCGCCTCGCGGTAGGCGCGATAGACCAGTCGCTGGAAGAACGGGGTGCCGAACAGCTGGTTCACGGTGGGATCGATGCCGAACATCAGGCCGTCCTCCGGCGGGTTCCCGGTGCCGAGTGTGAAGTCGATGTCCCAGGGGATGAGGCGCCATTTCCCGGCGGCGGGCTTGTAGGCGTACATGTTCTTGCCGCGGCTCATGCCGAAGGAGTCCCAGTTGCCGCAGATGCGTTCCTGCACGAGGGCGCGGGCCCAGTTGTCGGCGTCGATCAACGCGGGGATCCGGTTGGCGAAGTCCGGGAGCTCCTGCATCGCGGCGAGCTGGAAGAGGCTGGCGTAGTCGTTCGCGGTGCTGTCCACGGCGCGCTTGCGCCAGCTCCAGCGATAGCGGGCGGTCTTGTGCCGTCCGTCGTCGGTGTAATAGGCCTCGAGCCGTGCGTCGTTGTTGACGAAGCCGGTGCCGGAATCGTCGAACTCGAACCAGTCCTCGATCTTGAACAGCTCGCCGTCGCCGGACTCGCCATACCAGTACTCGGTGAAGTCGCCGTCCGGTTCCTCGGAATCCTCCATGACCGGCCTCGGTGCGGAACCGTTCCGGTAGAACCGCATGTAGCGGCGGTTCAGCCAGGGCGTGCCGAGCCGGCGTCCGATCCAGTAGCTCATCTGCTCCCGCTGGTGGGTGTCCTCGCTGCCGCCGTTGCCGGTGGAGGCGGCGATCATGGAATCCGATCCGAACAGCCGCTGGTCGCGCGGGAAGGCCACCACGAAGTCCCCGCCGCCGGAATGGAACGGACTGCCCTTGTCCTTGAACCCGGCGTTGTAGACGACGCGGACGTCGTTGTGGACGACCGTGCAGTCGCGGTAGGTGTTGTTCATCTGCGAACCGCGGGCCGCGGCGTTGGCCGAGGTGTTCCAGAGATGGAAGTGGCCGAGGGTGCCGAACGGGCGTGGCTCCCCCCAGCGGATGAGCGCCTCGCCGACCGGGGCGTTGGCCGGGAAGACGGACGTCCCGCCCAGCGCATCGGCGGCCTCGACGCGGAACGCCACCAGCCCCGGGGTCAGGCGCTCCGGGATCCGCGCGGTCCAGAGGCCGTCGCCCGCGGTCACATCGCCCTCGAGGCCGAGGTCGTTCATCGGAACGCGCGTGAGGTTGGTCAGCGGATCGGCGCGGAACACCACGGCGAGGGACCCGATGCCCTCGGGATCGGAGGCCCGGGCGGAGACGAACGCGGCCTCGCCGACGGCGGGGAGCACGGGGAAGTGGGCGACCTCGAAGACCGCGGGGCCGGCATTGGGAACGCGGCGGCTGTTGGCGCGGCCCGGGGTGCCGAGGTTCCTTGGGACCTCGAGTCGCATGGGCAGCTCCAGCCAGTTGCCCCGGAGTCGGAGGAGCACCTCGGGCCAGCCGGCGAGCCAGCGGGCGCGGGCCCGGAGCGTGACCCTCGAACCTTCGGAGAGACCCGCGCGGAGGAGTCCGCGGACGCGGTTGATGCCGGTGTCGCCGCGACCGGGAGCGACGAGGTGCAACGACCGGCGACCCGCCCAGGCGCCGCCCTCCTCGACGAAGCTCGTCAGGTGGTTGCCTTGGAACACCCAGCCCGAGGCGCTGGTGGGGGTTCCGGTCTCGAAGCCGCCGTTGGTCTGGTAGGCGGTCGAGCCCTGGAGGACCTCGACGCCGTCGACGAGGCACTCGCCGGCTCCCTGGAGGGTGAGCTGGACCTGGTTGAAGCCGTACTGCGCCGTGCCGTGGTCGAGCGTGCCGGTGACCTCGAATGTGGTCCAAGGGGCCTTGTCCCGCTCATCGGAGGCAGCCCAGGTGGAAGGGCGGAGCGGGTCCGCCGCCGGATCCACACGCTCGAGGGTGGAGCCGCCGCCGTCGGCCAGCTCCGGCCAGCGTCCGCCGTCACCCCAGACCATGGCGTCCTCCTCGATCCAGACCGTCTCGTTGGTGGTTCCGCCGCCGGGCAAGACCACTGTGACCACTTCCGGATAGGACAGCGCGAGGCGTTCCCCGGAGCCGCGGAGCGAGCCCTGCCAGTTTCCGAGGACGAGGCGCGGGTCCAGCGTCGGATGGCTCCGCATCAGGCGGTCCGCGTTGCGGGCCACGACGAGGTACCCGCCGGGGTTGATCGAGACGACCGTGGGGAAGGTGAATCCGACGCCGTCGGTGAAGGCCCAGCCGGCGAGGTCGACGCGTTGGCCTCCGCGGTTGTGGATTTCGACGAACTGGTCGTCGTCGTCGCCGGAGATCGGCTGGTACTGCACCTCGTTGATGACGATCCGTCCGACGCGCGGCCCGGAGTTCGGCTGTCCCGGGGTGGGTGCGGCGAGGGGACGGAGCGGGTCGGCGCCGTCGGCGGCGCGCCCGAACGAAACGCCCACGGGAACGGCGCTGTAGCGGACCACGTGCACGGCATTGGAGGCGGCATCGAGGAGGAACAGCCGTCCGCCTGCGGGGGAAAGGCCGAAGCCGAGCGTGGAGCCGTCGAGCACCAGGCGTCCACCGGCCGGGATGAGGGAACCGTCGGGGAAGACATGGCGGCGCACCGACGGATCGTCGGTGAGCACGGCGCCGGAGAGGTCGGCCTCGGCGCCGGAGAGGTTGGAAAGCTCGACGAACGGTGCGGCGCCGGGGCCGGGACGCGGGAGCAGTTCGTCGATGCGGACGGCGGAGGGTCCGGGACGGAGCCAAGGGTCGTCGAAGCCCGGGGAACCGCCTTCGCGGGCGCTGGCGGACCAGGCGAGCGGGTCGGCCACGCCGAAGCTGGGGCGGGCGAGCACGATGGAATGGCCGGTGTCGACGCCGGCCTCGGGCCACGGGGCGCGGTCGTCGTACTCGAACTCGAGCCGCACCGCGCGGTTCTCGTCCCGGAGCCGGACCACGCCGCCGTCGGAATCCAGCCGTCCCTCGAAGGTTCCGGCCGGGGGGAATCCGTAGCGTTGGGCAAAGGCGGCGGCGTCGCCGGAGAGCACGAGGAACGCGCCCGGTTCGAGCACGGTCCCGGGGGCGAAGGTGTGGCGGACCTCACCCTCGAGCCGCCATCCGCCGAGTTCCTCGAAGACGGCACCGGCGTTGTAGAGCTCGATGAACTCGACGGCGTTGGTGCCTTCGCCGCGCCGCCCGGAGTAGCGGAGTTCGCTCACCACCACGCCGGTGCGCCGGCTGGCGATGCCCAGCGGCTCGCGGAAGTTGGTCCCGATCCCGGCGGCGACCTCCCGCGAGCGCGTGTCGCCGAAGCCGGAGAACCGCGCCATCGCGACACGGCCACCGGTCTCCGCGGAAAGGGCGAGGCCGAGCAGGAGCGTGGGAGGCGCCTCGAAGGTGGCGGTGCCGAGGCGGACCCAGGTCCGGCCGTCGAGGCTGGCGTAGCCGATGAAGGTGTTGGTCTCGCGACGCAGGCGCAGCCAGCCGTCCGGCACCACCGAGGGGAAGCCGGTGCCCGCGGAGGCCGCGGTCGTGCTGATGCCTGGGACGGTGCGCGATTCGAAGAAGGACCCGAGTTGCGGGGTGGCGGTGAAGACGCCGGCGAACTGGGCGCCGGGAGTGCCGTCGACGCGGGCCATCAGGCCGGCCTGCATGCCGGCCGAGACCACGCCGAGCGAGGCCACCCGGACCTGTACGTCGAAGTCGCCGGTGCGTTCGGCGCTAGCGTATTGGAACTGGTCCAGGCTGCCGGAGATGCCGCTCCCGGCGCCGGCGAGGCTCCAGGTTCCGGGTGAAGGATGGACGAGTTGTCCGTCCACCCCGCCGATTCCGACCGCCGCGATCGACAGCTCGGCGGTGAGGAAGCGGAAGCGGGTCCCGGCCGGCACCGGGTTGGGTTGGCCTGCGACATCGGTCACGCCCTGCACCTGCAGTTCGTACTCCCGGTCGATTTCCATCGGTGATGTGTGCAGCACCACGGTACGACCGTCGGGCTCCAGCCGTGCGGCGAGGACCTCCACAGCGGAGCCGATCCGGAACGCCCCGGCCGCCGAGACCGAGTCCGCGCCGAGACCCTCATCGAAGACGACGACGAGGTTGGTCCGGCCGCGGTTGGAGGCCTGGACGACCGCGGGTGGCACGCGATCCCGGGTCACCCGGAGCAGGGCCGGCGCCGACGTGACCGACCCGAACACGTTGCCGGCGGTCACCACGAAGCGGCCCCCTTCGTCGGCGAGGGTCACTGGCCCGAAGGCGAGGACGTTGGAACGGGCGCCGACGATGGCGTTGGTGCCCCGATACCACTGGAAGGTCATCGCCACCGCCGATTCGGCGGCCGCCGAGAATCCGGCCGTCCCGCCCTCGACCGCCTCGGCGTCGACCGGTTGGCGCGAGATCGTCGGCGGCCCGCTCAGGGACCAGTTCAGCTGGATCGACCCGGAGTTGCCGCCGTAGCCGTCCACGGCGATCCGGTAGGTCGTCCCCGCCGTCGCGGTGAAGGTCACCAGGCTCTGCACCCCGAGGTCGTTGCCACCGTCGTCATTCGAGGCGACGGAGACCAGCGCGTTGACGGCGCTTCCGGTGTAGACCGCGAGCAGCGTGTCGAAGTCGCTGCCGCGGGTGTTCATGGTGACGCGGCCACCCGAGGGCGCGACCCAGCGGTACCAGACCGAGCGGGCGGCGGGGTTGCCGGTCCAATGGGGCCGCTCGCCGGCCTCCGCCGAGGAACCCACGGAAGAACCGCGCACGGTCCCGGTGGCGCTGGACGAGAGCACCTCCGCGTCGGCGAACTGGTCGTTGGGAACCTGGGCGGCGGCCTGGAGCGAAAGAAACGCAAGGCAGGCAAGCGCCACCAGCGCCGGAAAGTGGAATCGGCCGAGTCTCATGACAGAAGGGGATTGGAGTCGGACTGTTACGGATTGGTGACGGACGTAAATCAGGAAAAGGGCGTATCGCAGAAATGGACGCGGCTTCGATGGAACGGACGGGATTCCAACCCGGCGGACGGGCCGCAGGTTTCAAACGGGGTCGGGTCTCCGGTGCCATTGAGGTCGTGAGGGAACACCTGCTGAATTGACCGCGCCGCCATGGACGTCCATGAAGCGGTCCACTCCTTCTCCATGAACCGCACGTCGCTCCGACTCGCCTGCCTTGCCGCCCTGGGACTGCTTCCCCTCGCCGCCGAGATCCCCCGGCATCCGAAGTTCGGCTTCCCCGTGTACACCAACGAACCCTCGGGACGGCAGCTGGGCGGACAGCACAAGCCGGCCGAGACTCCGGCCCTGACGCCCGAGCAGGCGCGGGCCAAGTTCACCCTGCCCAAGGGATTCGAGGCGCGGCTCTTCGCCTCCGAACCCGAGGTGGTGAACCCGGTGGCGATGACCTGGGACGACCGCGGTCGCCTGTGGGTGGTCGAGCTGTATGAGTATCCGCTGGGAACGAAGCCCGGCGAGAAGGGCCGGGACCGCGTGAAGATCCTGGAGGACACCGACGGCGACGGACGGGCGGACTCGGTGAAGGTCTTCGCGGACGGCTTCACCCTCGCCACCGGCCTCCTGATCGCCAACGACGGCGTCTACGTGGGCGCGGCGCCGGATCTACTCTTCCTCCAGGACACCGACGGCGACGACGTTGCGGACCGGCGGACGGTGGTCCAGACGGGCTTCGGGCTCGAGGACCGGCACGAGCTGTTGAACGGGTTCACCTGGGGACCGGACGGCCAGATGTACATGACCCACGGCGTGTTCACCGTGACCAAGGCGACGGATCCGTCGAAGCCGTCCGAGCCGGTGGTGCTGACCGCGGGTGTGGCGCGGTTCCAGCCGAAGACCCGCAGGTTGGAGGTCTTCGCCGAAGGCACGTCGAACCCGTGGGGCGTGGACTTCGACGCGCGTGGCAACGCCTTCGTCAGCGCGTGCGTCATCGACCACTTCTTCCATCTCGCCCCGGGCGGGTTGTACGTCCGACAGGCGGGACAGCCGCCCTATCCCTACGCCTACGACCTACTGCCGAGCATCGTGGACCACCGCCATCACATGGCGGCCTATGCGGGCGTGGACATCTACCAGGGCGACCAGTATCCGGCCGAGTTCCGTGGGATGGCCCTGCAGGGGAACATCCACGACAACGCCATCCACCGGGACCGGCTGACCGCGAAGGGCAGCACCTTCGTGGCGTCGGCGGACGGCGACTTCGTGCGGGGCAACGACGGCTGGTTCATGCCGGTCAGCATGCAGACCGGGCCGGACGGCACGGTCTGGATCATGGACTGGTACGACCGCTATCCGTGCTACCAGAACGCCAACGCGGACCCGGCGGGAGTCGATCGCGAACGCGGACGCGTCTGGCGGATCGTGTGGACGGGCGACCAAGCCGGGAAGCCGGTGCAGCCGCGTCCCGCCGGACTCGACCTCGGCAAGGCCGCGACCGCGGAGCTGGTGCGGACGCTGACGCATCCGAACGTGTGGCAGCGGCGCATGGCCCAGCGGCTCCTCGGCGGGCGGGCCGACGTGGCCGCGCAGAAGGCGGCGCTCGCGACGATGATGAAGTCCGGTCCGACCGAGGACGCGAAGCTGGCCGCGCTGTGGACGTTGTTCAGCACGGGCCTGCTGGACGACGCGCTGCTGGACGAGGCGGGCGACTCCGGGCTGGCCTCGGTGCGGATGTGGGCAGCGCGCTTCACCGGCGAACGCAACCAGGCCACCGAGCGCACCCAGAAACGGCTGGAGACCCTGGCGGCCGACGAGGACCCGACGGTGCTCGCCGCCGTGGCCACCGCGCTGAGGCAGTTCTCCGGCGGTTCCCTGACGATCAACACGCCGCCGACGCAGGACGTCGCGGTGTTGGCGCCGATGGTGGCGCAGATCGCCGAGAAGCTGCTCGCCAACCCGCGTTCGGCCACGGACCGGGACGTGCCCTTCCTGTTGTGGACCGCGATCGAGCCCACGGTGCTCTACGACCCGAACGTCACCGCGGAATGGTTCCGTGAGCACGGCGAGAAGCACCTGCCGCTCTCCGGCACGCTGGCCTACAAGACAGTGCGGCGCTTCTGCGACGCGCGAAAGGAATGGATGATCAACCGGACCATCGAGCTGATGGAGGCGCTGGATCCGGCCTCGCCGCTGCTGCCCTACATCATGGACGGCCTGATCGACGGACAGCGGGGCAAGGCGTTGTCGCCAGACCGGCCGACGGCGCCGCTGTTGGCGAAGCTGCTGGCGGGCGAGGACAAGGCGATCGCCGCGAAGGCCCGCCAACTCGGAGCGCTCTGGGGCGACGCGGCCTCGTTCAAGGCCACGGTGGCCAAGGCGGCCGACAAGGCGGCTCCCGAGGCGGAACGGCTACAGGCGATCGACGGACTCCGCCGGCTCAAGGGCGAGGATACTTTGAACACGCTCGTCGCCATCGCCGGATCGAAGGAGTCGGACACGCTCCGCATCGCCGCCGTCCGCGCGCTCGCCGAAGTCGGCGGCGACGAGTCCGGGAAGCAGCTGCTGTCCCACTGGGCCGGGATGACGCCGTCGGTCCGCGCCGCCGCGGCCCAGATGCTGACCACCCGTTGGCAGTGGAACTGGGCGCTGTTCAACGCCATCGCCCGCGGCGAGGTGCAACGAGGCGACGTCCCGCCGGCGGCGGTCCGCGCGCTGGTCACCGCCAAGGGCTCCAACGAACGCGACCGCGCGGTCCAGATCTTCGGACGTTACCGGGCCTCGACGGCCGATCGGCTCCAGCTCATCGCGGCGAAGCGGAAGGTCGTCGCGGAGGGTCCTGTGGACCTGGCGGCCGGACACGAGGTCGCGAAGAAGACCTGCCTCGTCTGCCACAAGCTGCACGGGGAAGGCGCCGAGATCGGACCCGACCTCACCGGCGTCGGCCGTAGCTCGCTCGACGCGCTGCTGCACAATGTCATCAACCCGAACGAGATCATCGGTGCCGGCTACGAGAACGTGGAGGTCGAGACCGGTGACGAGCAGACCTTCAGCGGGCGCCTGGTGGAGAACACCGCCAACCGCGTGAAGCTGCTCATGGCCGGCCCGAGCGAGGTTGTGCTGGACAAGGCACGGGTGAAGGCCGTTCGCGTGACCGAGAATTCGGCGATGCCCGAGGGCCTGGAGCAGATGCCCGACGCCGACTTCCGGAACCTGATCTGGTACATCCTCGCACCGCCGCAGGACGGCAAGCCGTTGACGCCGGAGCGCCGGAAGGAACTGACCGGAGGCGCCGCCGAATCGGCCGCGGTGGAGACACCGAGCATCCGTCGCGACGGCGAGTCGATCGCGCTCTGGACGCCTTCCTGGCAGGTGGACTGCCCGGACTTCGAGGAGGCGCCGGCGAAGTTCCCCGAGTTCGAGGGACGCCGGAACGTGCTGATGACCCACCCGGTGGATTCGAAGACCCCGGCGGCCATCGTCCGTGCGGTCAACCTGCCGCGGGACGTGAAGTCGGTGCTCAGCTTCGGCGTGGCGGCCCACGAGAAGGGCGACTGGGAGCTGCGCGTGGTCGTGGAAGGCGAGGTGCTCCGACGCGAGAAGGTCGGACACGACGGACCGCGTTGGCGGGACATCCGCGTGGACCTGTCGGCGTATGCGGGCCGTCGGATCGTGATCCGGCTGGAGAACGCGGCGACCGACTGGCTGTGGGAATTCGGCTACTGGTCCGACCTGAAGCTGGAAAGCGGCGAGGTCGCGGCGAACTAGAGGTGCCGCGGAGGCGCTTGGCTGGATGGGAAACGGGGGAAGGCCCGATGCGGACCGTCCCCCAGCCGAAGCCCGGCGAGCGGGCGGGGACAATCAGGACCGGTTGTGGCGGGCGCGGCGCCAGAAGCCGAATCCGAGGAGGCCGGCGGCGCCCATGGCGGCGTAGGTTTCCGGTTCGGGGACGGGCGAGTATCCGCCGCCGAAATCGGTTCCCGGCAGCTCCGTGACCGGAACCTCGAAGAGATCCATGTCCGCCTCGGGATCCGCCATCGCGGTGAAGTACATGCGGAAGTCCACGTTGTTCCCGGGGCCGATGTTCGGCGCCCCACCCTGCCCCACAACGGCGCGGCTCGCGCCCCAGGTCGAGTAGGCGATGGTCACGTCGTTCGCCGGATTGGCGTCCCCGAGCCAGAGGGAATTCGGAGCGGTCAGGTCGCCCGAGATGAAGTCGGCGTTGCCGTTGAGGCCGTCGGCGGCGAAGACGACGGGATTGAAGGTGAACCACGCGCCGCCATTGACCCGGTATTGCCCGGTGAGGCTGGCGGCGACGTAGTTGCCGGCCTGACGGAGGTTCACGTTGAGGCCGAGTCCCATGCCGACGTTAAAGCCGTTGAGGTTCGCTGTGGAGAGCCAGGAGCCCTCGGCGAGGATCTCGATCACCGAGCCGTCGAGGCCGTTGAGGTGGCCGGCGGGCTTCGGGTCGCTGAGCCCGAAGTTGAATCCGATGCCGCTGTTGTTGGCGGCGATGGACACGCGTCCGGGACCGAAGTTGTTGGGATTGCCCGCGGCGTCGGGACCGCGGGGGACATTGCGCTGAAGTCCGGGATTGAGGCCGCCGTTCACGTTCACCAGCGGCATGCCGCCCACCCAGGCGTCGAGCGATCCGAAGTTGTTCCCGGGCTGGAGCAGGCGGCCGAAGGTGGCGTTCTGGACTCCCGCATTGCTGAACTGTGTGGCCGCACCTCCGACCCCGAGGTTGCGCGTCCCGAAGTCGATGTCGCCCGAGCTTCCGGGCTGCAGGATCAGGAACTGGGCCGAGAGGCTCGCAGGCAGCGCAAGGGCGGCTAACACGGTGGAGGCGAGGATCCGAAGGGACGTTGTTTCGTTCTTCATGGGCACTGTCGTTTGGTGTCTTCAGCCACCCAACCTGAACCGTTCTTCAGCAGGTGGGCTGCCAGCGCCCACCCACCCTCATCCGTGAGAATCCGTCATGAGGGCAGAGTCGGTGTGAGGTGCTGCCGGAGGTCAAAAACCCCTTGGCCTTCCGGGCCGGCTTCCCGACTCTCCGCCCGTCTCGTGCAACATCATCCGAAGCATTACTGCGGCGTTTTCGGCATCTACGGGCATCCCAATGCCGCGGAGCTCACCTACTACGGCCTTTACGCCCTGCAGCATCGGGGACAGGAGAGCGCCGGGATCGTCACCACCGACGGCAAGTCCTTCCACATCCACCGGGGAATGGGGCTGGTCTCGCAGGTCTTCAGCGGGAACGTGCTGCACGACCTCGTGGGCCACATCTCGATCGGCCACACGCGCTACTCGACCACGGGCTCCTCGAACATCGTCAACGCCCAACCGCTGACGGTGGACTGCGCGAAGGGGCGCATCGCCATCGGCCACAACGGCAACCTCACCAACGCCGCGGAACTGCGCGAGGAACTGGAGGCGCAGGGCTCGATCTTCCAGACCACCGTCGACAGCGAGATCATCCTGCACCTGCTGGCCCAACCTTCGCGGCAGGGTCACGAGAGCTCGCTCGTCGAGGCGATGCGGCGAATCCAGGGCGCGTACTCCCTGGTGATCCTCACCGAGGATGCGCTCATCGGCGCGCGCGATCCCCACGGCTTCCGTCCGCTCGCCCTGGGTCGCATGGACAACGGCGCGTTCGTCCTCTCCTCGGAGACCTGCGCCTTCGACCTGATCCAGGCGAAGTACGTCCGCGACATCGAGCCGGGCGAGATCGTCATCATCGACGGCACCGGCGTCCGCAGCGTGCAGGCCTTCCCGGAGCAGCAGCGCCGGGCGTTCTGCATCTTCGAGTACGTCTACTTCGCCCGGCCGGACTCCAACATCGCGCAGCGCAACGTCTACAAGGTGCGCGTCGACATGGGACGCCAACTCGCCCGGGAACACCGCATCGAGGCGGACGTCGTCGTGCCGGTGCCCGACTCGGGCAACTGCGCGGCTCTCGGCTATTCGCTCGAGAGCGGGATCCCGTTCGAGATGGCTTTCGTCCGGAACCACTACGTCGGACGCAGCTTCCTCCAGCCGTCCCAGTTCATCCGCGACTTCAACGTGCGGGTGAAGCTGAACCTGATCGCGGAACTGGTCCGCGGGAAGCGGGTGGTCATCGTCGACGACTCGATCGTCCGCGGCACGACCAGCAAGGCCCGGGTGATCTCGCTCAAGGAAGCCGGAGCCAAGGAGGTGCACGTGCTCGTCAGCTGCCCGCCCCACATGAACCCCTGCGTGTACGGGATCGACTTCCCGGAGCGCAGCAAGCTGATGGCGGCGACGAACACCCTCGACGAGATCCGTCGGTTCCTGAACGCCGACTCGCTGGGCTACCTCAGCCTCGACGGCATGGTGGCCGCCACGGGACAGCCGAAGGATTCGTTCTGCCTCGCCTGCTACGACGGCAACTATCCGGTCCCCTACGATCCGGCCACCGACAAGCACATCATCGAACGTCGTCGGAGCCGCGGCGGTTCCCTCGGCAGCGAACTGGCCGTGGTGGCCCGGCAGCCCCGACTGCTTTGAGCCGTTCAGGAATTCGTGGTTCCTGATTCCCGATTTCCGATTTCCCGCAACAAGACGGCGGCTGCCAAGAGGCGGTTCCACTCCCGGTCCGTCGCGGCCTTGCAGCCTGGCGTGCCGAGCCCGTCTGCAGGGGTAAGGCCGAGCCCGACGACCGGGAGCCTTCCCATGGCTGGCCAACGCAGGAGCGGTTCCCGACAATCCTGGACCTCGACGGGACCCTGCGGGTGCCATCGTATGGTGTGGTGACAGTTCCGATCCCTTCGCGGCGGCGGATTCCCCTGCTCCTGCTCCTGGCCCTATGGGCGGCGTGGAGTCCGGCGATGGCCGACGAGTGGGACTATTGGAACCAACAGATCGTCGAGGGCCCGCGTCTGGGACGCTGGACGCCCTGGCTCTACGCCGACACCCGCACCGGCCTCGAGTCCGGGCGCATGACGGGCCATGTCTTGAGCCCGCGGATCCGTTACTCCCTCGCCGACGGCCTCAATGCTGAGGCCCACTACTCGTGGGTGTCGATACGGAGCGGATCCGGTGGGCACCTCGACCAGCATCGGGCGGAGTTCGAGCTGAATCCCAACTGGAAGCCGACTCCGCGCCTGACGGTGATCCTTCGGAACCGCGTGGAGGTCCGATGGCTGGAAGCCCAGACCGGCGTCGACCCAAGGACGCGTCACCGTCTGCATGTGGAGTACGCCCTCCAGGGACTGGGGCCCTGGACCTCGGTGTTCTTCCAGGAGGAGGCGATCCTGGAATATGACGGCCTTCATCTCGCCGAGAACCGGCTGGTCCCGCTGGGGCTCGGGTTCCGGCTGGGGGAACACGCTTCGCTGAAGGTGTACTACACCTGGCGGCCGATGCGGTTGCGAACGGGTTGGCAGGACACGCACTTCATCGCGAGCCAGGTCACCTGGAGGTTCTGAGCCCGAACGGAGAGGGGACTCCCGCCAAGGCGCCACGCCGCGAAGGAACCGCGGTCAGGCCGTGGCATTTCCAGAGGCGCAGCGGAACACGCGCGGATGGTCGCCGCTTCGCCTCCAACTCCCTGTTCGCGGCCTTGCGTGCTGGCGTGAGGTCCTTCCTGCAGGAGTCCGGCAGGGGTCCGGCGCCCGGCGGTCGGATCAGCGCGCGGACCCCGGACCCGATCCCGGGGCGTCCTCGGGCGGCGTGGAAGGCAGGGTCTTCGCCGGCACCGGCTGCTGCGCCCGGTCGGGCATCTGCATTCCGGGTGGGAGCGCGGGCACCTTCTTCGGGGCGCCGGCCTTCCGGATCGTCGCGGTCTCGTCCTGCTTGATCGGACGGTGGTAGTACGACGCGTAGTAGTACGTGGTGTAGTAGTAGTACGGGTTGTCGATCGGCACGCCGTTGACGATGAGGCCGAGGATGGGCGCCCCGCGTTGGCGGATCGTCTGCACGGCCATCTTGGCGAACCGGATGGAGGTCTTGCCGGCGCGGACCACGAAGAAGATGCCGTCGAGGTAGGCGGCGATGGAGAACGTGTCGTCGATCGCGGTGAGCGGCGGGCAGTCGAAGATCACGTAGTCGAACTCGGCGCGCAGCTCGCGGATGAGCTCCTTGGTGTTCGGGCCGATGAGCAGCTCCGACGGGTTGGTCGGGCGTTCGCCGGCGCGCATGAAGGACAGGTTCGGGATGTTGGTCTCCCGGATGGCCTCACGGGGGGTCAGCTTGCCGTTGAGCACCTCGGCCAGGCCGCCCTCGAGCGGCTGCTCGAAGTAGCCGTTGATGTTGCCGCGCCGGAGGTCCGCGTCGATCAGCAGCGTGCGGTTGCCCGAGTTCGCCAGCGTGATCGCGAAGTTGGTGGTGAAGGTGGTCTTGCCGTCGCCCGGGACCGCCGACGTCACCGCGATGAACCGCTTGCTTGAACCCTCGGGGCTGAGAAGCAGGGTCGACCGGACGCCGCGGAGGGATTCCGCGAACATCGTGTGGGACTTCATCCGGTTGAGCACGAGGTAGCCGTCCTTGTAGTGGCGTTTGTCCACCTCGGGCAGCTGGCCCATGATCGGTTCCTCCAGCGCCTCCTCGATCTGCTCGGGGCTCTCCAGGCGGTCGTCCAGCTTGGCCAGCAGCCACAGCACCGCGATGCCGATGACCAATCCTGCGGCGAACGCCGTCCCGACGATGCCAGGACGGTTCGGGCCGAACGGCAGGTCGTCGGCGATGCCGCGCTGGTAGACGTCGAAGGAGTCGGTGTCGGAGGAGACGGTGGCGATCTTGGAAAGGCGGGCCCGGAGGTCGGTGAGGCCGTCGTTGAGGATCTGCTGCTCGGTCTCGAGCCGGGAGTAGTCGCCGAGCAGGGCGGTGGAGTTCTGGACCTCCTCGGTCATCGCCTCGATGACCGACGGAAGCTTGCCCGCCTTGATCTCAAGGGCCTTGATCTGCGCCTTCCGTCCCTCGTCGATGATCTCCAGCGTGGCCGCGATGGAGGTCTCGGAGTCGGTGATGCGCCGGCGGAGCTGCTCCATGTAGGGGTGGGACGCCTTGAGGACCTGCAACCGGTTGGTGTAGTCGGTCTGCAGACGCCGCTGTTCGAGGCGCAGCATCGTGTAGCTGGAACCGGGGGTGAACCGGTTGCTGGTGTCGTCGTCGGCGGTGGTGGTCGGACGCGCGGTGGCGACCTCGGCCGGGTTGCCCTTCACGTTGACGCCGCCCGAGGCGAGCTGTTCGGCGTTGGCGGAGCGGAAGATCTGGATCTCCGTCTCGAGGGACTGCAGCTCGTTCTTGACGTCGTTGAGCTTGGCGGCGGCCCGGAGACCGGCGTCGCGGATGTCCACGATGTTGTTGCGGCGCTTGAAGTCGGCGAACGCCTCGGTGGCCTGGTTCAGCTTCTGTTCCTTGGAGATGATCTCGCGGGTGATGAGGGCCTCGCTGGAGCTGATGGTGCTGGCGCGCTGCTGACGTTTGAACTCGATGAACTCGTCGGCCCACGCCGTGGCGAACCGCGCCGCGTAGTCGGCGTTGGTGCTGACGACCGTGAGGGTGTAGACGCCACCCTTGTCGTAACCGACGGAAACCACGGGGAAGACGAACTTGTTGGAGGAGCTGAGACCTTCCTGGAGCTTCTGCTGGACCCGGTTGAGCAGCGTGCCGCCCCGCAGCACCTCGACGATGGCGTCCACGGAGATCGACTCCTCGAACATCGCCATGGCGGAGCCCTGGTTCATCTTGGGCGCCGACATCAGCTTCGCGGTGGCGCGGAACTGGTCCGGCTTGTTCATGGCCACCCAGCCGCCGATGGCGGTGCTCAGCGAGACCGAGATCACCAGCAGCAGCCAGCGGTCGGCGATCATCCGGTAGTACCGCCGGAAGTGCAGGTACAGGTTGATCCGGTCGACCAGCGACGTGCCGTAGCCCGGAAGGGGCGCCGAGTAGTTGGAGTAGCCGTATTTCATGGTGACTCGGAAAGCGGATCAGAAGCGGATGCCGACGGCCGGGACCTCGATGCGGTCTCCGTCCTGCAGCCGGATGTCCATGTTGCGCGCGTTCTCCTTGAGGATCTTGTCGACGTTGACGGTGAACGACTTGGTGACGCCGGTGACGGGGTCCTTCCGGTGGAGCTTCACCTTCTTGAGGTTGGCCATCTCGTTGCGGCCGAGTCCGATGAGGGCGTCGCTCAGGAAGACCTCCTCGTTCTCGGGGATCGGGATGGTTCCGTTGATCTCCCCGAAGACGCGGGCCTTGGCGATGCCGGCGACGGAGGCGGAGGCGCTGTTGTTCACCGAGGCCAGGTCCAGCTGGACCGTGGCGTTCTGGTAGAACCGTTCGTCGAGCATCCGCTTCACCTCGGCGCGGATGTCGGCCAGCTTCCGGCCCCGCACGTCGACGGTGACATACTCGGTGAACTGGCCCGAGACCGGGAAATGGACCTCGCCGGCGTCGGTGACCACCGCCTCCTGGGCGGACTGCGACGGGGCGGGATCCTCGAGGACGCTGTATCGGAACACGTCGCGGGGCTTGAAGTCGCGCTCGGAGGCGTTGATGAGCTTGGAGGTTCCCTTGTCCTTCTCCGCGGGGGAGTTGGTCCCCTTTGCCCCGGCCGTGGCGGCCGGGTTGTCCACCGTGGGCGACGCCGGCGGCGGGGTCACCGGGGTCGGGGACTGGGCGACGGCCAGGAGGGCGGTGGATACGGTCGCGGCGAGGATCCTCTTCATCTTCAGAACTGGTAGTTCAGGCCCAGCGTCACGATGTTCTGGCTGAAATTGCGGAGCTGCAGGTCACTGGACCGCAGGCTGTGGGTGTAGCTGAGGTTGCCTGAAAGCTTGTTGGAGAACCGGTAGTTCAACGTCAGTCCCGCAGTGTAGGAGTCGCTGACACGACCCGGCAACGGAAGCGAGACGATGCCGTTGCCGAGGTCCACCGCGCCCGCGGGAAAGTAATAGAGCTCACCCTGGCCGTCATCCACCATTCCGGGAATGCTCGGATCGAAGGATTCCGGACCGATGCGGAAGGCTTCCCTCGGAAGGCTGAGCGCGGAACCCGATTCGGTGGAGTTCACGTAGCCGGCGGAAAGCTGGAGGGTCGTCCTGTCGGTGGCGTTCCAGGACAGGGTCGCGTTGGCGAAGAGCTGTTCGGTGAAGTTGTTGCCGAAGCCGGTGTTGGCCCCGCGTCCGGCGGTGAGGGTGTACTCCCAATAGCGGCGGAACCGGTGGCTGAGGGAGAGGTCGTAGGTGATTCCGCTGAAGTTGGATGCGTCCGCCACCCGGCCGTTCTGGTCGAACTGCGTCACCGTGTAGCGGACATGGGTGCTGACACTGAAGTAGCGACCGGGCACCCACGCCGCCAGCAGGCCGCCGGAGTAGGAGGTCGAACTGTTCTGGAAGTCGGTCTGGAAGGCCTGTGTCGAAGCACTGGCGGAGGTTCCGACGGTCCAGACCGGCCCCAGCCGACGGTAGAGCGCCGTGCTCGCGACGTGGGAGTCTCGGTCCAGGACGTCGAACGACTTCGAGCCCGTGAGTCCCCGCTCCAACGTGTAGCTGTAGCCGCCTTGCAGCGACAGATCCCGCGAAAGGATCCAGGAGGCCGACATGCCGATCGTGTTCTGGATGCGCCGGAACGCCGCGGTCTCCGCGGAACCGGTCGTCACCAGCTCCGGACGCTGCGTCAGGCTGGCCGGGGTCGAGGTCTGGTTGTAGAAGCTGATCCGGACGTTCCCGGCGACCACCATCCAGTCGATGGTGGAGTTGGGCGACACGGTCAAGGTGTCGAGCTGTTCCTGGATCAGGTGCTTCTGGTAGCCGACGCCGACGTCGATCCGCAGCGAGTTCATGTCGGTCACCGGCCATTCCAGCGTGGTGTTGAACATCGGGGTGACCACGATGTCGTCGGCCCGACCCAGGGTCTGCTCGGTGAACAGGGCGTTGTCGGTGTAGCTGATGGAGGTGGCGGCGGAGAAGAGGGCGGAGACCGGTCCGAAACGGACGTTGTACGGGCCGCGACGGAGCTGCGAGTTGGAGATGGGCAGATAAGGGAGCCCGCCACTGCCCTGGAGGTTCAGTGCCGAGGCCGGGTCGTCGTTGAGGAACGATGTGGCCTGGGATGCGTCCTGCGCGGAAACCCGGAAAAGGCAGGCGGCGGAAATCGCCGCGGCCAAGGCGGCACGCGACCGGCAATGGCACTGTGCCCTGGGGCTCTTGGATGCGGATGCGGGATCCATGGGTTTCGGCGGGCCCGAACCCGGGTCCGTCGCGTCCTTCTTCATAGCGGCCGGACCGGGACGCGGCCACATCCAAAGTGGCCAGCATCCCGGCTCCAAGCCGTCGTCCCGTGCATCGGCCGCCCCATCGCTCCCCTTAACCCGACTCGGCGCCATCTCCGACGCGCTGGAGACGGGAGAAGTAGCCCTCCCCGGCCAGCAACGTCTCCGGGCTCCCCTGCTCGACCACCTTTCCCTCGCGCAAGACCACCACACGGTCCGCATGCCGGATGGTTTCCAGCCGATGGGCGACGATCAGCGTGGTCCGGCCCACTGCGAGGCGTCGGAGCGCGGCCACCACCACCGCCTCGCTCTCCCGGTCCAGCGCGCTGGTGGGTTCGTCGAGCAGCAGCACCGGGGCGTCCTTGAGGAAGGCCCGGGCGAGGTTGATCCGCTGCTTCTCGCCGGTGCTCAGGCGCGCCGCGCCGTCGCCGACCACGGTGTCGTAGCCCAGGGGAAGCCGCAGGATGAACTCGTGCGCGCTCGCCGACCTCGCCGCCGCCTCGATCTCGGACCGCGTCGCCCCTTCCCGCGCGAAGCCGATGTTCTCGGCGATCGTGGCCGGAAGCAGCAACGGCTCCTGGAGCACCAGCGCGATCCGACGCCTCAGTTGTGCGCGGTCCAGGTCCCGCAGCGGCACCCCATCCCAGAGCACCTCCCCGAGGTCCGGGTCGAGGAAGCGCGGGATCATCTGGAGCAGCGTCGTCTTCCCCGCGCCGCTCGGGCCGATCAACGCCACCGTCTCTCCCGCCGGGATGCGGAGGTCCAGTCCGTCCAGCACCCGGCGTCCGGACTCGTAGCCGAATCCGACGCCGCGGAACTCCAATCCCGCGCCGCCTTCCGCCTCCGGAGGCGTCGCACTTCCCGCACCGGCGGGTTCCGGGTCGGGTCGGAGCAGTTCGAGCACGCGGCCCGCACCGGCCCGGGCGTTGGAGACGGTGCCGCCCACGTGGGAAAGCTGGTTCAGGGGTTCGTAGAGCTGGGTGAGGTAGGCTAGGAAGACCAGGAGCCGACCCGGGCTGAGGCGTTCCGCCAGCACCTCCCTCGCTCCGGCCGCGAGGATGGCCGCGGTCCCGAGCCCCAGCACCACCGCCACCAGCGCGAGGTAGAGCACTTCGATCCGATGCTGGCGCCATCGCGCAAGGAACGCCTCTCCGGCACGGCCGGCGAAGGCCTCAGACTCGCGGCGTTCCCGTGTAAACACCTGCACCAACTGCAGGTTGGCCACCAGTTGCTGCACCGAGGACGCGATCCCCGCATCGGCGTCCTGGGCCTTGCCGGCCGCCCGGGCCAGCCTGGGTCCCAGCAGCCGTATCACCCCCACCAACACCGGAACCGTGGCCAGGGAGACGAGGGTCAACCGCACGTTCACCTGCCACATCACCACCGTCATGGTCACGATGCCGGCCGTGGCGGTGAGCACGGTGAAGACGCCCTGGTTGAACAGGGTCTGCACGGAGTAGGTGTCCCAGGTCGCCCGGTAGATCAGGTCGCCCGCCTGCGAGCCATGCAGGCGCCGGAGCGAAAGCCCGAGGAGCCGGTCGAAGACCGCCTGCCGCACGCGGGTGAGTCCCCGCAGTCCGGTCGAGATGACCACCGCCTGGAGCGCGGAGTTCGCCAGCGCATGCAGCACGTGCAGCCCGAACGCCAGGCCCGCGAAGCCAAGCACCGACCTGAAGCGTTCCTCCGTCGTCGCCGGATCGGTCGACCGCTGGAAGAGCAAGTCCACGATCCATGCCGTGGGCCACGGCTTCAGGACCGCCGCCGTGGTGGTGACGCCAAGCAGGGCCACGGCGACGAGGACGCGCCACCAGTCCTCGCGGTAGAAGCGGAGGATCTGGAGGAGCCAATGCCGGGGCATGGGAAGTCGGGCGGACGTGGGAGTCAGGACCGGGAGGCCAACAGGGCCTCGACCCGCGCCACGTCCGCGGGGACGTCGACGCCGACGCTGTCGTGGTCCACGGGCGCGACCGTGATCGCGATGCCGTTCTCGAGCGCCCGCAGCTGTTCGAGCTTCTCGGCCGCCTCGAGGGACGAGACCGGGAAGGTCACCAGCCGGAGCAACGTCTCACGCCGGTATCCGTAGATGCCGAGGTGCTTGCGGAAGGGGAAGGACGCCAACTGCTCGGCGGCGGGACGGTCGGCGTGGTCGCGCAGGTAGGGCACGGTCCGGCGCGAGAAGTAGAGCGCCCGGCCGTCGACCGCCACGACCACCTTCACCACGTTCGGGTTGTCGTACTCGGCGAGGCTCCGGACCGGCGTGGAGGCGGTGCTCATCTCGGATCGGCCGAGGGCCGACGCCACGGCGTCTATGACCGCGGGATCCATGAGGGGTTCGTCGCCCTGGATGTTGACGTAGCCGTCCGCGGCGACCCTTCCGGCGACCTCGGCGATGCGGTCGGTGCCGCTGGGATGGTCGCCCCGCGTCATCTCCACCCGGCAGAAACGGCTGGCGAACTCGGCGATGCGCGGGTCGTCCGTGGCCACGATGACGTCGGCAAGGGACTTCGAGAGGCGGCAGCGTTCGACGACCCGCTGGACGAGCGGGACCCCGGCGATGGGGTGGAGCGGCTTGCCGGGAAAACGGGTGGAGGCGTAGCGGGCGGGAATCACGCCGATGAGCTTCATCGGGGTTCAGGCTAGGGACCGCGGGAGCGGAATTCGACGCCGGAGTTGGGAACGGCGGTTGCCGGGACCTCCGTGGCAAACCCTACCCGGGGCCGTGAGAGAGCGGGAGACGGACCGTGAAGGTCGCTCCTTCGCCAGGAGTGCTCCGGCACTCGACCGTTCCACTCATCGCCTCGGCGAGACGCTTCACGATCGAGAGTCCCAAGCCCGTGGAACTCTCCCCGGCGGTCGGCTTGGCGCTCAGGCGCGTGTACTTCCGGAAGAGTTTCTTCTGGTCCTCCGGCGTCAGGCCGGGTCCGCGGTCGACCACGGACACCGCGCCCCGCCCCTCCGCCGACGTGATCCGGATCCACACCTCGGACGATGGAGGCGAGTACTTCACGGCGTTCGAGACGAGGTTGTCGAGGATCTGCGTCAACGCACCGGGATCGGCCTCGACGAACACCGGCGCGGCGGGCTCCAGGTTCAGTCGGATGTCCTTGCGCAGGGCCGTGTCGCGGTTGTGGCCGAGGCTTTCCCCGACCAAGGCATTCAGGTCGCAGCGCCCTATCCGGGAAGTGTAGCGGCCCTCCTCGATGGCGTTGGCGTCGAGGAGGTCGGTGATGAGGTTCCGCATCCGTGAACTCGCCTTGATGATCCCCTCGCAGGTCTGGGGGATGTCCGCGGCGTCCTGGGTCATGGCCAGCAGCTCGGCGTTGCCGATGATGGCGGTGAGCGGGTTCTTGAGGTCGTGGGCGGCGATTCCGAGGAACTCGGTCTTCTCCTCGTTGAGCTGCTGCAGCTGGGCGTTGGAGGACTCCAGCCGCAGGAGCGCCTCCTGCATCTTCCGCTGCGCCTGGAGCCGGCTGTTCTCGAAGATGACCCCGAGCAGGAACAGGAAGACGATCAGGGTCAGGTAGCCGGCGGCGGAGACGACCGGTTCCCAGCGATCCGCATAGGTCGGCGGAAGGTGTATGCCGGCGAAGTCGAGGGCGATCACAACCGCGGCCGAGGCGAGGCTCGCCAAGGCCCAGCCCCAGGCGGCCCGGGAACACACCAGGAGCAACGCGCACAGCGGGACGGTCACCAGCCAGGCGATCGCATGTCCGTCGTGCCCGCCTTCGAGGAAACAGAGCACCGTGAACCCGAACCACATGGTACCGGTCAGGAGATTGCCGACCCGGAGATAGGGCACGCCCGTGCGAAGGACGAATGGAGCGACGAGGAACCCGAGGCTGGACGCCGCGACGACACCCGCACCCCACAGGTGACCGATGAGCGCGTAGAACAGGGTGAACGCGAAGCCCGAGGCGGCCCCGAGGAAACCGAACCGGACGATGAGCCGCGCATGACGGGTCGCCTCGGGATCGGTGAGCAGGTCGACCGGAAGGAAGCCGTCGGACCAAAGCAGGAACGCGCGGATCGCCTCCAAGAGGCGCAACCGGAGCGGCGGGACGTTGCTGGATTGGATTTCCGGCTTCAAAGGACCTGGGCTATCGGTAGCCCGAATCGGCACGACCGCATCCCCCCGCAGACATCGGCGGGAACGGGGTCCGACCTGAGATTCCGACCATGAGCGCATCGCAACTGGCATCCTCCAACAACCCGCAGGCCCGCCGCATGAGAATCCACGCCATGCCGTGGGCCGTGGGTATCGCCATGGCCGCCCTGTTCCTGTCGGGATGTCATTCCGGCCCGGCCCAGGCGCCAGCCAAGACGCTGACGGAATGGCAGGCCCGCCGGACGCGTTCCATCGCCGGCACCAACGGTTGGGCTTCGCTCGTCGGACTGCACTGGCTTCCCGAGGGACGTTCGACCTGCGGTTCCGACCCTTCCCAGACCCATGTGTTTCCAGCGGGCCGTGCCCCGGGCTTTGTCGGGACCTGGATCCGCGAAGGCCGGAAGGTTCGCTTCATGCCAGCCGACGGCGTCGCCGCCTCGGTGAACGGGAAGACCGTCCCGACCCGACCGCTCCGCACCGACGCCAAGGGCGCGAAGCCGGAGATCCTGCGCATCGGGGATCTCTCCGTCACCGTGCTCGTCCGCGGCGAACGTGTCGGCCTGCGCGTCCGCGATCCCCAAGCGCCGACCCGAGTCCAATTCCAAGGCCTTGAATACTTCCCGGAACGCCCCGACTGGGTGCTGGAGGGAAAGCTGATCCCGGCGAAGCCGGGGACGCTGCTGCCGGTGGTGAACGTCCTCGGCGACATCGAGGAGATGCCCGCGGCCGGGACCGTGGTGTTCATGAAGGACGGCCGGGAATACCGCCTGGACGTGGCCCTGGATACCGAGGAGGACGACCTGTTCCTGCTCTTCAAGGATACGACGAGCGGCAAGGAGACCTATCCCGCTGGACGCTTCCTGCATGCGCAGAAACCCGGACGCGACGGCTGGGTGGTGCTGGACTTCAACCGCGCCTACAACCCGCCGTGCGCCTTCACGTCCTTCGCGACCTGTCCGTTGCCCCCGCGCCAGAACCGCCTCGACGTCCGCGTCGAAGCCGGCGAACTCCGCTACCGCGGAGGGCATTGAGGGGTCGGGTGGGTCGGTTGCCGCCTCTCTGTTGGGATGTCTCGGGAGGCGGATGTCATCCACAGAGGACGCAGATGGACTCGGATGTTCCGGGGGACACGACTTCCAACGATGGATCTGTCGCCATCGGCATCATCGGCCGACCTCAACAGACGAGCGGCCCAAGCCTCCGTCCTTCGCCAGACGACGCGCGGCAGAGGCACCTTGGGACGGACTCCACGTCCATCCCCGATCCCGGCGGGTGCTACGTCCGGGAATTGAAGCGTCATGATCCCGGTGGCAGGGGCGCTCGATCGTCACGCCGATTCCCACCACCTTGCCAACCTCTCCCCCACCAGTAGCCTGCAAAAGCCTCCGCGAAGTCGTCTTTGTCGCAATGATCCCCGAATCCTTCAACCGGCCGCGATCAAGCGGCGTCGCCCAGTCGTCATCGTCCCGCGCGGCATGGCTCCTGGCGGTCAGCGTCGCGGTTCCCGCGTCCGGCGCCGTCCCTCCGACGCCGCCACGGATCGGAACGCATCCGGCCCCGTTGCAACTCGTGCTCGGCTCCGGCGGCACCCTCCGGGTCTCGGCCTCCGGCACCCAGCCGCTCTCGTACCTGTGGCTGAAGGACGACCAGCCCGTGCCGCGGGGAACGAACAGCACCCTGTCGCTCATCTCCGTCCAACCTTCGTCCGCGGGTGCCTACCGGGTGGTCGTGTCCAACGAGGTCGGCGTCGTCACCAGTTCCAATGCCCTCGTCCGGGTTGTCACGACCCCGGTCGTCCTCCGGCAACCGGTGACCACAACCGCGGAACCCGGCCGGAGCGTGACCTTCTCGGTCCAGGCGATCGGCTATGGCACCCTGGTCTACCAGTGGCTCCGGGACGGCGTCCCGATCCCGGGCGCCGAGACCGCTTCGTGGACCCTGCCGGACGCCCAGCGGGCGGATGAAGGCGAGTACTCCGTGCGCATCTCGAACTACTTCGGGTCGGAGACGAGCACCGGCACGGAACTGCGGCTGTTCCGCCCCCCGACTGAGGAGGAGATGGCACCCGGCATCCGGTCGCTGTCCGTCCCGGGACCGGCCGTGGCCGGGGCGTCGGTCCGGTTCGAGGTGGTCGCGTCCGGCGACAAACCCGTCGCCCTCCAATGGAACCGGGACGGGCGCCCTCTCCCCGGCGTGACAAATGCCGTCTGGAACCGCACGGACCTCGACGCCTCCCAGACGGGGTCGTACTCGGTCACCGTCTCCAACAGGATTGGATCCGTGACCAGCGATGCCGTGTTCTTCGAGGTCCTTCCGCCGACACGGCCTCCCAACGACGACTTCGCAAGCCGCGAGCCACTGCATCTCGCGCCGTTGGCCAGCGGCTCCTCTTTCGGGGCCACTGCGGAGCCACTGGAGCCTCCTCCTGCCTCCGGACGCGGAGGCCGGTCGGTCTGGTGGAACTATCGGGCACCGGGCGACGGCACAGTCACGATCGGCACCGCAAACTCCTCGATCTACGCGATCGTCTCGGTCTACACGGGAGACACCCTTGAAGGCCTCGTCCCGGTGTCCCAAGCGGCCTCCACCGCAGGCCCCGGCAGGACCCAGGTCCAGTTCCATGCCATGCGGGGCGTCGACTACGCGGTCTCGGTCGACGATTACTACGGTTCCGCTGGATCAATCTCCCTCTCCACCACGCTGCAACCGGATCCGCCGGCGGACCAGCCGCCCTCGTTCCTTTCCCAGCCGCCACCGGAGGCCGAAATCCTCTCCGGCGAGACCCTCTCGCTCCGGTTCTCCGCCACCGGGGCCTTTCCCGTCCGACATGCCTGGTATCGCGACGACCGGCCGCTGGAAGGGTTCGCCGGCCCCGAACTGGTGCTCACTAACGCCCAACCCGGGGATTCCGGCCGATATCGCCTCGTCCTGTCGAACGCCAACGGCCGACTGGAGAGCGATCCCGTCGAAGTCCGGGTGGCGGCGACCCCCCCACGGTTCAGGGGATCGCCGATCGACCGGTCCATCACCGCCGGGTATCCGCTGACCCTTTCGGTCCTGCCGACAGGGACGGAACCCTTCTCCTACCAGTGGCGGGTCGACGGACGCCCCATCGCCGACGCCACGAATCGGACCTTCGTCCGGAACCTGGTTGTCCCCAACCAGACGATGGGGTTCTCCGTGGTGGTCTCGAACCCCGTCGGCTCCGTGACATCCCGTGTCGCCGAGGTCCGTGTGAACCCGGCCGGTGTCCGCTACCGATGGTCCACCTTCGCCGGGACGGGCACGGCGGGCACGGCGGATGGTCCTGGAGTGACAGCCCGGTTCTCGTCGCCCTCCGGAATCGCCCGTTCGTCCTCCGGGAACCTTTGGGTCGCGGACGCCGGTTCCGGACGGATCCGGAGGGTCTCGCCCGCGGGCGAGGTCACCAGCTGGTCCGGTCCGGACGGGCTGCCGCAAACCATCTCCTCACCGGTCGACATCGCGTTGGACGACCACGGCCTTCCTCTGATCCTGAGCAACGGAAGAGGTCTGGTCCGCTTCACTGCGGAAGGAAGGCAGGTCCTCTTCAGTGCGGATTCGGGCTGGGCAATGCACCGGGACGAGGACGGCTCGACTTGGTTCTCATCGGGATTCGGGAACACCGTGTCGAAGCTCGATCCCGACGGCACCCGGAGAACCCTGGCTGCGGGAACCCAGGTCACCGACCTGACCCGCCACCCGGACGGCGATCTCCTGCTGGCCGACGCATCCGCCGGAGTCGTCCGCCGCATGGCCGCAGATGGAACGTTGGCCCTCTTCGCCGGCCTCGAGGGCGGCAACGGCTTCGACGACGGACCACCCGGGACCGCCCGATTCTCCCACCCGAACTCCGTGTCGGTGGACACCGCGGGCAACGTGTTCGTGGCCGACGAATTCGCTTCGGCGATCCGGCGGATCGCACCCGACGGACGCGTGACGACCGTCGGAGGACGGGGCTCGAACGGGATGTCGGAAGGGGTCGGATCCGAGGCCCGGTTCAACTCGCCGCGCCGCGTCCTTGCGGCGCCGGATGGACGGCTGTTCGTCGTGGACACAGGGAACCACCGGATCCGGGTTGGGGAACCTCTGGCACCGGGGGCTCCGTCGCTCGACGTCCGGAGGGACGGCAACTCCCTCAGGTTCGTCTGGGAGCCCGGCGATGGTCTTTGGGTGTTGGAATCGGCTGGGTCACTGGATGCCGTCGCGCACTGGGAGCCCGTGGATCCGTTGCAGGACACGACCCCGGTACTCCGGGTTCCGGACGAACCTGAATCCCCGGGTGTCCGCTATTTCCGGCTGCGATCCCCCTGAACCTCGTCACGTTCGACGCATTTCTACACCTGTCCCTGGCGGCATCCCTCTTCTCCTCCGCGGCTTTGCGGCTTCTTGTCGCAGGCGGACGTGTCCCCAATGGGCTCAGGCCCGCCGGACGCGTTCCATCGCTCATCAAGGGGCTCATCAAGGGACACGTCCGACGTCGCTTGCCCGAACTCCATCTGCGCCGATCTGTGAAATCTGCGGATGCAAACGCCTGTGGATTGGGAATTTGTGAATTTCATCCACAGATTTCGAGAGGGGGCCAATAGGGGACACGTCCGTTGGCTTCCCGTCCGTTGGCTTCCAGACAAACATGGGAACCGGCATATTCTTACCTTGGACGCTCGGTGTGACGAATACTGTGAGGCCGCGAACCCCGCACAATGTCGAAGGCGAACGTGTCCCCAGTGAGCGCCGCCTTGCCAGCCCTTCCTGAACCAGTAGCCTGCGGACGCGTTCCTTATGGGTTTCCATTAGACTATCAGAAATAGCTGTTATCATATGGCATTAAATGACTTGTTTGACATCGCTACTCGTTATGGAGGGCGCCTTGCTTTAGCCATTGCTGACGAACTTCCAGGCGGAAGAATGTTTGGGAGTGCGTTTGTATTTGATCTTGAAAAGTTGACCCAGCTACGACGCTTCCGAGTACGGTATGAACGCAGCGGGACTCGTGCAGCGATATCCCGGGATGACAGATTCTGTATTATCGGTTGCTACGACACCTACGGATTGGGCGCCTACTGCACCGAATCTGGTGAAGAGATATGGCGTCGGAGGGATTTAAAGGCCGTGCAATCGGTCGTGGCCTCCGAAGTTGAGGACTGGGTCTTCTGTGTAAGGCAAGGCGCCGCGGCCCATCTGGTTGACACAATATCTGGAAAAACAATAGACACGTTTTCCGGACTTAAAGACACTTTCACAAGTCCTTTCGATCGATCTGTCTTTTTGGCTAGCAAGACCTTGGAATTGCATTCGCCGCTTGGCCACAAAATAACAACACTCAAACGCACGAATACTTTGGGTCTTGAATGTGTCTTTTCGCCGTCAGAATTCTTAATTGCCGAGCCTGATTGCGTGAGATGCTATGACATCAAGACACTTGAACTTTTGTGGACCCTTGCAGCACAGGCCGCGGATCGCTATACTCGAGCAATCTATATTGAAACTGAAGGAATCTTTTCTGTTCAGAATGGATCTTGGATTTCCCTCGATGCCCGCACCGGCACCATTCGTCGAACGGCAAATCTTGTGACAGAGCTTGGATATGTTTCTGGATTCTGCCTAAGAGGAAAAGCAGTTCTGGCCACCAATCTTCAGATGCTTTCGTTAGAGACAGGATCTGTGCTTGCCGATCTCGCCACACCCGAACTGATCGCGCGGGACCCAAAAGCCCGAATTGACCGATTAAAGGAACTCGCTGCAGGAAGCCGATCGCTTCATGAACTGGAACAATATATGACAGCTGAAGGTTTTGACAATAACGACATTACACGTGTTCTCTTAATGAAACAAATGAACGATCGAAATGGATCGTAACTGAGTATCTCGGCGGCTAATCGGAGGCCAAATAAGGGACACGTCGTAGGCTACCGATTGGGGAAGGTCTGGCAAGGTGGGCGGGTGGGCGTGGTTAGCTCAACTGACTTACAGGCCGGCTGATCGCCGGCAACGCTGTCTTCGGCGATTTGGAATCAGTCTTCAGCGGCGCTTGTCGGCGGTTTTGGAGCCCGCTCTCTTCGATATCGGCGGATTGGCCGGTAAAGGGGCCACCGCAGGCGCACCTCCGGCGTTCCCTGGCCGTTGCGGCCCGGTTTCGGTGCGCTTTTGAGGGGTTGTCCCTGTCTGCGTCAGGGATCTTTTGTCACTTCAGGCGGTCAACGGCTGGGGTGCCTTCGCCAACTCCATCTCCATCGGCGTTCGTCGGATGTCCTTCAGCGTGTAGTACTCGCCCGATTCCAGGAACCACAACCGCCGGCCTCCCGTCTTTCGCTGCGATCCGTGCTCTT
>JAIXUV010000039.1 GCA_027483345.1 Verrucomicrobiales bacterium | reverse complement strand
GGTGAAGCCGCTTCTCCTCCTCGGATTCGCCCTGGCCGGCCCTGCCCTGGCCGACCTCCAGCGGATCGGACCCCACGCCTTCACCCTTCCCGACGGCTTCGAGATCCGGCAGGTCGCCGCGACCAATGTCGTCCATCGGCCGGTCAACGGCGCCGTCGACGAGGCCGGACGCCTCTACGTCACCGACTCCAGCGGATCCACCGAACCCCCGGCGGAACAGGCCAAGGACCCGCGCTGGCGTGTGATCCGGCTCGAGGACACCGACGGCGACGGCTCGTACGACCGCTCGGTGGTCTTCGCCGACCGGCTCCCCATGCTCCAAGGCATCCTGTGGCACTCGGGCAGCCTCTACATCGGCGGTTCCCCGGCCATCTGGCGGCTGCAGGACACGGACGGCGACGGCCGCGCCGATGTCCGGAGCGAATGGTGGAACGTCGGCCACCCCAGCACCCATTGCGGCAACGAGGTCCACGGCCCCTACGCGGGACCGGACGGATTCATCTACTGGACGAAGGGCGCCTTCGAGCCGGTTTCGTGGACCGACGGCCATGGCGGCACGAAGCGTCGCGACCGCGCCTCGCACATCTTCCGGGCCCGCCCCGACGGCTCGGGCTTCGAATCGGTGATGACCGGCGGCATGGACAACCCGGTGGACGTCGAGTTCAGCGACGAGGGCGAGGCCTTCTTCACCAGCACCTTCATCGACTTCTCCCAGCCCGGTTGGCGCGACGGGATCGGCTTCGCCAGTTCGGGCGCCGTGTTCGGCAAGGAGAACTCGGTGCTCGACGACCGCGCCGTGCTCCGACCCGGACCGGAGCTGGCGCATCCGTTCGTCCAGATGGGTGGCGCCGCACCGTCGGGCCTCGCCGCCTACCGGCACGCCGACTTCGGTCCCGGGTTCCACGGCAACCTCTTCGCCTCCGCCTTCAACCTCCGGAAGATCTCGCGGATCGAACTCTCCCGGAACGGCTCCGCCTTCGCCGGCAAGGAGTCGGACTTCGTCGTCTCCGACAACCTCGACTTCCATCCCACCGACGTGGTCGCCGACACCGATGGCTCGCTGCTCCTCCTCGACACCGGCGGCTGGTACAAGCTGTGTTGCCCCAGCTCCCAGTTGTGGAAGGCCGACGTGCTCGGCGGGATCTACCGCGTCCGTCGCAAGGGCGCCGGACACGTCCGCGGTCCCGCGCCGCAGCGGCCCGAATCGCCGTTGGCCCGGCTTCGCAGGCTGGGTGACCTCCGGGATCCCGCGGCCGTTGCCGCCGCCCGCGAGACGCTCCGGAACCCCGCAACCGCGGCCGATCCCTTCGCCCGACGCATCGCCGTGACCGCCCTCGGACAGCTGGCGGACAAGACCGCGGTCGACGTCGTCCTCGGGGCCTTGGAAGGACAACCCGACGACCCCCTGTTCTCGGCCGGCTTCGTTGCGCTGACGCGCATCGGAAACGCCGCCGCCCTGCGTGAGGCACTGGACCGGAAGGACCCGGCTGCCCGTCGTGCGGCCCTCGCCGCCCTCGACCAACTGACGGCCGCTCCCGACCGGCAACCGCTTCAACCGGCGGAACTCCTCCCACGCCTCACCGATCCCGATTCCAAGGTCCGGCAGACGGCCCACTGGATCGCCAGCCGCCATGGCGACTGGTCGGAGCCGTTGGCGAAGTCCCTGGCCCCGGCGCTCCGTGGGTTCCTGGGACGCGAGGCCGCCGCGGCGGATCTCTCGCGCCTGCTCGTCCTGGTCTCCACGGCTCCGGCCGGCCGTTCGCTGGTGGCCGAAACCCTGGGCAACACCTCGGCGCCGACGGCCCTGCGCCTGGCGTCGCTGGAGGCGATGCGTTCCGCACGACCCAAGTCGCCGCCCCAGGAATGGGTCGAAGCCCTGGCCCAGGTGCTGGGAGATCCGGGATCCACCGCGCTCCACGGAGCCGCGATCTCCTCCGCCTCGGCGATCGGAGCCGGCAAGGATCTGGACGCCCAACTGCAACGGCTGGGGCGCGATGTCTCGGCCGCAAGCCCTGTCCGAATCTCGGCCCTCGCCGCGCTTCCCGCTGGCTGGAAGGCCGGGTCGGAGGACGTCACGTTTCTTGCCAAGGCCGTCTCCACGCGGATCCCCGGCGCCGCCGACGCCCTGGGCCGCGCCGCCGTGTCCACGGAACAGCTCGGCCGCGTTCTCGAGGCCGTGCGCGATGCCGGTCCGATGGAGTTGCCCCGCCTGCTTCCCGCGATGGAGCGGCTGGAGACCGAGGAATCCGCCGGCGCCTTCGTCCGCGCCCTCGCCACCTCCAAGGCCCGGGCCGCGCTGCGACCGGAACTGCTCCGCGCCGCGGTCAAGAACCGGCCGGAGCCGCTCAAGGCCGAGGCCGAGCGGCTGCTGGAATCCCTCCAGTCGGGACGCGCCGCCGAACGGAAGCACCTCGCCGAACTGAAGGCCGCGCTGCCCGAGGGCGACATCCGACGGGGCCAGAACGTCTTCAACTCGGCCAAGGCCGCGTGCATCCAGTGCCATCGCCTCGGCTACCAGGGCGGCGACGTCGGCCCCGACCTCACCGCGATCGGCACGGTACGCAGCCACGACGACCTGCTCGAGGCCGTCGTCTATCCTTCCGCCAGCTTCGTGCGCAGCTACGAACCCATGACCGTGGCCACGAAGGACGGCGAGGAACGCACCGGCATCCTGCGTCGCGACGACGAACGGGGCGTCGAGCTTTTGACCGGTCCTGGGACGTCCCTTGACCTGCGTCGTGAGGACATCACGGAGATGCGTCCCTCCACCGTCTCGATCATGCCGGCCGGATTGGAGGAGCAGCTGACCCCGCAGGACCTCGCGGACCTCTTGGCGTTCCTGAAGAACACCAAGTGGGGCCGGAACTGAGCCGATTTGCGGACCTGGCCCCAGGCCGCCGAGATGCCCCAGCGGACCCGGGTATCGATTGAAGTCCCCGACGTGCCGCGCGTGCTGAACGGAACCCGGTTGCGTCCCCGGACTTCACGACCACTCTCCCCGCCCATGAGCATTGCCACCCGTACCGGGGACACCGGGACCACCGGACTGATGTACAACCGTCGTGTTGCGAAGTCGCATCCGCGGGTGGAGGCCTACGGCTCGGTCGACGAGTTGAATTCCGCGATCGGGATGGCCCGGTCCATCGCGCCCGCCGCGGTCGCCGATCCACTCCTGGTCATCCAGAAGGACCTCGTGGTGCTCATGGGCGAACTGGCCACGGCCCGGGAGGACATGGAACGCTACCTCAAGGACGGCTTCGAACGGGTGCTGCCGACGCACACCGTGAAGCTCGACGGATGGGTGGCCGCGATCGAGGCCCAGAGCATCACGTTCAAGGGCTGGGCCACACCCGGGATGACCCCGGTTTCGGCAGCCCTCGACGTCGCCCGGACGACCTGTCGCCGGGCGGAACGGCGAGTGCACTCCCTGTTCGACTCCGAAGGGGAAGGCAACGCCGAGATCCTGGTTTATCTCAACCGCCTCAGCGACCTGCTCTGGCTGATGGCCCGGAAGGTTGAGACCCAGCACGAGACCCCTCCGGCCGCCTGAGCCGGATTTCCTTCCGCACACCGTAGGAGACGAGGTCACAAGTCTCTGACCTCCCCAACTCACGCCACGGCCGTCACAAGGTCGCCGGGAAGGTGTGAGACTCCTCACGTCGTCTCCGACACCTGCCCTGCACACCGTAGGAGACGAGGTCGCGAGTCCCTGACCTCCCCAACTCACGCCACGGCCGTCACAAGGCCACCGGGAGGGCGTGAGACTCCTTAGGTCGTCTCCTACCCCTGTACGACTCCCGGGGCTTCACCGAGCACGACCGTGGAGCACGGCGTTTCCTGGGAGGTGTTGGCGACGTCGATGTGCCGGATCCCGGCCGCCTCCAGCGCCTTCGAAACGGTCCGGTGAGCCAGCTCCGGGGAATTGCAATCCCGGCTGAGGTGTCCCAGGTAGATGCGCCTCAGGCCTTCGTGGGCCACCTCGACGGCAACCTTCGCGGCGGCCTCGTTCGAAAGGTGCCCGTGCCGGCTGAGGATCCGCTGCTTCGTGCTCCAAGGACGTCGGGTGTCCTCCTGCAGCAGCT
>JAIXUV010000192.1 GCA_027483345.1 Verrucomicrobiales bacterium | reverse complement strand
TGGAAGCGGTAGGTCAGCTTCTCGTGGTTGAATCCCAGCAGGTGCAGCATGGTGGCGTGGAAGTCGTGGACGTGGACCTTGTCGGTGGTGGCGTTGAAGCCGAAGTCGTCGGACTCGCCCAGGGTCAACCCCGGCCGGATGCCGCCGCCGGCGAACCACATTGAGAAGCAGTTCGGGTGGTGGTCGCGCCCGTCGTTGCCGCCCTGGACCATCGGCGTCCGGCCGAACTCGCCGCCCCAGATCACCAGCGTGTCGTCGAGCAGTCCCCGCTCCTTGAGGTCCCGCACCAAGGCCGCGTTGGCCCGGTCGGTGTCGGCGCAGTTCTTCTTCAGGTCGCCGACGAGGTTGCCGTGCTGGTCCCACGCCTCGTGGAAGACCTGCACGAACCGGACGCCCCGCTCGACCATCCGCCGCGCGAGCAGGCACGCGGAGGCGTAGGTGGTCTTGCCGGGGGTCGCGCCGTACATCTCCAGCGTCTTCGGGGACTCGCGGGTGAGGTCCATCAGCTCCGGCGCGCTGGACTGCATCCGGTAGGCCATCTCGAAGGCGCTGATGCGCGTGGCGATCTCCGGGTCGCCGACCACGCCGAGACGCTCGCGGTTGAGTTCGCGGATGGCGTCGAGGGTGTCGCGCTGCATGACACGGTCCACGCCCTTCGGGTTGGAGAGGTACAGCACCGGGTCGCCGCCGCTGCGGAAGAGCACGCCGTTGTGCACGCTGGGCAGGAAGCCCGCGCCCCAGTTCGAGGCACCGCCGCTGGTGCCCTTGCTGCCGGTGGAGAAGACGACGTAGGCCGGCAGGTCGCTGCTCTCGGAGCCGAGTCCGTAGGTGGTCCACGCGCCGAAGCTCGGCCGGCCGAACTGCTGCGAACCGGTGTTCATCATGATCTGCGCCGGCGCATGGTTGAAGGCGTCGGTGTGCATCGACTTCACGATGGCGATGTCGTCGGCGACCGTCGCCAGGTGCGGCATCAGCTCCGAGATCTCCGCGCCGGACCGGCCGTGTCGGGCGAACTTGAACTTCGGCCCGAGCAGCGTGGAGTTGGGGTTGATGAACGCCGCGCGGTAGCCCTTGAGCAGCTCCGCCGGCGGCAGCTTGCCGTCCCACTTGGCCAGCTCCGGCTTGTGGTCGAGCAGCTCCAGGTGGCTCGGCGCCCCCGCCTGGAAGAGGTAGATGACGCGCTTGGCCTTCGCCGGAAGGGGCGGACGCCGCGGGGCCATGGGATTGGCGGCGCCGGCGGGACCGGATGCCGCGGCGGCCACGGCGCGGTCGGCGAGCAGGCCCTGGAGCGCGGCCATGCCGAGGCCGACGCCGCATTCCTTGAAGAACCAGCGACGGGTGCGGGCGGAACGGGCCTCGGACACGGCCTGTTCGAGATGGGTGAGGCGGTTCATGGCGTCATTCCTTGGTGATGGCTTCGTCGAGGTTCAGCAGCGCGCGGGCGACCGCGGTGTAGGCCGCGAGCGTGGTCGGGGTGACCCCGGACGGCAGGTCCGACGGCACGTCCCGTCCGCCCGTCGCCAACTCCGAGGCGCTGACCCAGCCCTCGGCCACGTGGGCCTTCTGGCGGGCGAGCAGGTCGAGCAGCACGCGGGATTCCTTCGCCGTCGGAGGACGGCTGAGCACGCGGCGGAAGGCGTAGCGGATGCGCTGTTCGTCGGTGCGGCCGCCGTCGCGGACCGTGCGCAGGGCCAACGCCTGGGCGGCCTCCAGGAACTGGGGCTCGTTCAGCGAGATCAACGCCTGCAACGGGGTGTTCGAACGCAGCCGGCGCACGCAGGAGAAGTCGCCGTTCGGGGCGTCGAAGGTCTGGAGCACCGGGTACGGGATGCTGCGGAACCGGAAGGCGTAGATCGAACGCCGATAGCGTTCGGGTCCGGTTTCCTCCTTCCAGGTCTTCGGGCCGTAGCTCGCGGGCGGCTGGAACAGGAACTCGGGCGCCGGCGGGTAGACCGGCCGGCCGCCGAGGGCGGGGTTGAGCAGGCCGGACGCGGCCAAGGCGACGTCCCGGACGATCTCGCCCTCCACCCGCATCCGCGCCCCGCGGGCCAACAGGCGGTTGAACGGATCCTTCTCCAGCAGCGCGGGCGTCACCCGGCTCGACTGGCGGTAGGCCGCGGACCGGACGACGAGGCGGTGCAGGTGCTTCATGGACCACGGCGCGACGCCCGGCTCGGAGGGCCGCATGAACTCGACGGCGAGCCAGTCGAGCAGTTCCGGATGGGACGCCTTCGGCGACTGGGTGCCGAGGTCCTCCGGGGTCTCCACCAGGCCGGTGCCGAAGTACTGCTGCCAAAGCCGGTTCACAGCGACGCGCGCGGTGGTGGGCGAAGCCGGGTCCGTGAGCCAGCGGGCCAGCGTCAGACGCGAGTCGTCGGCGCCGGGCGGCAGCGGATGCAGGAACGCCGGGGTGCCGAAGTCGACCTCCTTGCCCGGCTTCAGCCAGTCGCCGCGCTTGAACATCCACGTCGCCTGACGGGCCTCGCCGGGCCCTTCCCCAGTGCGGCGGGCGAACACCAGAGACGGCGCGCCCTCGGGCCAGCGCTTCCACAGCGCTTCGATGCGCTCGTTGACCTCGCGGAACTCCGGACGCGTGGTGCGCCAGTACGCGAACACCGCGGCGGTCTGGGCGGGCGTGCGGCGTTCCCGCGGGACACGGCCCACGATCTCGCGGACCGCGGCGGGCAGCGGGTCGGCCACGGCGTTGGTCGCGGTGGCGACCGAGAGGCGGAAGCGCCCGAGGTTGTGGGTCTGGAGATCGTCGGAGTTGAACCCGCCGTGGTTCTGGCCGAGCTCGAACTTCAGCCGCGTGCCGCCGGCGAAGCCGAACGGCTTCTCCGCCACGAACACCGCCTTGCGCGCCTGGTTGCGGCGGCCGGGTCCCGCGTCGATGCCCCAGGCGGTGTCGCCGTTGCCGTCGATCGCATGGGCCACGGGCCCGTAGGTGCGCTTCTTCCCGGAGCGGTTGTCGAACTCCGCCTCGAGCGGCTTCTCCGCGTTCCCGAAGTCCGCGGTGGCGCGGACGAACTTCACCGTCACCCGGTTCGTCGGGTTCGCGATCTCCTCGGCCACGAGCCGGAACTCGCTCAACGCCGCCATGCCGTGGACCGAGCGGCCGGGCCCGTTGCAGGGGAGGTTCGGGTCGGTGAGCTGCTCCAGGCGCACCGCGGCGATCCCGGTCAACGTGTTGGTCCCGTGGAAATGCGCGGTCCATTGGGTCGGCGCATAGCTGGCGGCGCGGATCGAGCCGTCCTCGTACTGGTAGAACCGCTCGCCGTTGTCCCCGGCGTTGGCGCAACGCACGACCTGCCAGTCCGGCTGGTCGCCGCGGACCGATTCCTCCCACGCGGCCATCTTCTCCTCCCATCCCGAAGCGGTGTGGCGCAGCGCCTCCTCGGCCTCGCGGATCTCCCGCGCCACGGTGTCGCGCTGGAGCTGCTGCGACGGCGTGTAGGCCACCATCGAGGATTCGTGGTCGTTGTTCAGGAAGGCGAACAGCCGGTAGTATTCCTCCTGCGAGACCGGGTCGAACTTGTGGTTGTGGCACTGCGCGCACTGGATGGTGATCCCCAGCACGGCCTTGCCGATGCAGTCCATGCGGTCGATCAGGCCGTCGATGCGGAACTGCTCCGGATCCGCGCCGCCTTCCTCGTTGAGCATGGCGTTCCGCAGGAAGCCGGTGGCGATGCGCTGCGACTCGGTGGCTCCCGGAAGCTGGTCCCCGGCGACCTGCTCCTGCACGAAGCGGTCGTACGGCAGGTCGCGGTTGATGGCGTCGACCACCCAGTCGCGGTAGGCCCAGACGAAACGCGGCTTGTCCTTCTCGAAGCCGTCGGAATCCGCGTACCGCGCGGCGTCGAGCCAGTGGCGTCCCCACCGTTCGCCGAAGTGGGGCGACGCCAGGAGTTCCTCCACCTTGCGGTCCCACGCGTCCGCCGAACGGTCCGCGAGGAACCGGTCCACCTCCTCCGGCGTCGGCGGAAGTCCCGTCAGGTCGAAATGCAGCCGTCGCAGCAGCGTCGTGCGGTCCGCCTCGGACGAAGGCCTCAGTCCCGCCGCCTCCAGCCGCTCCAACACGAAACGGTCGATCGGCGTCCGCGCCCATTTCGCGTCCCGCACCCGCGGCACGGGCGGACGCACCGGCGCCGTCCAGGCCCAGTGCCCGCCGGCCGGCACGTCCTTCGCCGCCACCGCGGGCCAATCGGCGCCACGGTCGATCCAGGCGCGGAGACGTCCGATCTCCCCGGCGTCGAGCGGCTCGCCCTTCCTCGGCATGCGGGCCAACTCGGGATGCGTCCCGGCCACGACCTGGATGAGGATCGAGTCCGCGCTCCGGCCCGGGATCCACGCCGGCCCATGTTCGCCGCCCTTGAGCGCCGCCTCGCGGGAATCCAGTCGGAGACCCGATTCCGAGCGCTTCGGGCCATGGCAGGAAATGCAGCGGTCGGCGAACAGCGGCGCGATGTCGCGGGAAAACTCCACCGCGGCGGACGCCGGCGCGGGCAGGGCGCTCGGGACGACGTCGGCGGCCTGGAGCAGTCCGGCGCGGACCATGGCCGCGGCGAGGACGACCCACCGGCGCACGCCGGAGGACGAGTGGGACGGACGGGGGTTCACGGCACCCCGAGTGTGTCGCGGAACACGGCGGGGTCCATGCCGATTTGGCGGAAGATCGGTGCGGAAACCCCTGCGCCTTCCGGTCACCGGGCTGTGCGGACCGATGCGATTCAAGGTAACCAGAACGCGGGGTTCCGGTCGTGATGGCCGCCACCCGACCCCATGAACACCGTGTCGAACCCGCCTGCCGACTCCATGCCTTCCACACCGACGCCGACGCCGCGGTACTTCGGGTTGGATTCGGTGAGGTCGGTGGCGATGCTGCTCGGCGTCCTCTACCACGCGCTGCTGTTCGGCGGCGGCATGATGAGCTTCTTCGGTGGCGGGACGACCACACCGTCGGTGTGGGTGATGCACTGGATCCACAGCTTCCGGATGCCGCTGTTCTTCCTGATCGCGGGCTTCTTCTCGCACCTGATGGTCGGCAAGTACGGGTGGACGGGATACCTCCTGAAGCGGTGGTGGCGGTTGGGCATCCCGTTCCTCGTCGTCCTCTTCGCGCTCGCGGGGATCAAGTCCGTCGTGCCCCAACCGGGCTTCGGGGGACCTCCGGGTGGCGGACGTCCGGGCGAAGGGGGACCTCCGCCCTGGATGCGTGGCGCCGGTGAAGGACGGCCTCTTTCCCCGGATTCGACCAACGCCAATTCCAACCCCAATTCCAACCCGAATGGACCGGTCCCGGGATCCGGACCGGCCGGGCCGACGGGGAATCCGTTCGCCGGAGGCCCTCAGGGTGGTCCGTCGCAGGGGCCGGGCGAGATGCCGCCCCCGCCGCCGGGAGTGGTGCCTCCCTTCCTCAGCCGCTTCGACACGAACACCGACGGGACCCTCGACGACGACGAATGGAAGAAGGCCCGCGAGGAAATGGGACGGGGTCCACGGGGACCGGGCGGTCCTGGCGGTGGTCCCGATGGTGGACCGCGGGGACCCGGCGGACCTGGAGGTCCAGGAGGACCCGGCGGTCGGGGCGGTCCGGGCTTCCCCGGGATGGGCCAGGGCAATCCGATCGCTGAGAAGCTGTTCGGGAGCGCGGCGGACCGCTTCCGGATGCAGCATCTCTGGTTCCTCTGGTATGTGATCGTGTTCGCCTCGGCGGCGCCGATGGCGGCCTGGCTTCTCGGGCGTGTGGCCTCCTGGATCGGCACCTCGGCGATCGACCGCCTCGGACACCGGCTTCTGGGATGGGGCCTCGGACCGCTGCTCCTGGCGGTGGCGAGCCTCGCCGGACTGTATCTCTCCGCACCCGGGCCCGGTCAGCCTCCGGGCGGGATGGCGACCATCTTCGGCATCTTCCCCGACGTGCTCCTGCGGTACGACCCCGACTGGCCGTACTTCTTCACCTACTTCCTCTTCGGATGGTGGCTCTTCCGGATGCGCGATTCGCTGGGCGGTCTTTCGAGGCATTGGCTTCCCGTCCTGGCGGTCGGATTCGCCGCCTACGTCGGATCCACCTTCCTGCCCCGCTCGATGCCCTTCGGTCCGCAGCCCGAGTTCAGCCCGGCATCCCGCTTCGGCGGCTACCTGCTGTTCGCGGTCGCGGTCTCGCACATGGGGGTCGGCCTGATGGGCTTCTTCCAGCGGTACCTCGACGTTCCGAACCGCCTCTCGCGGTACCTCGCCGACACCGCGTTCTGGGTCTACCTGGTGCACCAGGACCTCCTGACGATGCTGGTCCTCGACTGGACCCGTCCGTGGGGACTTCCGGCCTTCGCCAGCGCGCTGGCCGCCGTGGCGATCACCGTGGCGATCTCGCTGGTCGCCTTCGAAATCCTCGTGCGGCGCACGCCGCTCACCCGACTCTTCGGCCCACCACCGGCGAGGAAGCCGAAACCCGCCTCCCCGCCGGCCTGAGCCCACGGGAGCGCGCATCGGAACACGGCGGGGTCCATGCCGATTTGGCGGAAAGCCCCGCGGCGATCCGTCCACCTCGACCCAGGCACCGCGGGATGGCACCCTCCTCCCATGGATCCCCGTCGACCTGAGTCCCAAGCCAAACGCATTCCCTGGGTTGTGCTCGCCACTGTCTTGCTGGTGGCCGCGGGATCCTTCGTCGTGTGGAAACGTTCGGCCGCCCGTTCCGTCCCAACGACAGCCGCCAACGGAACACCATCGGCAACCGGGTCGCTGGCCTTGGGCCCGTCTGCGAAGCCCGCTTCCGCCGAACCGGCTACCGAAACCGCCACGTCACCGCAGACTCAGACACCGTCACCGGACTCGGCTGGGACCGGCTCTTCGGGCGCGCCGGGATCCAATGTGGCAACCCCGCCTGCTCCGACGCCGGCCAGTGGCGATTCCGCCGCCTCGGGGATCAGGGACTCCGTCTCGACATCGGTCGCGGTCGTAGGCGCGGCCGTTTCCGGACCCGGGCAGTTGCACGGAGTCGTGCGCCTGGAAGGCACGCCTCCGGCGGAACGCGAAATCACCCCGATCCAGGCGGACCGTCTTTGCGGAGCCCTGCACACGAATGCGGTCCTGACCCGGAGGTACGTGCTGGGCAAGGAACGCGGACTCGCCAACGTCGTCGTCTCCTTGGTCGCCGTTCCTCCCGGGCTCGTGTTCCAGCCCGCGACGGAGAAGCCGCTGCTGGACCAGGTCGGATGCGTGTACGAGCCGCCGGTGATCACCCTCACGACCCAGCAGGTGGTCCGGATCCGCAACTCGGACCCCTTCCTGCACAACGTCAACGCACAGGCCCGGGCGAACCGGGGCTTCAACTTCGCCCAGGCGACGGCGGGACAGGTCAACGAGAAGTCCTTCGCCGAGCCAGAGTCCGGGATCCGTCTCATCTGCAATGTCCATCCGTGGATGGCCGCCAGCGTCTCCGTGTTCCCGCATCCCTTCCATGCGGTGACCGATCAGGACGGCCGGTGGCGCTTCAGCCAACCCCTGCCCGCGGGACGCCATGAACTGGAATTCAACCATCGCACCGCGGGCACCCGTCGGGTGGTGGTCGAGGTCGGCGCCACCGAAGCCGCCCCGCTGGAGGTCTCTCTCGAGGTGCCGCAGTCCTGAGACGGACCGATGCGGAAGGGATCGGCACGCCAAGCCGCGAAGCCGCCGGAGGACCCACGCGGAGCCGCGGAGTTCGCGGGGGAATCGCCGTTTCGTTCCCGGCATGGGTGCCCTGTTGGCGTCTTGGCGTTTTTGCGTGAGGTCCGTCTTCTCCCTGACGGAGTCGTTCCGAACAGGCGCCTTGCCTGACGCCCTTGTTGACGTCGGTTTCGGGGTCTAGCTTCGCCGCCGCAGATGGGAGCACGCCGACAACCGGATCCGAACGCCTTCGAGGGCGAGGCCGCGGCGTGGCGTGCCGTCGGGGCCGGCTGGCGACAGCTGTCGGGCAACTTCACCGACCTCGGCTTCAGCTTCGAGTGGCACGACTTCAACTCCACCCAGCCGCCCGACTGGGCCCGCAGCTTCCATCCGGGAAGCCTGGAACTCTGCCTCAACCTCTCGGGCAACGGCGAGGTACGGAAAGGCGACGCCCGCGCCGCCTTCGCGCCCCGCACCGCCGGCTTCTACCTGCAGGGCGCCGATCCGCTCAGCGCGGCCCGCACCCCGGGGGAAACCCACCAGTTCATCACCGTCGAGTTCCGCCCGGACTTCCTCGTCCGCCATCTCGGAGGGGTCCGTGAAGGCCTGCATCCGCTGGTGCGCCACGTCGCCTCGGGCGGTGCCGTGGAGTCCGGTGTCTCCGCACCTTCCGCCCTGACCACGCGTCAGCGCGAACTGGTCGCCACGCTGCGTCAGCCGCCGGTGCTCGCGGGCGCCCAGACGCTCTGGTACGGCGCCAAGGCCGTCGAGCTGATGAGCGAGTTCTTCTTCGAGCCGCCGGCCGACGCCGAGCTGTTCTGCCATCGCCAACAGCGGGTGGCGGCCGGTCGCGTCGAGGCCGTGGTCGCGATGCTCAAGAAGGACCTGGTGAACCCGCCGTCGCTCGAGCAGATCTCGCGCGAGGTCGCCTGCAGTCCGTTCTACCTGAGCCGGACCTTCTCCAAGGAGATGGGCCAGACCATCCCCCAGTACGTGCGACAGCTGCGGATGGAGAAGGCCGCGGAGCTGCTGAAGTCGGGCGAATACAACGTGACCGAGGTCGCCTACGAGGTCGGATACAACAGCCTCAGCCACTTCAGCGCCGCGTTCCACCAGACCTTCGGCTGCTGCCCCGGCCTCTACCCGATGTCCACGCCCACGCAGAAGGCGGGACGCGGGAAGTGACCCCTTCAGCGGCCTCAACGACGGCAGGCCGGCCGGAGTCCAAACCGGGGCCGATTCCGCCCAAGAAACAGCCGGGGTTTGGAATGGCCGGAACCCCGGAACCCCCGCCATAGTGCGCGGGTCCAATCCCGGTTCCCGAGCCTTCCCATGAAGCCCCTTCCGCCCCCGGTCCTCGACGCCCTGCGCGACAGCACGCGCCGCCGTTTCCTCCAGCAGTGCGGCGCGGGTGTCGGTGCGCTCGCGCTGGGTTCGCTGCTCGACGGCCGCCTGCTCGGCGCCGAAGCCGGCCAGCCGGTGCTCGGACGACCGCACTTCGCGCCCAAGGCGAAGAACATCATCTACCTGTTCCAGTCCGGTGGACCGTCCCACCTCGACCTCTTCGACCCCAAGCCCGAGCTGTCGAAACGCGACGGCCAGCGCGTGCCCGAGGAACTGGTCCGGAACATCCGTCTCGCCCAGATCGGCAAGGAGTCGAAGCTGCTCGCGTCCCCGTACAAGTTCGACCGGCACGGGAAGTCCGGCATGTGGCTGAGCGAGCTCCTGCCCCACCTCTCGACCATCGTCGACGACGTCTGCTTCGTGCAGGGCTTCCACTCGGAGGCCTTCAACCACGATCCGGCGACCATCTTCATGAACACGGGCGCCCAGCTGGCAGGACGGCCGGCCATGGGTTCCTGGTTCAGCTACGGGCTCGGAAGCGAGAACAAGGACCTGCCCGCGTTCGTGGTGCTCATGACCGGCGTGGGCCAGCCGCTGACCAACGCCGCCTGGGGCAGCGGATTCCTCCCGACCGAACACCAGGGCGTCACGCTCCGTTCCCAGGGCGATCCCGTCCTGTTCGTGGGCAATCCCGAGGGCATGGGCTCCCGCCGGCGCCGCCAGTCGCTGGACGTCCTGAAGGACCTCAACACGATCCGCCACGACGTGCTGCAGGATCCGGAGATCCGCACCCGCATCGCGTCCTACGAACTGGCCTACCGGATGCAGACCAGCGTGCCCGAGGTCATGGACATCTCGAAGGAGGACCTCCGCACCCAGGAGGCCTACGGCACGACCCCGGGCCGCGCGTCGTTCGCCAACAACTGCCTGCTCGCGCGACGTCTCGTGGAGCGTGGCGTGCGGTTCGTCCAGCTCTACCACCGCGGCTGGGACCACCACGGCGGGCCGGACGGCAACCTCGTGTTCGACCTCAAGAAGCGCTGCGCGGAGACCGACCAGCCGGCGGTCGCGCTCGTGAAGGACCTCAAGGAACGCGGCCTGCTCGACGAGACCCTCGTCCTCTGGGGCGGCGAGTTCGGGCGGACTCCGATGATGCAGGGCGCGTTGAAGCCCGACCAGATCGGCCGCGACCACCATCCCCACGGCTACACCATCTGGATGGCGGGAGGCGGCATCAAGCCCGGCACCGTGTACGGGCGGACGGACGACTTCGGCTTCCACGCCGTCGAGGACAAGGTCCACGTGCACGACTTGCACGCGACCATCCTGCACCTCTTCGGCGTCGACCACCTGAAGCTCACCCACCGCTTCCAGGGACGCGACTTCCGGCTCACCGACATCCACGGCGAGGTGGTCCGCAAGATCCTCGCCTGACC
>JAIXUV010000181.1 GCA_027483345.1 Verrucomicrobiales bacterium | reverse complement strand
GTCCCTGCACCTGTGGCGGCCGGTTGGTGGACCAGCCGAACTGGTCCAGCCACCGACGTCCCGCCTCACGCAGCAACGGCTTCGCCCCGGTCGGATCCGCGTCGGTCCGGTACTCCAGCACCGCCTGCCGCGTGGCCACATCCAGCCGTCCCTTCGCCTGGATTCCCCCGCCGAACAGCCGCGCATCCAACCGGCCCAACTCGATCACACCACCGCCCCAAGAGACGGACGCCGCCAACGAATCCACGGCGATGTCCGGACGCGCGAAGTCCTTCGCCTCCAGTTCGAACTCGCCGGCGACCGACTGCAGGAACCGCCATCCGCCTCCGCTGGGCAGGCCGATGTCCGGACCTGCCGCCGGTTGCAGCCGGACCTTCGCGCGGACCTGCCCGGACTCGCCCCACGGAGATCCGAACGACGGCGAGCTCAGCGTGGCCACTGCCTCGGACCAGCCGTGGCGGCTGTGGACCGCCTCCGCCTGGAGCGAAACCGGACCACCGTGCAGGACGTTGGTGACCGAGAGCCCCGTCAACGTGAGCCCCATCGTGGTCCGGAAGGTCGGTGCCGTCGGCACCGCCGTTCCCGGGACGGGATTCCACGGCAGCAGCAGCGAAGCCGAGGGCGCCGGAACCGAACGCCCGGTGACATCGATCGAGCCCAAGGCGTTTCCCCGCCAACCCAGGGTCTCCGCGTGCAACGCCCAGTCCACCTCGGCCGGGACCGTGCCCGACGTAGGCATGCGCAGGGTCCCGTTCCATCGCAATCCGTCGAAAACGCCGTCGAGCACCGCCGCCTTTCCCGACTCGAGCCGGAGGGCCGCGGTGAAGAGGCCGTTGGTCACCGGGACGCCGTTGAGGCTCGCGTGGAGCGACACGTCCTCGAAGGAACCATACGAAGTCACCGCCCCGGCCGCGTGCAGTTGGGCGTTGACCGAGGAACGCATCCGGTCTGCGAGATCGACCTCGAAGCGCAGCTTCAGTTCCGGAGGCGTCGCGAACACCGAGGTCTCCGCCTCCTGCACGGTCCGAAGCAGCACCCGTCGCCACGGTCCGGGCGGCTCGGAAGGACCTTCCTTCCTCCGGCGCAGCGCCCCGGCATTGGTGAAGGAACCCGAGGCGTCGAAGGCGCCGCCGAGGCAGCGGCCCCGCAGGTGTTCGAGGACCCAGTGCTCGGGCGCGGCGAACACCAGAAGCCCCTCGATGTCCTCCACCTCGAACCGGGCCGCGGGGGCGTTGGTGACGCCGATCGGCAGGGCGACCTTGCCGCCATGGAGCGTCACCGCCCGGATCTCCGGCCGGAACCGCAGGACGGTCCACCAGTCCAGCTTCAGCTGGATCTGGTCCACGAAGAGCTGGTCCTCCATCCCGCCTTCGGCACGCCCCACGTTCACGTTCTCGGCCACGATGCCGCGGCCCAAGCGGATCCGCATGCGGCTGAACTCCAGGTCGAGGCCACGCTCCCGCAGTTGGCCGACGAGGAAGTCCTTCGCGAAGCCCGGAAGGCCGATCTGGTTCAGGTGGAAGGCGCCGTAGAGGACCACGGCGCCGGCGACATAGCCGCTGCGGCGGCACCACCGGAGGGTGCGGCGCGCCGGTCCCTTCTTGCACCAGAAGGGACGCCGGCCATCGGGATTGGCCGGTGCCGTCTTCACGGGGGCGATGAGCCGGGCTTCGTCTCGGTGGCCGGCGTCGCCCCGAGCCACGGTCCGATGAACTCCTGGTACAGGACCAACGGGAACTGGGTCAGCACCGCCTCCGCGTCGTCGTCGAACCGGGCCAGGACGAACTGGTTGACCGCGTTGGGCCGCCCGCCGAAACGCAGCTGCAGGGAGCGGAAGGGGCCACCCTCGCGCAGGACCACGGTGACCGCATGGTCCACCTGGTCGAAGGCGAACTGCCGGAGCGCCGGCTCCTGCGGCGCGGGAAACCGCCCGCCCGCGGCGTGGGCGATGCGGTACAGGGCCTCGTCGATGGCCGGGTCCGCCAAGGTCCCGCCGATGGCGACGCCGCCTTCCCAACGTCCCGCGGCGTTGCGGCCGAGGATCCGCGTCCGGCCCTGATGGCGGATCTCGATGCGGACGGCGTTGGTCGGATCGAAGACCCAGTCGCGGAACTGCCCGGCCGAGGCGGGAAGCAGGGTGAAGTCCGACATCGGCACCTCGTACACGCCGGGCTCGTCCGTCCGACGCACATACACATGGCGTCCACCGGCCGCCGGCGCCCCGAATTCGAGCGTCGCGATGGGCCGCGCCGCGGTGCCGGTGGCGCCTCCCGCGGAGAACGCATAGCGCCGAACCGGCTGGTCGAGGCCATAGCGCGCGGCGTCCGTGACCAGGTCGTCGGCGAACGATTCGATCTGCATGCCGACCACCCGCCGCAAGGTCTCCCGCACCCAGACCGCGTCCGCCGGGAAACGCCGGGGCGTCCCGACGAACCAGTTGGTTCCTTCCCGCTCCAAGGTGAACGCGTTCGTCCCGTTCTGGATCTCCAGCCGGGTCAGGCCGGACACCGACGGCAGCAGCCGGCGTTCGCGATAGGCGGCGAGCGGCTGACGGAGCAGGTCGACCACGGAGTTGGTCACGCGGACGATGTTGCCAGGCCCGCTGCGGCGGACGAACACCTCGCCCGGGGCGTTGGTCGGCACGCCGCCGACCTGGAGACGCACCAACTCGTTCGTACCGCGCTTGAGGATCATCTGCGCCAACGGCCGCGAGAGACCGTAGTCCTCGGAGGCCACTGCCGCGGAATCGGTGACGAAGGCCGAGACGTTGAGTCCGGCCACCTCGAGGAGCAGGCGGTGGATCTGGTCGGCGTTGGCCCGGGCGGCGAGCGGACGCACCAGAGTCCAGGTCCCGTTGGTCAGCCGTTCCGCCTCGAAGACGGTCGGACCGAGCACCTCGATGCGGTCGAATCCCTCCCCCTCGCCCGCCAACAGCCGTCGGTCCCGCCAGGCCTCCGGCGTGGACGGAAGCGATCCGAGCAGGGTGGCGTCCGCGGTGAACACACCCTCCTTGCCCACCTGCTGGAAATAGACCTGGTTGCCCAGCGCGGTGCGTCCTCCAAGACGCAGGATCGTCATCCCGGAACGCGACCGCACCGTCAGCGTGTCCGGGGCATCCAGCCCGAAGGCGGCGAAGGCGCCCGGTTGGGCGGCGAGTTCGGCGGCGCCCACGTGGGACCGCGGGGTGAGGGCACCCAGCACCTCGAGAAGCCCGTCCACCGCCGCGGACTGGGCCGGATAGACCACCGGGGCACGCATCCACCAGACCGAGTTCGTCCGCTCGAGCCGGATGGCGGTGTTGGAGCGCAGGATCTCCACCGAGAGGACCTCGCGCGGTTCGATCCGCTCGAAACGGACGCCTCCGGCACCGACCTCCACGGTGGTCCGTGCGCGACGCTCGGTGGTGTAGATCCAGCCCCCGAGGAACAGCGCCGCCAGGACCAGGAACAGGGTGGAACGTCCGCTCATTTCAAGCCCTCCTCCTCAGCCAGACCAGGAACCCCAGGGCCAGCGCCCCACCGGGAAGCGCCCCCAGCAAGGCGATCCGGACCAGGCGCATCTGGCGACCCGTCAGGTTGAGCCGGTACTCCGCCACGGCCCTCGGCCCGATGGCGAGGGATTGCTGCCGGTCGAGCAGCCAGTTGACGGAAAGGGCCGCGAAATCGCGGTTGGCCGCGCTGTTGATCGGGCTGTTGGCGAAGAGCAGCGAATCCCCGACCACGATCAGGCGCGAGGTCCCGCGGGCGGCGCTGATGCCGCTCACCCCGCCCCGCTCCGAGGCCACCGCCATCGGCACCTCGCCCCGTCGGTCACGCCCTTCGACGAAGCCCAGCGTCCGGTTGTCGGTCAACTCCGACATCGTCCGCCCCTCCGGCCCGGTCACCGCCAAGGCGACCGCCTTCGGCCCTCCCGCCGGAAGACGGTCCTCCGGAATCGGCACCACCACCCGCGGCGCCTGGAAATGCACCGAGGCCGAGGCCCGAGTCAGCGGGGTCGTCACCGGATGCGACCCGAACCGCGTCGAAACCACGTCGAATCCCCGCATCGAGGCCTGCTCGTCCGAGGCGAACTGCGCCGGCAGGTAGACGCCCCACGTCTCCAGCAACTCCTCCAGCCCGCCCTTCCGACGCAGCGTCTCCATCGCCGTCGCCACCAGGACCCGCCCGCCCTTGTCGAGGTACGTGGCCAGAGCGGCCACCTCGTTGGGCAGCAGCGGCTGGGTCGGCCCCATCACCAGCAGCACCGAGGCGTCCGCGGGGATGCCCGAGCCGGCGTTGGTGAGGATCAGCGACTCGACGTTCTTCTCCGCCAACAGCCGCACCATCCGCGAAAGCCCCCGCGCATCGTCGTCCGAACCCGGGTCCGACTCGCCGTGGCCCTGGAGGAAATACGCCCTCTGCCGCGTCCCCTCGGAAAGCCCCGCCAAGGCCGAGGTGAACAGCGCCTCGCCCCGGAACGCGACGCGACGGATGTCGTTCGTCCGCCCCTGCAACATCCCCTTCACGTCCGCGTCGTACGTCGACATCTCCGCGTCGTCCACCGTCCGGAACCGGCCGTTGCCCGCGTCGAAGACCACCACGTCGCCGATGTTCTTTCCCAGCCCGTACTGCGACTTCACCGCCGTCGCCAACGCCACGTCCCGGACGTAGTCCACCGTCTGGACGCGGATCCGCGGCGACTGCAACGCGTACTCGCGGAGCAGACCTTCCACGTGCCGGTAGAGGTCCGATCCCGGATCGAAGAGGACCACCGCCTTCACCTCGTTGGTCAGCGCGGCGAGGGTACCGACGGTGAGGGGCGAAAGCTGTGGACGCCTCGACGCCAGCAGGTCGCGTCGCCAGTGCAGGCGCGTCGCCGCCAGGTAGTTCACCATCGCCGCGATGGCGACCATGGCCACGATCCCGACGGCCATGTTGCAGCCCGCCCGCCAGAAGCGGCCCGGCTCGTAGCTGGGTCGATCGGTTCCGTGGCTCATTTCCACCTCCGCATCTCGACGACCCGGTGGGTCAGGAACAGGAACAGCAGCGTGAAGCTCAGGTGGAACACCAAAGCCCGGCCGTCGATCACCCCACGCGCGAAGTCCTTCATCTGGAGCGTCACGGAGAGGTGGTCCAAAACCCGGCCAAGCGTGTCGACCGAGCCGTCCGATCCCGCCGGACGCAGGCTCGAAGCCCAGACGCCGACGCCGATCAGCAGCGACGTCATCGCCGCGATGATCTGGCTCCGGGTGAGCGACGAGGCGAAGATGCCCGCCGCGAGGTAGGTCGACCCGATGCAGCCGATCCCGAGCAACGCCCCGGCCATCGCCCGCGGATCCAGCAGCTCGGGCACGCCCGCCACCTGCCTCAAACCGACCAGCACACAGATCATCGGAACCCAGCTCGCCAGGTAGAACAGCACCGCGCCGGTGTACTTCGCCAACACCACCTGCCAGTCCCCGACCGGCGTGGTCATCAGCGCCTCGTAGGTCCCCTGCGACTTCTCCGACGCGAACGAGCGCATGGTGATCACCGGCGTGATCACGATGACGATCAGCCAGAACACGAGCCCGTCGCCGAAGAACATCTCGGTGATCGGCGCGTCGGTGCGGTCGCTGTTGAGGGTGTCCAGCAGCCCGGTGAGCCCGAAGCCCGCGAGCAGCAGCGTGATCGCCACCACCACATAGCCGGTGAGGGCGTTGAACGCGATGCCCAGCTCGCGTCGGACCAATGCCAGGAAGACGCCCATGTCAGCGACCCTCCCCCTTTTGCCTGCGGGTGAGGTGGATGAAGATGTCCTCCAGCGAATGCCGGCTCCGGGTCAGCTCGCGCAACGCCCAGCCGTTCTGGCGGGCGGTCTCGAACACCAGCGGACGGAGATCCGTTCCGTTCCGCGGCGACAACGAAAGCCGCACGTGGTCGCCGGCCGCCGCGGAGATGTCGAAGGACTCGACCTCCGGCAGGTCCCGGAAGGCGTCGCGCACCGCGTCGGCGGTCGCGCACAGTTCGGCCACCACCCGCCCGTCCTGGCTGAACCGGCTCTCCAAGTCCTCGACCCGGTCGGCGGCGAGGATCTGGCCCTGGTTCAGGATCAGCACCCGCGAACAGGTCATCTCGACCTCGGACAGGATGTGCGTCGAGATCAGCACCGTGTGGCGTTTGCCCAGGTCCTTGATCAACGCACGCACGGAACGGATCTGGTGCGGGTCGAGGCCGATGGTCGGCTCGTCGAGGATGATCAGGTCGGGCTCATGGACCAACGCGTCGGCCAGGCCAACCCGCTGACGGTAGCCCTTCGAGAGCTGGCCGATGATCCGCTTCTGCACGTCGCGCAGGCCGCACTGCTCCACCACCCGGTCGACGCGTTCCCGGCTCCGGTTGAACCCGAGCCCCTTCAGCCGCGCCCGGAACTTCAGGTAGTCCCTCACCCGCATGTCGGTGTGCAGCGGGTTGTTCTCCGGCATGTAGCCGATCCGCCGCCGGACCTCGTCGGGCTCGTGGAAGACGTCGAACCCCGCGATCCTCACCGTCCCGCTCGTGGCCGGCATGAAGGAGGACAGGATCCTCATGGTGGTGGATTTCCCCGCCCCGTTCGGCCCCAGGAAGCCCACCACCTCGCCCCGACCGACCGTGAACGAGATGCCGTCCACGGCCGTGCGGCCGGGGTAACGCTTCGTGAGGTCTCGGACCTCGATCATGGGGGACTCGTCGGACATCCGTTTTCGGTGAGGGCGGAACCTAGTCGCGGAACCCGTCGGTAGGAACCGGAAACTCCGCCATTGGAACGGGTCGCATCGGCTGCGGCTCCGCCGGCACGCGACCTCATCGCAGGGCGACCGGCACCGAGACGGTCTGACGGTACACGCCCAGCGGCGTCCGCTGGTCCACCACCACCCCGGCCTCGACCTCCTGCCCCTTGCCCTGCCCGTGCAGGTACTTGGCCAGGGAGACCACATCCGGGAACTCCGTCCGGTCGAATCCGCGGACCAACATCCCGCGCTTCAACCCCGCATTGGCGGCCGGCCCGCCCGATTCGACCGACTTCACCACGAAGCCCCCTCCCCGCGCCGGTGCCAGAACCGCTCCCAGCCGCGACTCGACGAGGCCGTCGTTGAAGAAATCCGCCTCCTCCACCAACCGGAGGCGCAGCTCCCGGTGCTTCCCGTCGCGCCGGATGGAGAGCGTGATGTCCCCGCGGTCGCCCGCCTTCACCAGGGCCCGGTTGAACTCGATGATCCCGCTCGGCGGGTTGGCGTCCACGGCGCTGATCACGTCCCCCGCCTTCAGCCCCGCCTTGTCGGCCGGACTTCCCGGCTGCACGGCCTGGACCGTCAGCGGCCGCGTCGCCGTCTTCAGCCGCGCCCCGAACCAGAAGCGGTCCACCGACTCGCCGCTGAGCACCTCGGCCAATGCCTGGTTCACACGCTTGATCGGGATGGCGAAGCCGATGCCCTGGGCGCCGACCTGCGGACGCAGCGTGGCGACGCTGATGCCGATGAGTTCGCCGCGCAGGTTGACCAGCGGACCGCCGGAGTTGCCGGGGTTGATCGCGGCGTCGGTCTGGAGCCAGTCGAGCGTGTCCAGTTCGGCGCCATCCCGACGCTCGTTGGGTCCGCGCCGTGCACGGGAGCTCAGGATGCCGCGGCTCACGGAACCCGAGTATCCGAACGGATTGCCCAGCGCGATCACCGTCTCGCCGAGCAGCAGATCGTCGTCCTTGGCGAACTTCACCGCCGGGAAACGGCGGCCCGGCGCCTTCAGGCGCAGCAACGCCACGTCCTTGCCCGCGTTCAACGCCACCCGCTCCGCCTCGATCGGCTTGGAGTCGTCGTTGAACTTCACGAAGACGCGCTTCACGCCGTCGACGACATGGACGTTGGTGAGCACGTAGCCCTCCTCGTCGATGACCACTCCGGAGCCGCGGCTCACGACGGCTTCCTGCACCTGACGCAGGCGCCAGCCGAAGTACTCCGACATGAAGCGGTCCGACTCGTTGTTCGGGTCGATGTCCGCCGAACCCTCCACGTTCACCACCGCCGGCATGATCCGTTCGACGGCCAGCACCGTGGCATCGCGGCGCAGGTCCGCCGGTTCGGGCATGCCGCCGGGAGCCACGGTCTGTTGCGCCTCCAACAACGGGGCCAACCCGACCAATGCCAGGACAAGGCCCAGCCCCCACGACCGGCTCGCGCTCAGTTCCTTCCTCATCATCGTCTGCTACGGGTTTCCGAATCCGGTGGTTCGGGAAGCCGGCATCTTGGGCCGACCGCCTCCCTCGCTGCCTCCGGACGCCGGGAGCCTAGCGGGAATTCGTCGGAAGCCAATCCGCGTGCCCGACGCCCGTTGACCGGCCCGCCTGGGTTGGTGTTCCGATGGCGCGATGCTCTACTCCGAATCCGACATCTACCTCCTCTGGCGCCGGGAAACCCACGCCACCCAGATCTTCTCCGAGTCCGCGCCCGGCCCGCTGCCCGAACGCTGGCTCCAGCAGGCCTGGCGCCATCAACGCCTCGACCGAAGCCGTCTCCGGACCGACGACGGACGCCGCGTCCGCGTCCTCCATCCCGGATTCTGGAACCGCGGCGCCGGTCCCGACTTCCGCGACGCCATCGTCTCCATGGACGGCGCGCCGGCCATCCGTGGCGCCATCGAGGTCGATCTCGACATCGCCGGATGGCGCCGGCACGGACACGACCGCAATCCCGCCTTCCGCGACGTGATCCTGCGGGTGGTCTGGTCGGCTCCCTCCACCGCCTCCGAACCGGACTCGCCTCCCGTCCTGGCCCTCGAGGACGCCCTCGACACCCCCTTGCAGACGCTCGGGCCATGGCTCGAGGAGGAGGCCCCGCTGCTGCTTCCCCAACTGCTCACAGGCCGTTGCTCCGGTCCCCTCGCCGCGCTCCCGGCCAAGGTCGTCTCCCGAATCCTCGAACAGGCCGCCGATGTCCGGCTTCGGCGGAAGTCGGAGGAGTTCGCCGCCCGCGCCGGCGTCGTCGGATGGAACCGCGCCCTGTGGGAAGGGGTCCTCGCCGCGCTCGGCTACCGAAACAACCATTGGCCCATGCGCCGCGTCGCCGAGGTGCTCGACATCGACGGCTCCAGCCGCTCCTGGTCAGCGCTCGAATGGGAGGTCCGCCTGCTCGGCGTCGGCGGATTCCTCGAAGCCGGCGCCCGACGTCGCGAATCGGATCGTGTCCGCGAACTGTGGCACCTGTGGTGGCGCATCCGCGACTCGTTCCACGGGGAACTCCTTCCCGCCTTCGCCTGGCACTCCGGACGCAACCGCCCGCTGAACCAGCCGGAACGGCGGCTCATCGTCGCCGCCCAATGGCTGGCCTCCCGTCCGTTGGCCGACATCCTCCTGGACTGGATCGCCGACGGCAAACCAGCCCGATCCTCCGATTCGCGGCTCTGGGAGAGGCTGAAACCCGATCCGGACGGATTCTGGGATCACCATTGGACGCTCCGGACGACCCAGAACGAGAAGGTCGGACCGTTGCTCGGGCGCCCGCGGTTCACCGACCTCGCGATGAACATCTTCCTGCCCTGGCTTCACGCCCAGGCCACGGCGTCCGGCCGTCCTGCCCTCTGCTCCGTCGTCCGCGAACGCTACCACCGCTGGCCGAAGGGCGAGGACAACGCCGTCCTCCGCCTTGCCCGGCAGCGTCTCGCCGGCAACGGGCCCACCATCGGCCCGAGGACCGCCGCGACCCAACAGGCCCTGCTCCAGATCGCCCGCGACTTCTGCGGTCACAGCGATGCGCTCTGCCGCTCCTGCCGATTCCCCGCGATGGTCCGCAGATGGGCGGAAACTCCGGCAAACGGGACGTCCGAAGGCGATGCCGGCGGCACGGACCGCATTGAATCGGGGTGCCGACCGGGCCAGTGTCCCGAACACGCCGTGTCGCACCCATGCCCGGAACCCTCCAGATCGACGACCTGATCCACCTCGACGCCCGCCGCGCCGCCTGGCTGCCCAAGGTCCGGGCACTGGTCGTCGCCGACCTCCATCTCGGCCGGCTTTGGACCCAGCGTTCCCGGGGACAACTGGTCCCGGTGGGCCTGCCCGACGACGCCACAACGCGCCTCGCAGCCCTCGTCGCCGACTACCAACCTGAGCGCCTCGTGATCCTCGGCGACCTCGTCCACGAGGCGCTCCGCCATTCCGGGGTCCGGGAAGCCCTGGATGAACTGGTCGCCGCGTGTGGTTCCGAGGTCCGCATCGAACTGGTCCTCGGCAACCACGATCGCCGCGTGCAGGAACGCATCGTCGAATGGAAGCTCCCCATCTCGACCAGCCCGCACCTCGAGATCTCCGAGCTGCTGCTCTTCCACGGCGACACCGTCCCGGCGGCCTCCGCCCCGATGGTCCGCCGCCGGATCCAGGGACATGAACATCCGGCGGTGGTCCTCGGCGACGGCGTCGCCACCTCCGCCAAGGTCCCCTGCTTCGTGTCCGGACCCGGGCATCTCATCCTGCCCGCCTTCTCCGGCCAGGCGTCCGGCTGCGTGCTCGGCCGCCATCCGCTGATCGGTCCCGCGGTGCGCGCCGCGGACCTCGACACCGTCTACGCCTGCCTCGGTCGCCACCTTCTCCGCATGCCCATGGAAGTGGCCATCTCTTCGGCCCGCTTCCTCAACGAGGACAGCCAGAGGAAGAAGACGCCGGAGCTGAAGGGGGCAACAAAGGGAGGAAGCGATGAAAAGCTGAAGGGTTGAAGGGCTTAACAGGCAACGGTCTGCGCCCCCTTCCCTCGCGGCTTTGCGGCTTCGCGTGAGGCTCCGTTGAATCCGGATTCAAGAATCCCGAATCAACCTTCCTTAAGCCCTGAAGAGCTGTCCCAGCCGCTTGCCCATCAGCTTGCCGGCCACCGCGAGGCTGCCCAACAGGATCAACATGCCCACCACGCCGAGCGCCGAGGCCACGCTGGGCGAGGACGGATCGATGCGGCCCATGAGCTGGTAGATCATCTTCGTGATCGGGAAATGCTGCTCCCGCTGCGCCAGGATCAGGCTGTCGCTCACCTCCAGCATCGCGAACGAGAAGGTCAGGATCGTCCCCGCCACGAGGTTGGCCGCCACCAGCGGCACCGTGATCTTCCAAAGCGTTCCCAACGGCTTCTGGCCCAGGTTGGCGCTGGCTTCCTCCAGCGTGACGCTCACCTGCTGGAACCCGGCATGTGCCGACCGGACGATGTACGGCAGGCGGCGGACGCTGTAGCTCACGATCAGGAGGAACGTCGGATTGGTCCTCGGATCCAGGAACGCGTCGAGCCGCGGATTCGCCCGCTCGTCGACGTTGAATCCGGCGTACAGGCCGAAGGCCAACACCAACCCCGGCAAGGCCAGCGGCAGCATCGCCAGGGCGTCGAGCACCCCGGCAAACGGGATACGGCGACGGGTGACCAGCCAGGCGATGAGCACGCCCAGGACGAGGTCGATCAGCGCGCTGAGGCTCGCATAGAACAGGCTGTTGCGGATGCTGGACCCGGTGAGGCCATGGCCGAAGACCTCCCCGAAATGCCCCGTGGTCCAGAAGTCCGGCAAGGCCGACATGAACCAGCGTCCGGCCAACGACTGCGCCACGATGGTCAGGTGCGGCAGCAGCGCCGCGGCGACGACCACGCCGGCCCCGGCCCAGATCGCCGCCGTGAGCCACGGCCCCGCCGGGACTTCGGCACCCGCGGAATGTCCCCGGGCCATCATCTCGTGACGACGTCCGCCCAGGCCGCGTTTGCCGAGGGCGAACAGGACCACCGTCAGCAGCAGGACGAACATCACCAGGGTGTAGCCCTGCGGATTGGTGTTCAGGTCGTTCACCGAATCCCAGATCTGCACCGGCACCAGCCGCGAGTAGCCGAAGATCAGCGGGGTGCCGAGGTCGGTGAAGGACCAGATCCACACGATGATCGCCCCGGCGAACCAACCGGGCAGGATGAGCGGCAGCGTGACCGTGCGGAAGAGGCGCCATCCGGTCGCCCCGAGGTTGTTCGCGGACTCCCGGAGGCTCGGGTCGACGTTGGCCATCGCGGCCGAGACGTTGAGGTAGAGGATCGGATAAAGCCCAAGTACCTGGAGCACCACGATGCCCCAGAAACCGCCGGCGCCCAGCCAGTCCACGGGACGCGCCGGATCCATCCAGCCGAGTTCGACCAGGACCGAGTTGAGCGAACCGAAACGGGCGAGCAGCTGCTTGAGACCGATCGCCCCCACGAAGGGCGGCAGGATCATGGGCACCAAAAGGAGCGTGGAGAGGAAGCCGCGACCGGCAAACCGCCACCGCGTCATTCCGTAGGCCAAGGGCAGGACCAGGCAGGAAGCGAGCGTCGTGGTGATCGTGGCCAGGGCGAAGGACGTCAGGATCGACTGCCGCGACATGGGATTGGCGAGCAGCAGAGTGAAGTAGCGCAGCGTGAACTCGCCATCGGCGCCGAAGGCGCGGCGGAGCATGAATCCGACGGGATAGAGCAGGAACGCGGCGAAATAGGCCCCGAGCGCCCCAAGGAAGAGCACCGTCCAAGCGTTCAAATCATGGCGACCCCGATTCACTGGGCCAGACGGTGTTCAACCCTCCCCGCCCCGGCGAGACCAAAGACATCCCAACACCCGTCGGCCCCGCTCCAGCACGCCCGTAGGAGACGAGGTCACGAGTCTCACGCTCCTCCCCAGACCGATCCCAATCCAAGGCGCCTCCCGGTGGGTTAGAGACTCCTCACGTCGTCTCCTACCCCTGCACGTCGTAGGAGACGAGGTCACGAGTCTCGCCCTCCTTCCAAGACTATCCAAGCCACGGAAACCTGCACCCAAGACGCGTACGCAGGAAGCCCCTCGGAACACGGGGCACACGTTCCAAGAGTGCGCCGGAAGCCGGACGGCGCCTCCGGACGGAACGCTTTTCGGCTGGGCTTCCGCCTTTCCAAGGAGAACCTCCACCCATGGACGAGGTGGCTCATGGCGTCTTTCCCCCGACGCATTGGAGCATGGTGCTGAGCGCCGGCGACGACCATTCCCCCGCCTCGGCCGAGGCCCTCGAGCGTCTCTGCGGCCTCTACCGCGAACCGGTACGCCGCTTCCTGATCGGCTCAGGCATCGCCGTGTCCGAGACGGAAGACATCGTCCAGTCGTTCTTCATGAGCCTGCTGCGGCGGAAGTCCTTCTCCCGGGTGGCCCCGGAGCGCGGACGGTTCCGGACCTACCTCAAACGCTGCCTTCGGAACCATCTGCTCGACCGTCCCCGCCCCCTGCCGCCCGGTTTCCGGATCGAGCTCGACGGACTGGAGGAATGCGAACGCGACGCGGTAGAACCCGGCACCGTCGAGCATCCCGGCCACGCGCTCGACCGCGAATGGGCCGAACACGTCCTCCACCTCGCCTACCTGCGGCTGGAGGAACGGCATTCCCCGGAGACCGATCCGGCCTTCCGCCATCTCCGGCGTTTCCTCGCGGAGGAACCCGGTCCCGGGGACTACGCCGCCGTCGCCACCGACACCGCCCTCGCCGCCAACACCGTCGCCAAGCGGGTCCAACGGCTGCGCGAGGAGCTCGACGTCTGCGTCCGCGAGATCCTTCTGGAGACCGTCGGCACGCCGAGCGAGGTCGAGGCGGAGATCCGCGCGCTCTTCTCCTGACGGGATTCCGTGGCGAAAGTCGGTCATCCCAGCTCCGTTTCGCCGATCCAATCCTGAGATGTCCGGCGAACCCCTTGTCCCCTGCCCCCGATGCGGTGCGAGCACCCGGCCGGAACGCCTGGGTGGGCTCTGCGCCCGGTGCATGTCGCGGGTCGCGATGGGCGCCCGGGGCCGGTCGAGGTCGGCGGAACCCGCCACGGACACTGCCCCGCCCCCGTCGAGCGCCACACGCCTGGGGCCCTACGAACTGCACGAGGAACTGGGCCGGGGCGCGATGGGCGCGGTGTTCCGGGCCAAGGATACGGTCCTCGGCCGCGAGGTGGCGGTGAAGGTGATCCTCTCCGGCCAGTTCGCCTCGGCCGCGGAACGGAAACGCTTCCTTGCCGAGGCCGAGAACGCCGCCCGGCTCGACCACCCGGCCATCGTCCCCATCCTGCAGTCCGGCGAGACCGGCGGACGCGCCTGGTTCGCGATGAAGCGCATCGACGGAACCACCCTCGCCGACCGTGCGGCGACCCCGCTGCCCGGACTCGGCAACGTCGAACGCCTGCGCTGGATCGCCGATTGCCTCGCCCGGATCGCCCGGGCCGTCCAACACGCCCACGAACGCGGCATCCTCCATCGGGACCTCAAGCCCACCAACATCCTCGTCGACGCCTTCGGCAACCCCTACGTCTCCGACTTCGGCCTGTCCCGGGCCCTTTCCTCGGAACGGTCGCTCTCGCTGGCCGCGGGGCCGGTCGGCACGCCTGCGTACATGGCCCCGGAGGTCGCCCGCGGGGAACGGTCCGTGAACGTCGCCTCCGATGTCTGGAGCCTCGGCGCGATCCTCTACGAGCTGTTGACCGGCAATTCGCCCTTCCCCGGCGACGGGCTTTCCCAGGTGCTCCGGGACGCGGCCGAGAAGGATCCGGCCCCAACCGACCCGGCTTCGGTCCCCCGCGAGCTTTCGGCCGTCGCGCTGAAATGCCTCTCGAAACCGCCGGCCGACCGCTACTCCTCGGCCGGCGCGCTGGCCGAGGACCTCGAACGCTGGCTCCGCGGTGAACCCGTCCTCGCCCGTCCGGCTGGACCGATCCGCCGCGCCCGGCTCTGGGCCCGGCGCAAGCCCACGGTCGCGGCCCTGGTCTCCGCCTGCCTCCTGATCGTCCTGCTCCTCGCCGTCGGCGGACCCGTGGTTTCCTTCCAGCTGCTCCGCCTGCGGAACCGGGAACAGGTCGCCTCGGCCGAGGCCCGCGAACGTCTCCTGGAATCCCTCGTGACCCAGGCCCGGGGTCACCGTCTCTCCCTCGAACCCGGACGCCGACAGGCCGGACTCCAGGCCGTCCGCGACGCCGCCGCGATCCGGGTCACCCCGGAACTCCGCGACGAAGCCATCGGTCTTCTCGCCTCCATCGACCTCGGCAGGCCGCGACCGGTTTCGCCGACGCTGTTCCGCGTCGACAACGCCACCTTCGACGGCGACCTGCACTCGGTGAGCGTCATCCGCTCGAACCGGGCGGTGGCCCTGTTGAACACCGCCGACGGACGGACGCTCGCCGAGATTCCTGGGCCCTCCACCAACTGGGTTCCGGTCTGGCGCCATCACAGCGCCGACGGAGCCTGGCTGACGGTCAACGACGGGTTGGACAACCTGCTTGTCTACGACGCCGCCGACGGCCGACTCGTCCGGCGCCATTCCGATCGGACGGGGGGGCATATCTCCTCGGACAGCCGCGCCTACCTCGTCATCCCGGTCGCCGGCGGCATGGCGGAACTGCGGGATCTCAGCACCGGGGCGATCCTCCACGCCTTCGAGGCTGAGGACCCCGGCGGCGCGAAAGCCGCCTTCGAACCCTCGACCGGAACCGGCAGGTTCGCCGTGGCCCAAGGCGACCGTTTGCGCCTGCACGACCCCACGGGTCGGAAGCCGCCCCGGGAGTTCCGCCTTCCCCATCCGGTCCATTCCCTCAACTGGGCCGGATCGTTGCTCGCCGCCGGCCTCGATTCCGGAACCCTGTGGCTGCTGGATCCGACCTCGGAAAAGGTCCAGCAGTTCTCGATACACCGCGGTCCCATCTCCTTCATACAACTCGACCCGGACGGGAGGAACGCCCTCACGTGGAGTTATGACGGCACCTCGGTCGGCCTCGACCTGCGGTCGGGTCTCCCCTGGATGCGGGGAACCCGGTACCGCCCCGTCCGTTTCGCCGCCGACGGAGGTTCGGTTGGGCTCCAAGGCTTGCAGATTGCGCTCGTGGCCCCTGTCGAAGGACCGGATTTCCGCTTCAGCCTGCCCGTCGTCGGACGCCACGAAATGCACTTCTCCAGGGACGGCCGATGGCTGTTCTCCCTCGGCGATGGCGGCTTCGCGGTCCATTCCGCACGGACCGGCCGGCGCCTGCTGCTATGGGAGGAAGACCGGTGCATCGGCGCCCTGCCCCTCGCCGGCGGAAGGGAAATCGTGCTCGCCACACCGCTCAAGATCGTCCGCTGGCGGTTCGCGGAGTCCGGCGGACGCCTCACGCTCACGGATCCGCGGACCTTGGCGGAAACCGATTCGGACCGCTTCGAAGGCCCGTCGCTCGACGCCGGGGAACACTCGGTCCTGGTACCCACCCTCCAGAACCGTCTCCACCGACTGCCCTTGGACGGCACCCAGGGCCGCTCCGAGATCGAAGGCCTCGTGGTGCCCCGTTCCCCAAGCCTTTCACCCGACGGACGCTGGCTGGCGCTCGGCACGTTCCATGGCATCGGCCTGGACGTCCGGGACCTGAGTTCGACCTCCCGGCCACCGGCCAGGATCCTCGCGCCAGGCAACGGCAACGCGCGGTTCAGTCCAGACGGAAGGTGGCTGGCCTGGGCCGGGATCTCCGCCTCGAAGGTCTTCGAAACCGGCACCTGGAAGGAGATCCTTTCCTTCCCCACAGAAAGGAACGGGAGTCTGCCTGGACTCGCCGCCTGGAGTTCCGGAGGCCGGATACTCGCCATCACCCGGCAGGGCAACGAGGTGGTGCTGCTCGACAGCCGCGACTGGTCCCGGCTCGCGACGCTGCGCATCGGATTCCAGCCCGCCGTCCAGACGCTCACCTTCAGCCCGGACGGCCGGAAACTCGCCCTCGTCCACAATGCAGACGAGGCCGAGATCTGGGATCTGCAGCTCCTCAAGCAACGTCTCCGGGAACTGGGGGTCGATTGGAACCTCCCCGAATCGCCGGATGCGACCGAGTCCGTCCCACAGGGTCTCCGCTCGGTTCTGGACCCGGGCTAGACGCCGGCCAGGAACGGTTCCGCCGGATTGCATCTGCCCGAAAACGCGGGAAAACGGCGCAACGCCGCATCCCGGCTCCGTGACCGGAAACTTTTTCAGGGGAATCCGACATTCCCTGTCATCGGTGCAACCCGGTCCCGATGGAGACGGTGTGCCGCACCCCATCCTTTCCGATCCCCGACGTTCCCGGCTGTTCCGGTGCTCCGTCCTTCTCGGGGCCGGAATCGCGGCGTTGGCGGCGATCCTCCCGACCACCGGGGAGGTGCCGGCCAAGTCGACGCCCCAAAACCATGCCGTCCTGATTGGAATCGGCGAGGACCGACGCTTCCGGGTCCAGACTCCCGCCGACCGCGAACTGTACTTCATCCTCCGCCGGGGTTTCGAACTGGAGGGCATCCAGGCGCCCGTCGGGCTCTCGCTGGGAACGGCCGCGGCGGGCCAGCTCGCCGACCGGCAGGAAGCGGTCGGCGCCACCGCGTTCTACCGCATCCAGGCGGTCTCGAAGCTGGATCCCCTCGATTCCGATGGCGACGGCATCGACGACGTCTACGAGCTGACCCACCCCGGGATCCTCGATCCGCTCTTCTGGCCCGACGCCACGGCCGATGCGGATGGCGACGGCCGGAACAACCTCGAGGAATACCAGGCACGGACGAATCCCGAGGACCCGCTGAACCAGTTGTTCGACAGCGACGGCGACGGACTCTCCGACACCGAGGAGGTGGCTCTGGGTACCGATCCGCTGAAGGCCGACACCGACGGGGACGGCATCGGGGACGGCATCGAGGTCCGGGGCGGGTTGGACCCCCGCGATGCGACGCTGCCGTTCGAGTCGTTCGTCGTCGCCCCGAGGCGGATCGCCGTCTCCCTCTGGGAACCCGACGCCGGGACGAACACCCCGAACCGCGCCGTGTTCATCGCGGCCGGCCCCACGCGGGTGGGCCGGGTGGCGACCGCCCAGGAGGCGGGCGAACTGTCCCAGATCTTCGACCGACGCATCATCCGCGTCAGCCGGCCCGAATTCCCCGCCGCCGGGGACCTCGGGACCTTCCTCGGCAGGAACGACCGCATCCGGGTGGTGCGCCCGCATCTCGGCGGCGCCGGGATGGAGCCGACGACGGTCGTCTTCGGCACGCCAACCGTCCGGGCGCTTCTGGACGGATCCGCCGTCACCAACGCCCCGGACCTCGGCGATGCCCGGATCTACGTCCGCACCGACGGGGGAACGGGACCGGTGACGCTGGATGCCGCGGGTCGGACTCCGCCCTTCGAGTTCCGGCCCAACGGACCGGGCGGACCCCGACTCCAGTTCCCGGAAGGCGCGCGGATGGAATCGGTGGCCGGAACCTGGCAGGCGACCGCGGACCATGTCCGTCTTGCCTGGCCCACCGGGCTGCCGATCCAGCCCGCCTCGACCATCGAGTACCGCGGGGGAGCCCAGGTCTGGACGCTGGGTCCGATCGACCGGCCGTTGATGGACCGACTCGCCGCCGCCGGACTCGACGGCATCCCGGTCATCGCCTTCGGCCAGGTCCCGATGGGCTGGATCGACGGCGCCTTCACCGAGGACGGGTTGCCGTCTGGGACGTTCCGCCTCGATCCCCAGCGCCTTCCGTTCCCTCCCGGGGTGCGTCCCAACCTCCGTCTCGACCTCGCGCCGAAGGACGACTCCGGCACCGCGTTGCGCTTCGAGTTGTCCGGCGACTGGTCCCTGCCCGACGGCTCGGCCACGCCGCCACGCCTCACGATCCCCGCCAACCGTCCAGCGTCGCTGATCCTCGACGCCGATGGCTCCGTCCGCGTGTCCGGCCGCGGGGACGTCGTCTTCGGCGCGACCACGCCCCGGTTCGGGGTCCGGCTCGGCCTGGGGCCCGACCGCATCGCGTTCCAACTGGAGGCCGCGGGTCTCGTTCTGCGGATGCTCGCGCCGCTGGCCGTCGATCCCACGTCCATCCCGGAGATCCCCGACCTCGGCTCCACCCCGGCGGCCGCCATGGCCCGGCTGCGGTTCCGTTGCGCGGTCGACCACTACCGGGCGCTCAACCGGGCGATCCTCGAGAACGAGCCGTCGGCCGAACTCGACAGCCGGTTGCGCCTCCGGCCGCCGGAGTCCGAGGGGTTCCCGGTCCTCACCGCGTGGCGCTGCCGGCTGGAATACGATCCGGCCGCGCTCCTCGACGCCGGACTGGCCGAACTGGCGGAACAGACCGGACGCACGGCCGAGGCGGCCACCGACGTCGAGCAGGCGCTTCTGGCACAGGTGGAACTCCTGCGCCTCAACGCCGTCGCGACCAACAGGACCGACACGACGCCCGAGATGAAGGCCGCCTTCGCAAGGGCCTTGGAATCCACGGCGGCGGCCGTCCGGGAACGCCTGCCCGCCGTGGATGTCCGATCGCCGGAACGGATCCGCGCGATCGCAGGGGCCCTGCTCGGCCTCGAAGCCCTAGCCCAGTCCGGCGTCACCCCGTCCTCCGGACTGGGAACCGACGTCGTGGCCGCGATCCACGACCTGTTCGAGCGTCGGATCCGCCGCGTCGCCCTGGACCTCGGAGTGGTCCCCGGAACCTTCTCGACGCCTTCGTCCACCATCCTTTCCCAATCCATCCAGGCGCGGCTGCTGGCGCTTCGGGACCTTCTGGAAATGGAACGGGACCGCCAGCTGCTCGGGGTCCAGGCGGAGTTCGCCGCACCGTATCCCGAGCTGGTGACCCAACTGGCCCTCGGCTGGCGCGCCGCGGTCCTCTCCCGTCTCGACGAACCGCTCGATCCCGTCACCTATCCCGAGATCGTCCGCGCCGTGATGGAAGTCCGGCAGTTCGGCCAGCAGGGATTCCTCCCGGACCGCCCCGAGCTTGTCGGACTCTTCGACTCCGTGCTCCAGCAGCGCCTCGACCAGCGGCTGGACGAACTGCTCAGCCGCCCCGCGCCGGAATGGACGCCGTCCCGGATGCGCAAGGTGCTCTCCGCCCTGCTCCAGTTCGAAGGCGATGCCGAACGCCTCGGGAAGGTGTACGCCTCCGTCCGCGCCGCCCTCCCGGGCCGCTACGAATCCCGGGCCCAGTCGGACGAGACGACCTTGGCCGACCTATTGGACGTGGCGCTGCGGCTCGACGAACTCGGGCTCCAGATCGGAAGCGGACCCACCGCGCCGGTCCGGGAGACGTGGCTGACCAACCTGTTGGCCGACATCCACGCCCGCACCACGGTCTCCGGATCCACGGAGACGCTGGTCGCCTCCGCCTTCTCGCTCATCGATTCAGCCGGACGCACGCGGGACCCGGCATGGCGTGTACGCCTCCAACAGGAGGCCGCCCTCGTCGCCCGGCGCCTGCGGGACAACACCCTCGACCACTGGCGGCAGACCGGCCAACGCCGCCGCGACGGCACTCTCCCCGGTCTTGTCGACCTCGCCCTCGGAGGTGGTCTCGAGGTGGAATCCGTCGCCGGCGGAATGTTCTATGAACCCGGCCTCAGACGCCTCACAGGAACCCTTTCTGGCGATCTCCGCCTCCCGGCGGTGCAGGCTGCCTTCCGGTTGAACGGCGCCACCCTCGACAGCGGCGGCCGAATCGACCTCGCCTTCTCCGGCACCGCGCCGATTCCCGGCCGCGAACCGCGGGCCCGGCTCACGATCCCGGCCTCGGATCCCGTCCGCCTCCACTTCCGTCCGCCCGACGACCTCCGGTTCGAGGGTGCCGCCCAGCTCGCCATCACCGACGGCCCGACCTTCGACACGACCCTCCGGTTCGCGCCCCCCGAGTACGGCTTCGGACTGCGCGCCCGGGGCTTGAGCTTCTCCCTCTCCACGAATCTCGCCGGCGTCGTCCTCGTTCCCGACGAAGCCGGTCTCGCCTCGTTGGGCCCCGACCTCCGAAACGCCGCCTCGGACTACCTGGAAGGACTCGGGAACGCCCTTTCGCCGCTGTCCGCGGTCGCGAATCCCCCCGAGTTCGGAAGTGTCGGTCAACCTCCGGAGTTCCCCGACCTCCTCATCCGTCTACCCGCAGACGAACTGAACGCCGGAGCGAACGCCGCCGTCCTCGTCGCGACCACGCCGGCCGTGTTCGGCCACCGCACGGCCCAGGCCGCCGCGAACGCCGCCGGCCGGATCCTTTCCGACCTCGATGCCGGGATGGACCGGGCGGCGCGCGACCTCGAGGGGCGCGTCTCGGAGGCCCGGGCCGCCGGGAATGCCGTCTCCGAAGCCCTCGTCCGCGACCTCGGCCGTGAAACCGCGCGGCTCACGGATCGGCTGCTCGCAGCCGGCAATGCCGCGGTCGAAGTCACCCGGGCCGCCGCCGCCGGACGGGTCGCACAGAACTGGCAGCCACCCGTCGACGACGCCGGCAACACGCCACCCCCGGCCGCGTTGCCCCCGCCGATGCCGTCGAGGTCCGCCGTCTGTTCCTCGATCCGACGCAGTTTCGACCTGCTCCTGCCCGCCGCCGCGACCAACACCTCCCCCGACTACGTCACCAACCTCGTCGGCGCCTACGCCAACTGGATGCGGTACACCCAGCGGAACGGCGACGTGTGCGAACCGATCCCGGAATCGGTCGTCTCGAACGCCCTGTTCAACATCCGCGCGAACCTCCTCGCCCGCCACGGCCTCGGGGCGGACGGACGCGCCACGGACAACGCCCGGCTCGAGGATCTCTCCTACCAGCAGCTCACCAACGGCCTCGCCACGCTGCTCGTCGTCGACTCGGCCCTCCAGCTCACCGGCATCCCCACCGCCGTGGACACCACGATCCCCGCCGGCGAGTTCTCGCGGGCTTTCCGGAACCGGGCCGTCGCCGACTACTGCGAGACGAAGAACAGCACCCGCTTCCGTCCCGGCTTCCACGAGGAACTGGTCCTCCAGGCCGCCCTGCGCATCCACGAGGCCCACGGCTACCAGCAGGCGAGCGGCGGCGTCTGGGCCGGCCGGATCCTCACGCTCGACTGCGGTGTGACGACCAACGTCTCCGGCCTCGGAACCTCACCCGCGGACCGGGCCGCCTACGAAGCCCTCGTCGCCGGCGACTACGCCGCGACCCTCGACGCGATCTCCGAAGGCTACGGGCGCCTCGCCAACCGCCTCGATTCCGGCTCGTCCCAGTACGACCGCGACTTCCATGCGGCCTGGCTGGCCCGCGTGACGATCCGACGCCTCAAGGACATCCGTGTGAAGGTTCCCGACGCGTTCCTCCGCATCGACCAGGATCCCCGGACCTCCACCGCCCGACGCGATGCGATCCGGTCCGCGATCCGGAGTCTCAAGCGCATCGAGTTCCGACGCTTCGCGGACATCCTCCCGGCCGCCCTCCGGGAACTGCGCGGCGAGGACGCCCCGGGTCTCGTCCGCGAGGCCCTCGAACTGGCGCACGAGCTGGAGTCGGTCTCCGCCACCGCGCAGTCCCCGGGAGCCGATCCGGCGGCCAAGTCCGTCGCCATCCCGGAGATCGAACGCTTCCGGTTGGAGATCTTCCCCCAGATGACCGTGCGCATCACCCAGATCGCCCAGGCCCGCAGGGCGGCCTGGATCGCGCAGCGGTCGGCGGCGGTCGCGCTCGAGGGGATCGCCACGAAGGCGGCCGCGGACTTCACGGCCGTGGACACCATGGCCTCCGGCCTTGCCAACCAGAACCTCCGGACCGCGTGGCAGCTCCTCGACGTGCTGGCCGCCGACGTCCGTTCCCGTCCCGTTGCCTTCGACTTCCCGCTCCCGGGCGACCTCGCCGTGGAACGCGTGGCCGGACTCGTGCGCTTCAACACCGCCACCGGTGCGTGGCGCACCTCCTTCGGCGGCCGTGTGTCCTTCACCCAGCTCCGAGGGGCGTATCTCGCCATCGAGGAGGCCACCTTCGACAACCGCTTCAACTTCGCCCTCGCGGCGTCGCTCGGCGGCTGGAGACCAGGGGCCGACCTCGTCCTCGAGCGGCTCGCCGTGCAGGCCGCCGGCGGTCCCGACGTCCCATTCCGCTTCCTCGGCAACGGTCGCGGCCGCTTCTCCGGCGGGGAATCGCTGGACCTCACCCTGGGTTGGTTCCCCGGCGTGCCTGAACTGCGCTTCGACGGCGTCGCCTCGGGTCTCGCCCGCCATCGGATCTCCGACGACCTCGTCGTCTTCGAGGCCCTCGCCGGAATGTCGCTCAACCTGGAACGCCCCCAGGGCGAACTGCGGCTGGGCGGCACCGTCGCCCTCATCCGTCGCGACCGCTCCGTTCCGCTTCCCGCGGACCCGTCCCGCATCACTCCGGAACTCTTCCAGCTGTCCGTCTCGGACGCCCGGGTCGCGCTGCGGCTCGTCGAGCCCGGCCATTCCGCGCTGATCCTGAGCAATGGCGTCCTGCGGCTGCCGCAGATGTTCTTCGCCACGAATCTCGGTCCGGACCTCTGCGGTGCCGCCCCCGTGTCCGAGTCCGGCACCCAGATCCGCCTCAACCCGGACAATCCGCTGCGCCTGGACCTGTACGACACGCCGAACCCGGAGCTGATCCTGAGCGGCGAGATGTGGTTCCGTCGTTTCGGGTTCGAGGTGCCGGGCGGTTCCGGCGTCCAGGCGGCCCTGTGCGCCGCACGGCTGGTGTTCCCGGGGACGTCGGCGCCCTTCCTGACCAACGTCCAGGGGACGCTGCGGCTCCCGTTCGGCGACCAGACCAACCACATCGACCTCGTGGACGGCGCGTTCCGGTTGGACGGCGTTCCCCTCGGAGCCGTGTCGCTCCGCGAGGACATGACGGTGATCCGACAGAGCGGCCTGACCGTGATGCTGCTGGGACGCGGAAACGAGGGCTGCACGGGCACGCTGCTGCGGATGGAGGAGCCGGCGGGCCAGGCGCCGCGGCTGACCCTTGCCGGAGGGTTCCGGGCCTCGCTCGCGGCGGATCTCGTCACCAGCACCACCGCCGTCGGCGGAGTGGTGTCGACGGAGACCTGCGGCCGACTCGTCTGGCCCCTGGGCGGCGTGCCGGAGTTCCAGGCCGAGGCGTTGGCCTTCGGCGGAGGCCTCCGGATCGGCCGGGACGGACCGCTCATCGGCTCGGGACGGATCCGGTTCCTCGGATTGGACAACCTTTCGCGGATCTCCGCGGCCCGCCCGCTGGTGATGACCCTCGACGGCACGATCGGAGGCACCGAGCTGATGCCGGCGATGTCGCTGAGGAACGCCCGCTTCGAATGGTTCGACTCCCGGCGACTGCCGGAATTCTTCGTGACCGGCCTGGACGTTGGCACCCGGCCGGATTTCGTCCTGAACCAGGTCCTCCCGGTCCAACTGCGCCGGGCCGAGTTCACGTTCATCGACCCACGCCGGCCGCTGGCGACCCGCTTCCGCCCGGACAACGTGGGGATCCTCGCGAGCCTCGGGGTGGCGATCCCGCCCGAGGACCCCGTGCTCTCGGGCCAGGCGGACCGGGTCGGCGTGACCTTCGCCGCGGACGGCACCCCGCGCATCGAGGGCGTCAGGACCCTGTGCCTCGGGGTGAACGGTTTCGACCTGCCGCCCATCAACGACATCGGCGGACAGGCCTGCATCGGCGGCCTCGACCAGAGCCTCGGCCAGCAGTGGATCGCCGGCCGGCTCAACGGCACCTACGACACCTACAAGGTGCTGGTGAGCTTCGCCGCGAACACCTTCCTCGGTCCGCTCGGGGCGTGCGTCGAGATCAACGCCGGCAGCGTCGGCGTGCCGCTCGGCCCCACCGGCTTCCTCTGGACCGGCGCCCAGGGGGGATTCTCCCTCGCCAACACCACCGTCGATACCTGCGAGTTCAAGAACCAGTTCATCCTCAGCCCCACCGGCGAGATCCTCGACTTCAACGGCCCGCGAATCCCCAGCTCCGGCATGGACTGGGCCGCGTTCCGCAACGCCATCCGCAACGCCGCCGAACAGGCCGCCGACTTCGCCAGCACGGTTCCCGTGCCCGACCTGCCTCAGACCGTCCCCGACGCCCGGAAGTCCGACACCGCCGACAACACCGCCGACAACACCGTCGGCTCCGAGGATGGCGAAGAGACCGGGGCGAAGATCGCGGATTCCATCGAATGCCCCGGCGGATGCCCGCCGGCGACGGTGAACATCTTCTGCCAACCCCACCCGGACACGGTCCGGTTCCCTGGGCGGATCATCGGCAAGTTCAGCTCCATCGACGCCCAGACGCTCGAACGGATCGGCATCAACGAAGCCTGGGTCCGCCAGAACTCCTCCTCCGCGGCCTTCCTCGCCAACGCTGCCGCACGCCGGGTGGTCGATGCGGTCGCCACGCACATGCCGGTCGCCGGACCGCCGCTCTCGGCCTCCGCCGTCAACACCCTCAACCGCTACCGGTCGGAGGGTCTCGAACAGATGCGGAGCTCGTTCGTGACGCTCATCCAGCCGGCCGTCCAACAGGCCTTCGCCTCGGGTCCCTCCGTGGTGTACCAGCGCCTCGCCGCAATCCTCTACGAAGGCGCCCCGTGCGCGGACCTTTCGCTCTCGGTCGCCGGCAGCTTCTCCTACGCCGGCATCTCCGCCTTCGCCTACCTCAAGGGCCAGGGTGTCATCGGCACCGCCGGATCCGTCGGCGCCGTCGGCATCGTCAACGTCGTCGGACTTCCCGTCGGCCAGGCGCGGATGTTCGTCTCGGCCACCGACGAGAAGGGCGAACTCTCCCCCTCCCTCTGCGGCGAGGTGCTCTTCGAGGTCGGCCCGCTCGACATCGGCGGCGTCCAGGCCGCGATGGAATGTCCCGGATGCGTCACCGAGGCCGTCCAGGCGGTCGGCGACATCGCCCGCATCGTCGGCGAACCGGTCCTCCGCGCCGTCTACGCCCGCGCCGCCGGTGCGGCCACGACCGGCCTCTCCCGCGACGAGATGATCGCGCGGATCTCGAATCCGCTACATCCCCTCGCCCTCAACGCCTCCCAACGGCTCGCGCTGCTCGCCGAGTTCTCGGCGATCCGGGACGACCTGGTCGGGGCGCTCCCCACCGACTTCCCCCAGCGGATGGCCGAGGTGGCCCAACGACGCTATTCCAACATCCGTCCCACGCTGACCCTCTGCGGCGAGGTCGCCCCGAAGCTCTTCGGCATCCCCCTCTACCCCGGCGGCGACGTGGTGAGTTTCCAGGCCCAGTACAGCAGGACCCGCTACGCCGGCCGTCTCGAGGTCAACCTCAGCGATCCCCGGTACCTCCTGTTCGTGCGCGGTGCCCTCAGCCCCGCCTTGGAGTACGGCGACCCGCTGGAGTTCCTCATCGCCGGCTACAGCGGCGGCTTCGCCTCGCCTTCCCGCGCCCGAGACCTGGTGCGGAGATCGGTCGACAGCGCCCTCCGCAACACGACCTACACCCTGGAGGTTCGGTCCGCCCCGTTCGGCATGGAGTTGGCCGGTGGTGCCGCACGGGTGATCCTGCCCAACCTCGCGTCGCATCCCGAGGCCTACCGGGTCGGCGACCCCCGGCGTTGGGTCTCGCCCGACGAACTCCGGCTCCGTCCCGGCCTGACGAATCTGCCGTCGCGCTCCGACCTGCTCCTGGCCGCGGCCGCGACGCGCCGGCTCGGCAACGCCATCGGATGGAAGGGTTCCGTCCAGGACCTGCCCAACGCCTATCCCACCAACGATCCGGCCTACCTGCCCGCCCGCACCAACCTCCAGGGCCGCGTTCTGAACGTGGACTACTTCCCCCACGGCGGCCTGGTCGGCGCCGGACAACTCGCGCCGCCGCGGCTTCTCGTCGACACCCCGCCGCTCGCCCTGATCCAGCAGATCCTCACCAACGGAAGCCCCATCGGGAAGGCCACCAACTTCCTCACGCTCGTCCGCGACTACGTCCTCCAGACCCGGACCAACGGTCAGCTCTCCTTCTACCTGCCCGCGCCGAACCCGCCGGTGATGTTCGACCCGCAGGGCAACCTGCTTCCGGGAGCGCTCAATTCCCTCGACCCGCAGGCGATCCTCGACTCGATCAGCACGGTCCTGCCGAACTACACGAACTCCATCCGCGTCCCGGCCCACCTCTGGCGCACCGACCTCTCGTTCCTCGCCGGCTGGATGACGAACACGATCCTCGGCGTCCCGACCTTCAACGCCCGGCTCTTCGGACGGCTCCCCGTGGGGCAGGAACCCGCGGAACTCGTCGCCACCGCCCAGGTCCCGACGAACTCCTGGATCTCCCAGCTCGCTCCCGCCGGGGCCTCGCTCCGGTTCCAGTTCGTCGGACGCCCCCCGCGTCCGATCGCCGACACCTTCGTCGGTCTCACCAACGACCTGCAGCTCGCCCTCAACGGCCGCACCAACCTGAACGCCGCGATCAACCGCACCTGGGACGCCTTCACCAACGTCATCCCGAGGGTCAGCCTCCAGGCGGACCTGCCCCGGCTCCAGGTCCCGCCGGCACTCCAGGCGATCCTCTCCACGCCGCCCACCAGCGGCTCGGCGACGCTCGTCGCCTACTCGCCGTTGTACGACCTCAACGCCGACACGCGCACCCCGTTCGGCGCCATCCGTCTCTACGGCGGCATCGGCGTCCGCGGCACGCTGCGGGTCCTCGGGATCGTCGACTCCTCCTCCGCCGAGTTCAGCGTCCAACAGCCGCCCACGGCCGCCTTTCCGCCCATCCTCCGCGGGCGGATGACGCTTCCGCCGATCCCGTTCGGCAGGTTCCGGATCACCGGGACCAATGGCGGGCCTCTTTCCGTCGACGTCTCGCCGGAGGGCCTGCTGATGCCCCAGGACGTTCGGCTGGAGCTGGATGGCACCACCTTCGGCTCGCTTGGCGACGGCGGCGCCCGGTCCGTCCAGTCCATCCGCCCGCAGGTGCTGCCGCTCCGGCCCTTCACCCTGCGGACGAGCGGTGAGTTCGCCGCCGAACTCCTCCCGGTCACGAACCTCAAGCTCGGGCCGTTCAACCTCGGCTCGGTGAACTCCGCCATCCTTCGCCGCAGCACCAACGGCGTCGTCCGACTCGACCTCGGCGGCGTCCTCGGCAACGCGCCGCTCCCGGCGTTGAACGTCTCCGGAACCCTCGCCAGCGACGGCTCCCTCGTTCTCGACACCAGCGCCCCCACCAACAGCACGCTCCACGGTTTCCCGGTCGTCGGCCTGACCGTGGCGCTGCGCGGCGGCGCGGCCGCGTCCTACTCGTCGGAGATCGCCGCCTCCGTCGGACTGCCGGGACTGACCCCGATCGGCATCTCCGCCAACTGGCGCCCGCCGGCGGCGTTGAACCTGACCCATTCCGGGTCCGAAAGCGCGCTCGTGGCCCTCGGTGATGGCTTCTCGCTGAGCCGCACCGCCGGGACGCTTTCTTCGGGCGGATTCACCTTCCGCACCACGCCGCTCTTCGGGCCCGGCTATTCCGGTCGGATGTCCGCCAACGGCACGTTCGCACTGACCAACATCGGTTCGCTCAGCTCGACCTTCGAGACGTTCCCCATCGCCCAGCTGACCAACATCCTCAGCAAGACGAAGGTGGACGGTCCCGTCCAGCAGGCCGTGTTCGCGAGGTTCAACCTGACCAACAGCCCGTTGTTCAATGCCCTCGTCTTCGCCGGCCAACGCCTTTCCAACGGCGCACTCGCCATCACCAACCGCCCCGGCAACTTCACCCTCGCAGGCCTCGCCCTTCCCAACCCGGAAATCGCCCTGCGCAGCAACCCACGTGGCTCGCCGGCCATGACGTTCCGGGGCCCCCTGTCCCTGACCAACATCTTCGCGACGGTCCTGCCGAATCTCTCCGGGACCATCCGTCCGAACGCCCTGGTCAACTTCTCGATCACCGACGCCGCGTCGACGATCCTCGGGTTCCCGATGAACGGCATCCAACTCGGTGGGGTCGACCTGCCGCTCGGAGGCAGCAACCCGCTCCTGACCGTCGGTGGAACCCTCGCCCCGGTCCAGTTCCTGCCCTCCATCCCGCTGAACGGATCCCTGCGGCCTTCCGGCGTGTTCGACTTCACCGGCCCCGACCCGGATCCCTTCAACATCTTCGGACGCTCGCCGGACCTCGGCGCCTGGACCTTCAACCGCGCGGGTCTCTCCTCCCGCGGCAAGACCTCCGTGGGCAACATCGAGATCCCCCTGGTCCTCAATTGGCACAGCGCCACGGACTCCCTGCAGCTCGGAGGTGGCACGTCGTCGCGCGACACCGGATGGCAGGGCTTCGGCACGGTCCGAGGCCGCCTCGCCTGGTCCACCACGGCGCAGTTCAACCCGGTCAACCGTTCTTGGAGCCTCTCGCTGAGCACCACCATAGCCGGCTGGAACACGCTGAACCTTCCTCCCGACAACCTCAACGACATCGGCGAAGGCTTCAGCGTCGGAAGCTTCCGGGTGTCCCGCACTTCGTCGCTGGACAGCGACGCCTTCAGGTTCACCCCGTCCTCGCCGTTCCCCGGTCCCACGTTCACCTGGGACCTCCGCTATCCCTGATCCCTTCCCAT
>JAIXUV010000177.1 GCA_027483345.1 Verrucomicrobiales bacterium | reverse complement strand
GAGAGCGACAGCTCGACGAGGTAGCCGGTGGTGAAGGTCGCCGCGGCGGCCCGGTCCCATCCCGGCACGACCGCCGGGGCGACGAGGAAGGCGAAGGCGAACGCGCAGGCGGCCCACACGGCCGTCCAACCCAGGGCTTCCCGGAAACGGACCTCGTGTCCCGAGCGGTGGAACAGCCCGAGATCCGCGGCCAACGCGAGCAGCACGAAGGTCGTGAACGCGGCCCAGTGCCAGAGCGAGATGTCGATGAGTGCCAGCATGCGGTGAATGGCGCGGGCGGACTAAGCCGACGAACGGGGTCGAAGGCAAGGGGGAGCCGCCGCCCGGCGCCGATTCACGACGGATCGGCGGCCGCCCCAGGGTGCGCCAGCGAGGCCGTCAACGGTCGCCGCCGCCGCCGGCAACGCCGACTGGAACCGTCACCCGCCGTTTCCAAACGACCCGGAAAGCGGCCCTTTGCGGCAACGCCGACGCGCCCCGTGACAACTGGCGGGTTGAAATGCCCCCTTCCGCTCGCCACCTTGCGGCCGTCATGAAGTTCATCCTGTCGACACACAACATCACGCTGACCGAAGCCATCGAGCAGCACGTGCTCCAGCAGATCGAGAAGCTGGAGCACATCGACCGCTGGCTGATCGACGCCCGCGTGACCCTGGAGAAGGACCACGTCGCCCATTCCCCGGAGAAGCAGTTCAAGTGCGGCATCCGCATCGGAGTCCGTGGCAACGACCTGTTCGCCGAGGACCGCGAGTCGGATCTCTACGCCGCCGTGGACCTCTCGGTGAAGAAGCTCCAGGCCCAGCTCCGCGCCCGCCACAGCAAGGCCAAGGCGACGAAGCACAAGCAGGCCGCGCGTCTCAAGGAGACCCGCCGTTCGCAGGCCGCCTGATCCGGTGATACTCCGGGCCAGATCCGTCGTACCCGTCACCGCGCCGTCCATCCCGGACGGCGCGGTTTGGATTTCGGGGGACCACATCCGCGCGGTCGGTCCCTGGTCGGAGATCCGCGAATCCGCTTCGGGCCCGGTGGTGGACCTGGGCGACGCCGCGGTCTTCCCGGGCCTCGTCAACGCCCATTGCCACCTCGACTACACCGGCATGGCCGGCCAGCTCCAGCCGCCACGGGCCTTCCCCGACTGGATCAAGGGCATCCTCACCCTCAAGGCCCAATGGAACGACGCGGAGTTCGCCGAATCCTGGCTCGCCGGGGCCCGCCAACTGCTCCAGGGCGGCGTCACCACCGTGGTGAACATCGAATCCCGCGGACACCAGCTCGCGGCGCTCCGGGCTACAACGCCGCTGCGGATCTTCTCCTGCCTCGAGGTCACCGGCGTCCGCTCCGCTCGTGAACCCGCACGCCTGCTCGAGGAGGCGGTCCAGACCCTGACCTCGCTCCCGCCCATCCGCGGCGGCATCGGCCTTTCCCCCCACGCCCCCTACTCCACGACCCCGGACCTGCTCCGGCTGGTCGCCGACGCGGCCCGACGCGACGGATGGCGCCTCACCACCCACGTGGCGGAGTCGGAGTCCGAGTTCGACATGTTCACCTACCGGCGCGGACCGATGTTCTCCTGGCTCGACGGCCAACGGCCCATGGAGGACTGCGGCCTCGGTTCCCCGGTCCAACACCTGCACCGCTGCGGCCTGCTCGGACCGGCCATGCTCGCGGTGCACGTGAACTACCTCTGGCGGGACGACGCCCGCCTCCTGGCCACCCGCGGCGCGGCCGTGGCCCACTGCCCGCGTTCCCACGCCTACTTCGGCCACCGCCGGTTCCCGCGCGAGGAACTCTCCGAGGCCGGGGTTCCGATCTGCCTCGGCACCGACAGCCTCGCCTCGGTCCGCAACGGCCGCTCACCCGACACGGTCCTCTCGATGGTCGCCGAGATGCGCCAGGCCCTCGCCGCGGATCCCGTCCTGCCCCCGCGGCGCCTCGTCGCCGAATCCACCGCAAATCCGGCCAAGGCCCTCGGACTCCGCTCGGTGATCGGCGGACTCCAGACCTATTCCCTCGCCGATCTCCTGGTCATTCCACACGACGGATCCACGTGGTCGGCCGAGGAGGCGCTCATCCACCACACCGGGCCGGTCGGCGCGACGCTCGTGGCGGGACGTTGGGAGTGGATTTCGCCCTCCTTCCGTGACCGGATCCCGCAGGAGATCCCGCGATGAATCCGCCCTCCGAAAACCTCCCGGCCCCCGCACCGCTCGCGGTGCTCGTCTCCGGCGCCTCCGGGGTGCTCGGCCAGGCCATCGTCCGGGAACTCGCCGGCGCGGGCCACCGGGTGTTCGCCGGCGTCCACCGGCGCCCTTGGGAACCCGTGCCCGGTGCCGTGCCGGTGGACCTGGACGTCGCCGATGACACCTCCTGCCGCGCCGCCGTCCGCAGGGTCCTCGACGACACCGGCCGCATCGACGCCGTGGTCCACGTCGCCGGGGTGATCCTCGACGCCCTGCTCGCGCACATAGGACCCGACGACTGGGACCGCCTGTTCTCGGTCAACCTCGGCGGGGCCATGCGGTTGGCGCGCGCCGCGTCCCGGCCGATGGCCCGCACCGGCGGACACATCGTCCACATCGGCAGCTACTCCGGCACCGTCGGCTCCGCCGGCCAGTCCGCGTACGCGGCGTCGAAGGCCGCCCTCCACGGCTTCACCCTCTCGCTCGCCCACGAACTCGGCTCCCGCGACGTCCGCGTCAACACCGTGCTGCCGGGATTCCTCCTCTCCCCGCTCACCGCCGGGCTGACTCCGGAGCGCCTCCAGGCCTACCGCGACGCCAACCTCCTCGGCCGCCACAACGACCCCGCCGAGGTCGCCCGCTTCGTCGCCTTCCTCCTGTCCACCCGGAACGTCTCCGGGCAACTCTTCGCCCTCGACAGCCGCGTCATCCCCTGAACCCCGCCCCGAAAGCCCCCGTGGCCGAGCCCGTCCCGAAATCCGACTTCGACGCCGTCCTCGGGCAACGCCTCGGGGAACTGCGGAACGCCGGCCTTTGGCGGGAACTCCGTCGGGTCGGCGCCGTCGACGGCACCTCGATTGTCGTCGACGGACGCCGGCTCCGGAACTTCGCCGGCAACGACTACCTCGGCCTCGCCGCCCATCCCGACCTCGCCGAGGCCGCCGCCCGCGCCCTGCGCGACTTCGGCGCCAGTTCCACCGCCTCCCGCCTTATCTCCGGCTCGCTCGACGTCCACCACCGTCTCGAGGAACGAATCGCCGACCTCAAGGGACTGCCGGCCGCCGTCGCCTTCAGCACCGGCCACGCCGCCGCCATGGGCACCATCCCGGCCCTCGTCGGCGGCGGTGACATCGTGGTCCTCGACCGGCTCGTGCACGCCTGCTGCGTCGACGCCGCCCGGCTCTCCGGGGCCACGCTCCGGGTCTTCCGCCACAACGACGTCGACGACCTCGACCGCATCCTCCGCTGGTGCGCCGCCCGCCCCCGCTCCACCGACGGCGGCCCCCGCGTGCTCGTCGTCACCGAGAGCCTGTTCTCCATGGACGGCGACGTCGCCCCGCTCGCCGACATCGTCACCTGCAAGGAGCACCACGGCGCCTGGCTCATGGTCGACGAGGCCCACGCCACCGGCGTCGTCGGCCCCCAGGGCGCCGGCTGGGTCGCACGCCTCGGGCTCACGGACCGGGTCGAGGTCCAGATGGGCACGTTGGGGAAGGCCGTCGGCGCCTCCGGCGGGTTCATCGCGGGTTCGCGCCGGCTCGCCGACATGCTGGTCAACCGCGCCCGCACCTTCCTCTTCTCCACCGCACCCGTACCCGCCGCAGCAGCGGCCGCTGCCGCCGGAATCCGGCTCGCAGCCGGCCCCGAGGGCGACCTCCGTCGCGGACGACTCGAGTCGAACATCGCCGCCGCCCTCGCCCACGTACGGAGCGCCGGATTCGAACCCCGTTCGGAATCGCAGATCCTCCCGCTGCTCGTCGGCGCGGAGTCCGCCGCGGTCTCCCTCTCCCGCCGACTCCTCGAAGCCGGCATCCTCGCCCCGGCCATCCGCTATCCCACCGTCGCCCGCGGCCAGGCCCGCATCCGTCTCACGCTCTCCGCCGCCCACACCCCCGACGACCTCCGCCACCTCGGCGAAGCCCTCGTGATTCGTGATTCGTGATTGCCGATTGCCGATTCGCTCCCTGCTTCTCGCTCTCCGCTCCCATGCACCCCCTCGCCCGACTCGACCACCGCCACGTCTGGCATCCGTACACCCAGATGCGCGACTGGCTGAAGTCCGAGCCGATCGTGCTCGTGAAGGGCCGCGGCACGGTGCTCGAGGACGTCCATGGACGTCGGTTCCTCGACGCCAATTCCTCGATCTGGACCAACCTCCACGGCCATCGGAACCCCGCGATCGACCGGGCCCTTCGTCGGCAGCTTTCGCAGGTCGCCCACACCTCGTCCCTCGGCTTCGCCTCCGCACCGGCCTCGGAACTCGCCGCCGAACTGATCCGCCGCGCCCGGGGACCGAAGGGCCAGCCGCGCCTGGGAAAGGTCTTCTTTTCCGACGACGGCTCCACCGCGATCGAGGCCGCCCTCAAGCTCGCCGCCGAGCACTCCCGACGCGCCGGGATCACGAAGAGGCCGCGCTTCCTCTCCATGCAGGGCGCCTACCACGGCGACACCGTGGGCGCGGTCAGCGTCGGACACATAGACCTCTTCCACCGGACCTGGAAGCCGCTCCTGTTCCCCACTGACGCCGTGATGGCGCCGTATTGCTACCGGTGTCCGTTCAACCGGGCCAAGCCGGAGCGCGCCGACGCGCGGACCTGGCGGAAATGTGGTTGGGAATGCGTCTCCAAGGTCGAGGACCGCTTCGCCAAGGCGACCCGCGCCGGGAAGCCCTACACCGCCTTCGTCGTGGAACCGGCCATCCAGGGTGCCGCCGGCATGGTCCCACAGCCCGAAGGCTGGCTGTCCCGAGTCGCCGAGATCGCCCGCGCCCACCGGGCGCTGCTGATCGCCGACGAGGTCATGACCGGCTTCGGCCGCACCGGCACCGGGTTCCGGTCCGGACCACGGTTCCACACCTTCGCCGCCCAGCGCCAAGGCGTGGTCCCCGACCTTGTCGCCGTCGCCAAGGGACTCACCGGCGGCTACCTGCCCATGGCCGCCACGCTCGCCACGCAGGAGGTCTTCGACTCCTTCCTGGGCGACTACACCGAATTCCGGACGTTCTTCCACGGCCACAGCTACACCGGCAACCAACTCGGCGCCGCCGCCTCGCTCGCCAGCCTTGCCCTGCTCGCCGATCCCGCCGACGTCGCCCGCCGACGCGCGCTGGAGGAACGCCTCGCCCGCCGGCTCGAGGTCCTGTGGCGGCACCCGCAGGTCGGCGACATCCGACGCGAAGGCCTTGTGGTCGGCATCGAGCTGGTCCGCGACTGGCGCACCCGGGAGCCGATTCCCCTGGAGCAACGCGCCGGGATCCGGGTCTGCGAGGCCATGGCCCGCCGCGGCGTCCTCACCCGCCCCATCGGCAGCGTCGTCGTTCTGATGCCGCCCTACTGCACCACTCCGACCCAACTGGACCGAATGGTGTCCGCACTCGACGAGGCGGTCGCGGAAGTGTTTCCAAGAGGCGCATGAAGCAGCTCCAGGAAACGCTTCGTCTCCGGACCCGCGGACGCGGCCTCGTGGAGATCACCGACGCCGTCGCGGCGGTGATCCGTGTCGGCGGGATCCGCACCGGCCTCGCCACCCTCCACCTGCGCCACACCTCGGCCTCGCTGTTGATCCAGGAGAACGCCGACCCCGATGTGCGCCGCGACCTCGAGGCGTGGTTCTCACGGCTCGTCGTGGATGGGGACCGCCTCTTCGTCCACACGATGGAAGGTCCCGACGACATGTCGGCGCATGTCCGTACGGCGTTGACCACGGTCAACCTCTCGATCCCCCTCTCCGATGGCCGGATGGTCCTCGGCACCTGGCAGGGAATCTACCTGTGGGAACACCGAACCCATCCACACACCCGCGAGCTCGTCGTCCACGTGCTCGGTGAATGAGGCGGGGCCGCCGATTCCTGATTCCCGATTCGGGATTCGCGATTGGCCGAAGCCCGGATGGGACCTCACGCAGACGCGCCAAGCCGCGAGATCCACGGACGCCTGCCGAGTCGGAGAACGACACGGATTCCACGGATGGGCCCGGACCGAACTTCGCTCGAGCTCCCCTTTTCCCTCCTCAGCCGCATCGGCCCTTCTTCATCTGCCGGTCCTGGAGACGCGAGAACACCACCAGGGCCGACACCGATCCGATCAGCGCGAGGAACATGTCCGACTGGGTGTCCCAGGGATCGCCCTGCGTCCCGAGGAACTCATCAGCCCCTTGGCCCAGTGCCAATGCCGCGACCCATTCGACCAGCTCGTACACCGCGCTGATCGCGAGGACGACGCAGACCACCAGGAACACCAGCATCTTCCCACGACGGACGTGGCCGCCGCCGAGCAGGATCTCCCGCGCCACCAAGGCGGGCACGAGCCCCTGGAAGAAGTGGCCGATCTTGTCGTAGGGATTGCGGTGCAGCCCGAACGCCTCGGCGATCCAGGTCCCGAGCGGCACCCGAGCGTAGGTGTAGGCACCGCCGAGGATCAGGACGAGAGCATGGACCGCGATCAGGCCGTACAGGATCGGCGTCAACCCCTTCCGACGGCGCGTCGCCCACATCACCGGAAACGCCACGAGGGCCGGAAGCACCTCGAGGAACCAGGTGAGCCGGTCGAACGGCGCGACGCCCGACACGACCAGCGCCACCGCAACGATTCCGGTGCCGAAAAGCAGGGTCGTGTCCCGCACCGGCCGGTTTTCCCCGGAAGTTCCCATGTCCACGTCGCGGACCGTCGAAGACGTCCGTCCCGAAGTCGACGGCAAACGCGGACGGATCCGGGAGCCTTGAAGCCTGGCGCCATCCCCTACGGAATCCGACACGGATTCCACGGATGGAGCCCTTCACGACGCCCGACGTCATTCCAGTAGTGCCGTCGCATTGACGGCATCATGGATAGCCGTCATTTTGTGGGCATGACTCGGACCCAGATTCAACTGCCCGACGAAACCTTCGCCCGGGCCAAAAAAGTGTGCGAAGCGCGCGAAATCTCCCTCGCAGAACTCGCCCGCCGGGGCATCGAGTACATCCTCAGCGTCTACGACCCCGATTCCAATGCCCATCGGGAATGGCAGCCGCCCAAGCCGCGTCGCCTGGGATGGAAGGGCTTGAGCGACGAGGACATCAAGGCGCAGGCCCAATTGACTTCCGCCGAACTCGGCCAAACGAGGGCGCGCCGGAGATAGCCGATGCTCTCCATCGACACCAACATCCTGTTCCACGCCTTCAACGAGGACTCGCCAAGGCATGCCGCCGCCTATGCCTGGCTGACCTCGATTCAAGGCGAGGAGGACGTGGCCATCTCCGAATTCATACTCGCCGAACTGTACGGTCTGCTTCGCAATCCTGCCGTTCTGCGACACCCGCTTGCCGCCGTGGAAGCGGTCGAAGTGGTTCAGGTCTACCGTCGACATCCACGTTGGCGTCTTGTCGGTTTCCCTTCCGAAAGCCGTCCATTGCATGACCGGCTTTGGCAGAAGGCCCGCTCGACCGACTTCGCCTTCCGAAGACTTTACGACACCCGCTGTGCCCTGACTCTCGTCGGGCAGGGCGTGACCGACTTTGCCACGGTCAACGTCAAGGACTTCAACGGCTTGGGATTCCGGAAAGTGTGGAACCCGTTGGTGGTTTCCGAATCCTGACAACCTGAAGCCCGACGCCCGACGCCGCTCTTTGCTCCCGGCTCCCTACTTCCCTCACCCATTCCGCACATACACCGCCACCGCCTGGGAGCGGCGCTCCACGCCGAGCTTGCGGAGGACCTGGGTCATCTGGTTCCGGACGGTCTTCTCAGAAAGGCCCACCAGGGCCGCGATCTCCTTGTTGGTCTGGCCGTCGGACACCAGATGCAGGATGCGGCGCTCCGCCTCGGTGAGATGCATCATCGTCCCCGCCACCGGAAGCGCTCCGCCACCCTGCCCCATCACCAGACGCAGGATCTGCGGATGCAACACCTGCTCCCCATGCGCGATGGCCAGCAAGGCGGCCTTCAAGGCCTCCTCGTCGCTTTCCTTCAACAGGTAGCCGTCCACGCCGGCCTCCAGCGCCGCAAAGACCTCCTTGGCGTCCACGAACGACGTCAGGATGGTCACCCGACATCCCGGAGCCGCGGCCTTGATCTCGACGATCCGACCGATGCCGGCCCCGTCGGGCAGACGGAGGTCGAGGACCACCAGGTCGGGGCGCAGGGCGCCGGACAACGCCACGGCCTCCGCACCGGACCGGGCCGCTCCGACGACTTGCATCCGCGGATCGGCAGACAAGATCGACATCAGTCCGGCGCGGACGATCGGGTGGTCGTCGACCAGCAGCAGTCGGAGCGTGCGGAAGGATTCGGGGGCGTTCATGCCGATGTGGGCCGATGTGGAATCCAGGCGGCAAGGATCGTCGGACCGCCGGGCCGGGAGTCGATGGAGAACTTCCCTCCG
>JAIXUV010000215.1 GCA_027483345.1 Verrucomicrobiales bacterium | reverse complement strand
GGGGCGTTGGATGCCTTCCACACGCCGGTCCAGATGAAGAAGCAACGGCCGGGAGTCCTGCTCACCCTGCTCTGCGAACCCGCCGACGCCGACCGTTTCACCGAACTGCTCCTGACGGAGACCACCGCGTTCGGAGTCCGGAGGACCCGTGCCGAGCGTCGCAAGCTCCGCCGGGACTTCGTCGACGTGAAGACGCCGTTCGGCACGGTGAAGGTGAAGCTGGGACGCCTGGACGGCCGGGTGGTCCAGGCGGCACCGGAGTTCGAATCATGCCGCAGCGTCGCGGCCATGGCGGGAGTCCCGGTGAAGGAGGTCTTCGACGCAGCGCGCCGCGCCCCGATTCCGGGGGTGTCTCCTACCCCATGAACGGCCGCATCTCGTCGAGCACCTTGGGGATCGTCGCAAACGGATCCTCCGGGAACTCGTACTCGAGGGTGACGAAGCCCTGGTAGCCGGCGTCCCTCAGGATCTTGAACGTCCGGGCGTAGTCCGCCTTCTGGGGTGCCTTCCGGGAGGCGGGACGGACCTTGCCCTTGAACTGCACGTTGACCGCCCACGGGGCACACAGGGCGAGCTCGGCATAGGGGTCTTCGGAGTAGAAGTTTCCGGTGTCGAGATTGATGCCAACCCACGGGCTCTTCACCGCCTGGACGATCCGGAGAAGGTTGGCGGAGTCCTTCACGATTCCGCCGTGGTTCTCGATGCCAAGGAAGATCCCCGACTTCCCGGCCGCTTCGCCACACTCCTCCAGCGCAGCGATGGTGAGCCGCATGGCTTCCTCCTCCGAGGTTCCGTGGACGCTGCCCGCGAACACGCGGATGTGCGGGGCCCCCAGCAGCGCGGCCCGGCGGATCCATTCCTTCACCGAGGCGATCGTCTCCGTGCGCTTCGGTCCCGGCGGATGGCAAAAGTCGTTGCCCACCGCGGTGCCGCAGACGGTGACTCCACGCAGATGGGCATGACGACGGATGTTCAGCAGCTCGGCGTCGTCAACGTCTTGGGGAAAGTAGTAGCTCGTCAGCTCCGCCCCCTCGCAGCGGTGTTCCGCGCAGTAGTCGAGAAAGCGGTACATGGTCATTCGCGCCGGCTCGCCACCTTTCTCCGGCTTGAACTGGTCCCGGAATCCGTAGGCGGCCAAACCCAACCGCAGCCTCGGGGTGGAAGAACGGGCGAACGGCTCCGCCGCCAGAAGCGGCCTGACCGCCAAGGTCCCCAAGGCAAACGTACCGGTCCCGAGGAACCCGCGACGGGAATAGGAGGGAATCACGGACCGGAATCTACGGGGCGGCCGTCTTCGCGGGCAAGACAGGCTTGTCAGCCATGCCACCGACGGACGCTTCCTTGAGGATCGGTCCCACCACCGACCAGACATTCGTCGCGACCCGACGGTGTCCTTCGGCGTTCGGATGGATCTGGTCCGCCTGGTTGTACTCGGGCCGACCACCAACTCCCTCGAGCAGGAACGGGATCAACGCAGCCCCATTGGTGGCCGCGAGGGACGGGAAAAGACCCTCGAACCGCTCCACGTAATCCGCCCCCATGTTCGCCGGCAGACGCATCCCGGCGACCACGATACGAACACCCGGCCAACGCGCCCGGGTCCTGTCGATCACCGCCTGCAGATTCGTCCGCATTGCTTCAACCGAAAGCCCACGAAGGCCGTCGTTCGCTCCCAGTTCGAGCACCAACGCACCCACCGGCCGCCGCAGAAGCCATTCCAGCCGCCGCAGACCGCCCGCGCTGGTGTCCCCGCTGACCCCGGCGTTCACCACCGCCCAATCGAGGCCCTCCGAGCGGATCCTCTCCTGCAGGACCGACGGCCACGCCTCCGGCAGATCGACGCCGTATCCCGCCGAAAGGCTGTCCCCGAGGACGACCAAGGTCTTGGCCGCCGGCGGTATAGGCGCGGCGGCCTGTAGAAGGCCCATCCAGAGGATGGCGGCGAAGAATGCCCGGAGGTATCGGCTCATGTTGGAACGATCGGCCCGAACGGTCGGCCAAAGCGAATCCAGGGGTCAGGCCGCAGTCTCGGCCGCGGCGGACGGTTTGGGCCGGTACAACACCACCACGTGGCCGATCACCGTCACCAGTTGGCTGCCGGTCTTCTGGGCCAACTGCTCGGCGACTTCATGGCGTTGGTCCTTCAGCTCGTAGAGCCGCACCTTGACGAGCTCGTGCAGGGCGAGCTCCCGGTCCAAGCCGGCGAGAAACTCCGGGGAAACCCCGCCTTTTCCCAGACGGGTGACGGCTTCAAGGCGCTGGGCGCGTCCACGGAGCTTGCGGAGTTCGGCGCCGCCAAGGCGGCCCGGTGTGGTTGTTGGATCACTCATGTCTCTGATTCAAAGCGTTCGGATCTTCGCGACGATTCCGGTGGTGGAACGGCCCTGCAGGAATGGAATGAAGACGATGCGTCCTCCGCCCGACTCCACCGCGCGTCGCTCTTCCTGGTCGAGGGTCTCCAGGGTGTAGTCGCCGCCCTTCACGTAGATGTCCGGCGCGCTGGCCGACAGGAAACGCACGGCACGCTTCTCCGGGAACACCACCACCGCGCCGACGCATTCCAGCGCGGCCAGAACCCGCGCACGATCGTCCTCCGGATTCAGTGGACGGCTCGGTCCCTTCAACTGCCGCACCGAATCATCACCATTCAGTCCCACCAGAAGGACATCCCCCTCCGACCTCGCGGATTCGAGGTAGGCGACGTGTCCAGCATGCAGCAGGTCGAAGCAGCCGTTGGTCACCACGACCCTTCGCCCCTCGACGCGCATCCGCTGCCTCCACGCCGCAAGGGCATCGGCCGTCAGGATCTTGGAACTCGTCTCCATCTCGTCGGAACAGCGTGGAGGGCGAACCGACGCCCGTCCACGGCGGAACTCACCGGCCGGTCGACGAGTCCGGCGGGTTCAGTGTCTCTCCCGGCGCGGGTGGAACCGCCTGGGCACCTTTGGAGGGCTCCTGCGGCCGTTCCACCGGGGCCACCTCCTCGGGCAGGACCACCACGGCGATCCGGCGGTTCCTCGCCCGCCCCTCTGGGGTGGCGTTCTCCGCCACCGGATGGAACTCCCCGAATCCGACCGCGGCAATCCGCTTGGGATCCACGCCTCCCTTCTCGACGAGACAACGCACCGCGGCCGTTGCCCGGCCCGCGGAGAGCGCCCAGTTGTCGGTGAAGCCGTCCGCGGTCCGGTTGCGGATCGGAACGTCATCGGTGTGGCCGGCCACCTGGACCTGACGGGACGGGTACTTTCCCAGCAACACGGCCACCTTCGCCAAGACCGCTTCGCCGTCGGGTTTGAGCCGGGCCTCGCCGGAATCGAAGAGCACCCGGTCGAGGATGTTCACGGTGAGACGTCCCTGGAGTTCCGAGATGGTGACGTCCTTGGATTCGAGGTCGGACCGGAACTGCTGTTCCATGGTGAGCCGGGCTTGGGTTGAGGCCTCGACCTCCTCCTGGAGTGCTGCGGCCTCCGACCGGATCCGCTCCAGCTCAGACGCCAGATGCCGGTTGGTTTCGGACAAAGCGCTCGTCTGCTCCGCCAGGATCCGGAGACGGCCCAACGCCTCCTCCCGGGAAGCCACGGCGCCGCGTGCCTGGATCCAGAGAAGTGCCAAGGCCAAGGCTCCGGAGAGGAAGGCGGCGATGATCCAGGTTTGCTTGGTCACGGAGGAAGGTCTTGGAGACCGGAAGCGCTTCCGCGCCACGGGGACCTCAGCGGACGCCGAGACGGGGCAGCTGGTCCCGATGGCTGCGACTGAGGGTGACCTTGACCCCGTTCTTGAGGTTGATCGAGTACTCCCCGTGGAAAAGCGGCTGCAGCTCCTGGACGCGGTTCACCGCCACGATCGCGGTCCGGCTCACGCGGACGAACTGCTCGGGCGGAAGACGCTGCGAGATCGAGTTCATGGTCTCCCGCAAGAGGTAGGAATGGGTGCCGACGTGAAGTTCGACGTAGTTGTCGGCGCTCGAGATCCAATCGATCTCGGAAAGGCTGATGAAGAGGATCTTCCCGTTGTTCTTGATCGGGATCCGCTCGGGCTGTTTGGCGCCGGCCTTCATGTCCGCGAGCATCGCGCCCAGCTTGGCCTGGATATCGTCGGGTTTGTGGCTCTTCAGCCGTTTGGCGACACGTTCCATGGCCGTTTGGAAGCGTTCGCGGTCGACCGGCTTCAACAGATAGTCGACGGCATGAAACTCGAAGGCACGAACCGCGTACTGGTCGAATGCGGTGACGAAAACCACCGCTGGCGGCGCTTCCGATCCCAGACGTTCCAACACCTGGATTCCGGTGAGCCCCGGCATCTGGACGTCAAGGAAGACCAACTCCGGACGTTCCCTTCGGATCGCGATGAGGGCCTCTTCGCCGTTGGCGCATTCGAGGACCACCTCGAATCCGGTTGCCCGGGTCAGGAGGGTCCGGATCTTCTCACGGGCCAAGGGTTCATCATCCACGATCAGGACGCGGATCGGCAACATGGACGCAAGCTGCACCCGGTTTTCGGACTGTCCAGACTCGGTCTTGTAGGAGTTGGGCATGGGTTCAGTCGTGGCTTCGGGATCCGGACTCCACTCGGAACGGCATCTGGACGACGGCCAATACACCGCCGCCGACGGCATTCTCCAGCCGGAAATCCCCTTCCTGACCGTAGAGCTGTCGAAGACGCGCCTGACAGTTCGAGGTGCCGACACCGGAACCCAGTCCGCGGTCCCCGACCAGTCCGCGCCCGTTGTCCTCGATCTCGATCCTCAGGTGTCCCGACGGAGTCCGACGGCTTCGGATGATGATCCGACCTGGGTCCATTTTCGGTTCGATCCCGTGTTTGATCGCGTTCTCGACGATCGGTTGCAGCAGAAGATTCGGAACAAGAGCGAATTCCGTGGATGGATCGATCTCCCGGACCACCTCCAACCGATCGCCAAAACGCATCTGTTCGAGGTCCAGGTAGCGGTCAAGGAAGGCCAACTCGTTTTTCAAGGAAGCCAGATGTCGACCGGACTGGTCGAGGGCGTGGCGTAACAGACCCGCCAGCTTGACCAACATCCGGTCCGCGGCGTCCACATCGCGGTACATCAACGTGCCGATGCCATTGAGCGCATTGAAGAGGAAATGCGGATTCAATTGCATCTGAAGAGCTTGCAACCGTGCCGAAGTCAGCCGGTTCTCCATTTCCAACAACCTGCGCTCACGATCCTGGAGACTCCGGAAATAGGCCATCGCATGCGCCACGGTCACCACCACCCAATACACCAGCGTATTGAAGAAGAAGGTCGCCACGACGACATATCTCAGCAGGTCGTTGAGTGGCTTGCCCCCACTCCGCGAGGGCAGCAACGGCTCGACCAGAAGCGTCCGCAGGAGGATCCAAAGCAACGAGAAAACGGCTCCCCCGACGAGGTGGAGCGCTATCCGCAGACGCCAGTCCGGTCCGCCGAGATGGAAACGTCGGGCCAACCAGAATGAAGGCAGGGCGAGGACCCCGAAGAGGTACCAGTCCGCCAAGGCTCCCTCGATGGCCCAACGCCACGGGATCGTGTCGCCGAGTTTGGCCGACTTCAGGAAATGCTGCCCGGCGAACGCAAGTCCCAAGAGCGTCCAGAGCAACAGGTACATGGCCGCAAATCGGCAGGCCTTCACCCGGTCTTGGAACGTCGCCGACATCGCTCCAACGGGAACAGGCGACGGCTTCGGTGGCAACGCGGGAGTCCCGACAAACCTTGGGGTTCCACGGGCATGGACGGTCCAAAGGTCCCAATCGACGAATTGGAAGGCGGAATCCCAACAAAAAGGCCTCCGACCCAAAGATCGGAGGCCAAGATTGGTGCGCACGGCAGGACTTGAACCTGCACGCCTTACGGCACTACCACCTCAAAGTAGCGCGTCTGCCAATTCCGCCACGTGCGCGTTTTTTTCCTAGGTATCGCTACCCGGAGGTCACAACCCCTTCGGATTGTCGCAGAGATGGTCGGGGCGGTGAGATTCGAACTCACGACCTCTTGTACCCGAAACAAGCGCGCTACCAGGCTACGCTACGCCCCGTACCAAATGCGGCGCGGAAGTTGCGTAATGGGCGTCCACGTTGCAACGGATTTTTGTCAGAAAATCATCCCACCGATGGATTTGGGCCGATTTCAGGTCATTTCGAAGACTTGCAGACCGGCCACCCGGGACGTCGAAGCGAACCGCTCCCCATTTTCGTCTCCCATCTTGAGGATCCACCAGAGGTTCCCTCCGGGCGGCGCTTGCCCACGGTTCCCGGTTCAGGGCGGGAAACCTCCGTCCCGAAACCATCGGGCGGTTGACTGTATGGTCTCGCTGAGACAGTTTTGCTCCGTTCTTCCATGAAACTCACTGCTCTCTCATCGAATCGTCGCTCCGGCGGCTTCACCCTGATCGAGTTGCTCGTGGTCATCGCCATCATCGCGATCCTCGCGGGCATGCTTCTCCCGGCTTTGGCCAAGGCCAAGACCAAGGCGATGCTGACCAAGTCGATCAGCAACGGCAAACAACTCGCCCTCGGCTGGACCCTGTACTCCACCGACAACAACGACACCCTCGTCGCCGCCCAAGGTGGTCTCGCCGGTCGCCCGAACTGGATGGAGGGCAACCTCGACTACTCCGCAGACGCGGCCAACCCGCGCTACATCACCAACAGCCCGATGTTCAAGCACGTCGGCCAGAGCTTCGAGATCTTCCGTTCTCCGTTCGACCTCTCCAAGGTCACCTACCAAGGCCGGCTGACGCCGCGCATCCGCTCGATCTCCATGAGCCAGGTCTTCGGCTTCGGCGAATGGCTGGACAAGACCTACAACCAGAGCCAGCGCGTTTGGCGTACCTACCAGAAGGAGAGCCAGATCGACCGTCCCTCCAACACGTGGGTGACCATCGACGAGCATCCGGACAGCATCAACGACGGCGCCTTCGCCAACGCCTGCACCGGCGCCCAGGCCATCGGCACCGCCCAGATCATCGACTTTCCGGCCTCCTACGCCGCCGGTGGCGCCGCGCTGACCTTCGCCGACAACCACGCCGAGGTCCGCCGCTGGGTCGGCAGCAAGATCGGCAAGGCCAAGGTGACCTACGGTCGCGGCACGCTCGTCCAGCTCAATGCCCCGGCCGGCGACTCCTGGGTCGACGTCCGCTGGATGGCCGACAACACCACCGTCCGCCTTCAGTGATTCGAGGGAACGGCCCAATCGCTCCCAAATTCTCTTCTCCCAAAACCCGCCGCCCTCGGACGGCGGGTTTTTCCTTTTCATGAATCCGGCCCGCATCGCCAGTTTCGTCCTCGTCGGCACCTGCGCCCTCTGGGCCTTCAGCTTTCCACTGCTCAAGGCCCTGCAAGCACTGGGGCAGCGTTCCGCCCCCGGCGCGGACAGCTTCTTCATCTCCACCCTGCTGGTCGCGGTCCGGTTCTCCATCGCCGCGGTGTTCTTCCTCGCGGCCATCGGCCTCCGCCAATGGCTCACTCGACACTGCGCGAACTCCAGTTCCGCGTCGGACGTCGCCCACGGCAAGAAGCCTTCACATTGGTTCACCCGGGAGGAACTGCTCCAAGGTGGCGGCATCGGCCTTTTCGGCGGCCTTGGCCTGGTGCTTCAGATGGACGGCCTCGCCTACACCTCCGGATCGGTGTCAGCCTTCCTCACCCAAGGTTATGCGATCCTCATCCCGCTTTGGACCGCCGCGGTCCAGAGACGCCTGCCCCAATTCCGCGTGGTGTCGGCCTGCGTGCTGGTGGTGATCGGGGCCGCCGTGCTTTCCGGACTGTCCTGGTCCCAAAGACAGCTGGGACGCGGCGAATGGGAGACCCTCGGTGGATCGGTGCTCTTCGCGGCGCAGAT
>JAIXUV010000351.1 GCA_027483345.1 Verrucomicrobiales bacterium | reverse complement strand
CCGGTACCCATCGCCCACCTGTCGGCCGGCCAAACCGCCTTCGAGCACGACCTCTGGCTGCCGGCCGGGGGCTGGTATCGGCTCCGGTTCCAGTGGTCCGGCTCCGCCCGGGAGCCCGTGGCCTCCGGTGTGGACGCCGTGGGCGTCGGCGAGGTGTTCCTCGTGGCCGGCCAGTCGAACGCCGCCAACTACGGTGAATCCCGACAGAAGCCCGGTTCGGACCGTGTCGTCGCCTGGGACGGCACCCGCTGGCGGGTCGCCGAGGATCCCCAACCCGGGGCCAGCGGTGGGGCCGGAAGCTTCATGCCCGCCCTGGGGGACCGCCTCGTCCAAGCCTGGGATGTTCCGATCGGCTTCATTCCGGTCGCCGAAGGCGCCACCAGCGTCCGGGAATGGCTCCCCAAGGACGCGGCCCTGCCGAATCCGCCCACTCTCCTCGGAAACGTCGTCCAAGAGCCCGGCTCAACCTGGCGCTCCCGGGGCGCCCTCTTCGACCGGTTGATTTCCCGTGGACGTTCCCTCGGCAACCCCGGATTCCGCGCCGTCCTCTGGCATCAGGGCGAGTCCGACGCGAACCAGGCCGACCCGACCCGGACGCTTTCCGGTCCGGACTACCTCCGGCTCCTGTCCGACTTGATCCGGGCCAGCCGACGGGAATGGGGCTGGGAAACGCCGTGGTTCGTCGCCCAGGCTTCGTACCACACCCCCGAAGACACCGGTTCGCCGTCGATCCGGGAAGCCCAGGCGGAGAGTGTCCGTCTCGGACTCGCCCTGGCCGGCCCCGATACCGATGCGCTGACCGGCCGGTTCCGGGACCTCGATGGACGCGGTGTCCACTTCAGCACCGAAGGGCTGCAAGCCCACGGAAGGCTCTGGGCGGAGAAGCTCATCCCCTATTGGAATTCGCGATTCGCCGAGGAGGAGAAGGTCCCGGTGTCCGGTCCCCAGCCCACTGCGCCCCGGCGTGAAAGCCGCATCTTCGCCGGCCGACCAGGATTCGTCCTGTTGCCGGAGGCCTCACTGCGTCGGATTCCCCAGCCCTGGGTGTTCTACGCCCCCACCCTGCGCGGCCTGCCCGACCTTCACGAACAATGGCTGTTCACCCGTCTCCTGGAGTCCGGGATCGCCATCGCCGGACTCGACGTCGGTGAGGCCTACGGGAATCCCGTCAGCCAGGAACTGTTCGGACGGTTCGCCTCGAACCTCGCGGAGCGGGACGGCTTCGCACGGCGTCCCTGCCTGCTGGGACGAAGCCGGGGCGGACTCGCGGTCGCAGCCTGGGCCGCCTCGGAGCCAAGCCGCGCCTCCGGCATCGCGGGCATCTACCCCGTCTTCGACCTCCGTTCCTATCCCGGGACGGACAAGGCCGCGGCCGCCTACGGCCGGACCGCGGACGAACTCGGCGCACCCGGCTCCATCTGGAATCCGGTGAACCGACTCGACGCCGTCGCCCGAGGAGGCGTCCCGGCTTACCTGGTCCACGGCGATTCGGACACGGTCGTTCCCATCGGGGCGAACTCCGCCGCGTTCACCGAGGCGTACCGCCGCGCGGGACGCTCCGACGCGGTGCAGCTCGAGGTGCTTCCCGGCCAGGGACACAACTTCTTCCCCGGGTTCTTCCGCTCGCCGGGGCTGCTGCGCTTCCTGACGGAACGAGCCAAGGCCGGGGCACTGCCCTGAACCGTGTCCGCCCCGGATCGGACCGATCAGAGGCTGCCGTTGTCGATGAGGCGGGTGGCACCGACGAAGACCGCCAAGGCCAGGTGAGTCCCCGGGCCGACCCTTTCCAAGGGACGCAGGGTCTCGGGGTGGAAGAACTCGATGTAGTCGATGCGGGCGGCGGGACGCGAGACGGCGAGACCGGCCAGGCGTTCCCGGAGCTTTCCAGCCGGGATGGGGCGCTTCGCACGGGCCACCTCCGCGCGGGCGAGGGCGATCATCTCCGAGAGGACCGTCGCCTGACGGCGCTGGTCCGGGTCGAGGTAGCGGTTGCGGGAACTCATCGCCAGGCCGTCCGGCTCGCGGCGTGTCTCGGCGACGACGATCCGGACCGGGAAGTTCAGGTCGCGGGTCATGCGGGAGATGACCGCCGCCTGTTGCCAGTCCTTGGCCCCGAAGACGGCCACCTCGGGGAGCACGCAGTGGAAGAGCTTCGCCACGATCGTGGTCACGCCGCGGAAATGGGTCGGCCGCGACACGCCCTCCATGCCTTGGGTCAACTGCTCCTCCACGACATAGGTGCTGTAGTCCCCCGAATCGCGGCCCGGGTACATGGAGTCGTCGGAAGGAGTGAAGACCACGTCGACACCGGCCTCGCGGCAAAGGCGGCAGTCCCTGCGGAAGTCGCGGGGGTACTTCGTGAAATCCTCCTTCGGACCGAACTGGGTCGGGTTGACGTAGATGCTCAACACGACCACTCCGGAAGCCCCGACACGCCGACGGGCCTCGTGGACCAGGCTGATGTGGCCCTCGTGCAGGTAGCCCATGGTCGGCACGAAACCGATCCGGGTCCCGGCCCGGAGCCACTTTATGGCCTGCCGTTGCATGGAGGCCGGATCTCGCAGGATGCGCATGACGGAACCATGCTGCGGGACGGCCCGGGGCGCCAGTCCCCGCCCTTGTCGACGGCGGGGACGCGGCTACCGTCGCGACGCATCATGACTTTGGAGTTCACCAAGATGTCCGGGGCGGGGAACGACTTCATCCTGCTCGACAACCGCGACGGCCGCATCGTGCTCAGCCCCGAGAAGGTCACCCGGCTCTGCCACCGCCAGTTCGGCATCGGTGCCGACGGACTGATGCTGTTGGTGCCACCGACGACCGCGGTCGCAGACTGGGCCTGGCGCTTCTACAACTCCGACGGTTCGGACGCGGAAATGTGCGGCAACGGTGCCCGCTGCTTCGCCCGCTACATCCAGCGTGTGACCGGCTGGACCCTGCCCTCGGTCCGGTTCGAGACCGTGGCCGGCGTCATCCATGCGGAATTCGTCGGCGAGCGGGTGACGGTGGGACTGACCCCGCCCCAAGGCCTGCGGCTCGGCGAGTCGGTGCCGACCCGCGAAGGGGAACTGAAGGTGCATTCGCTCAACACCGGCGTTCCCCACGCGGTGGTCTTCGTGCCCGACGCCGACAAGGCGATGGTGCAGTCGCTCGGGTCCGAACTTCGCTGGCACGGCCACTTCGCTCCACGCGGCACGAACGTGAACTTCGCCCAGGTGCTCGGGCCGGACCACATCCGGGTCCGCACCTACGAACGCGGCGTCGAGGGCGAGACCCTCGCGTGCGGGACCGGCGTCACCGCCAGCGCCATCATCGCCTCCCGCGTCCACAGCTTCCGCCCGCCGGTGCGGGTCCAGGTCCAGGGCGGCGACGAGCTATCGGTCTCCTTCCGCGAGGAGGCCGGCGCGTTCCACGACGTCCGGCTCAGCGGCCCGGCGACCTTCGTCTTCGAAGGCCGCATCCGGATCTGACCGCGGACGCCGGCCGCGTTTTACCAGCGGTGGCACGCGGCGATTGTGCATCGTCGACATCGGAGCGTGCCGTCCGCACATAGCGGCGGACGCCGGTGCGCATACCATCACCGGCACAGCGCCCAATCTCATGGACGGCCCGCGTCCGGAAGCCATTCTCGTCTCCTCCCGAAGTCGCGAATGCGCCCGGTGCATCCGGCGTCCTCGGAAAGCGTCTCGCACCAAAGCCATGAACCAGCTGCTCCGTCACCTCCTGCCAGCCTGGGTGCTCCTCTGCACCGCGCTCGGCCTGAACGCCGACCCGCTCCGGGTCTTCATCCGCGCCGGGGTCAAGACCCACGGCCCCAACCAGCACGACCATCCGCGCTTCCTCGGCGACTGGACGAAGCTCCTCGGCGAACGCGGCCTCAAGGTCGCCGGCGCCATGGAGTTCCCGACCGAGGCCCAGCTCACGGAGACCGACGTCGTCGTGATCTATGCCGCCGACGGCATGAAGATCACCGGCGCCGACCGGGAGCACTTCGAGAAGTTCCTCTCGCGCGGCGGCGGCGTGGTCGTCGTCCATGACGGCGTGGTCGCCGGCGACCAGCACGAATGGTGCAAGAAGATCATCGGCGGCTCCTGGCGTTGGGACGGCGAAAAGAAGACCCAGTGGCACGAGGGCAACGTCGGCCTCTACTTCGTCAACCCGACCCATCCCATCGTGAAGGGCCTGTCGAACTTCGACTGGAAGGACGAGGTCTACAACCGCCTCGACATGGCCGACGACGTCGAGGTGTTGGCGCAGAGCTTCGTGGACGTATTCAACATCTGGCCGCAGCTGTGGACCTACGAGAAGACCCTGCCGGGCGGCAAGGCGCCGTACCGCGCCTTCGTCAGCATCCCAGGCCACGAGTACGATTCCTTCCAGACGCCCCACTACCGGACCGTGCTGCTGCGCGGCATCGCCTGGGCGGGTCGTCGGGAGAACGTGGACGAGTTCTGCAAGCCCGAGGAGCTCGCCTCGCTCACCTATCCCGAGGGCGGTCCGAAGCGCGCCGACCAGGCCGTCTCCACATTCCAGCTCCATCCCGAGTTCAACGTCACCCTGGCCGCGGACGAGCGGGTCGCGGAGAAGATCATGTCGGTGGACTGGGACGAAAAGGGCCGGATGTGGGTCGTCGAGACCCCCGAGTACCCGGGCGGCCGCGACGTGAACAAGAACGACTTCAAGGCGTACTGGAACCGCGCCCAGAACCCCTCGTCGTTCCCGGTCGGATCCAAGGAACCCCGCAAGCCCCTCGACCGCATCTCGATCCTCGAGGACACGGACGGCGACGGCGTGATGGACCGCCGGTCTCTCTTCGCGGACGGCCTGGAGCTGCCGACGTCCTCGGTGTTCTGGAAGGACGGCGTCATCGTGGCGCAGGCGCCGGACATCCTCTGGATCCGGGACACCAACCGTGACGGCCGTGCCGACAAGGTGGAGGTCCTCTATACCGGTTGGGGCACCTTCGACACCCACGCCGTGATCAGCAACTTCCGGTGGGGCCTGGACGGATGGGTCTACGGCTCGGTGGGGTACACCCGTGGACGCGTGAAGTCCGGCGACGGCAAGAAGGACTTCGGCGACATCGCGGCGGGCATCTACCGCTTCAAGCCCGACGGTTCCGCTTTGGAGCAGGTCGCCGCCGGCGGCTGCAACACCTGGGGCTGCGAGGTCGCGCCCGACGGCGAGATCCTCTTCACCACGGCCACCTGCGGTGAACCGATCTGCCATGTGGTCATCCCGGAGAGGATCCTCGCGCGCGGCCAGGTCGGCGGCATGAAGTCGTTCCTGAACGTCATTGAGGAGAACAAGATCTACCCGGCCTTCGACGAGAAGCGTCAGCCGTACGTGCAGATCGACTGGGTGGGAGCCTGGACCGCCGCGGCGGGTGCCGCGATCTACGACGGCGGCGCGTGGCCGGCCAAGTGGGCGCCGGAGCAGCGCTATTCGTTCTTCATGGGCGAGGCGACCCGCCAGCTCTTCCACCACGAGTTCCTGGAGCCGAAGGGCGCCACCTTCCAGGGCCGCAAGGAGGAGGGCCGCAAGCAGACCGAGTTCATGGCCAGCACCGACTACTGGTTCCGGCCGATCCACAGCCGGGTGGGTCCGGACGGCGCGATGTACGTGGTGGACTTCTACAACCAGATCGCGGTGCACAACGACACCCGCGGACCGGCCCATGGCGCGCGCAACGCGGCGACCCGGCCGGACCGCGACCACCACTTCACCCGCCTCTGGCGCATCCAGCACAAGGAGGCGAGGAAGCTGCCGGCCGCCAAGCTCGACCGGACCAGCGGTACCGCCCTGGTCGATGCGCTCCAGAGCCCCAACGGCTGGACCCGCAACACCGCGAACCGCCTTCTCAACGAGGATCCCTCGCTGATCGAGGGTGCGTTCCAGGACCTCTCGACGCTGATCGCCGACACCTCGGCGCCGGCCACCGCGCGCATCCATGCGCTGTGGATCTACCGCACCGCCGCCGCCGCCGGCCCGGTGCCCTGGAGCGAGCAGGTCTCGAACGCCCTGTTCAACGACCCGTCCCCGTGGATCCGCAAGAACGCCCTCCGCGTCGCCGCGGAACTCTCGACCACCCCCGACCGCCTGCGGTCGAACGAGGGTGATCCGGTCAAGTCGACCCGTGAGGCCGTGATCGAGCGCATCAAGGACACCGACGGACGGGTGCGGATCCATGCGTTGATGGCCGCCGGAACGCTTCCCGCCGACCGTTCGCTGGCCGAAGCCGTCGTGGCGGCCTGGCCCACGCTGAAGGACCGCTGGCTCGAGTCGGCCGCCATCGGCGCCGCCGATCGCGACCCGCTCCTATTCATCGAGGCCGCCTTCGCCTCGAAGGACCCGGCCTTCCTCGCCGACCTCGTCCCCCACCTCGCCCGCCTGGTCGGCAACCGCAAGGACGCCGCCCTCGCCGGCCGCCTTGTCCAACTGCTCGCCCGCCAGCCCGCGGCCACCGACGGCCTGAAGGCCTCGGTCCTCGAGGCCCTCGCCGCGTCGCTCGACGCGAAGACCGTCCCCGCGCTCGACGCCGACACCCTCGCGGCCCTCAAGTCGCTGCTGGCCTCGGGCCGCACCGCTGGCTCGACGCTGCCGCTGATCGCCCGATGGAACGCCGGCGGCAACCTCGCCGACGACCTGAAGCCGGCCATCGCCCGGGCCGCCGCCCAGCTCGCCGACGCCTCGGTGCCTGACGACGCCCGCGGCCGCATCGCCGCGAACCTCGTGGGCGTCCGCAACGTCGACCCGTCGGTCATCGGCACCGTCGCCGGGCTCATCGCCCCGCAGAGCGGACCGGCCCTGCAGAAGGCCGTCATCGAGGCCCTCGGCTCCGCGCCGGAAGGCGCCCTCGCCCTGGTCTCCGCCTTCCCGCGGCTCTCCACCTCGCAGGTCGAGGCCGCCTTCGCGCAGATCCTCAAGCGCTCCGAGTCCACCGCCGCGTTCATCGAGGCCGTGTCCCGCAAGGATGTCGACGTGAACCTGCTCGGACCGGCCCGCCTGCACCGGCTCCGGACCCACGGCGACGCCAAGATCGCCGCGCGCGCCACCCAGGTCATCGACGACCTCAAGGGTCCCGAGGCCAAGGAGAAGGAGGCCCTCATCAAGCGCCTCGAGCCCGAGGTCGTGGCCGGCGGAGACGTCGGCAACGGCAAGAAGGTCTTCACCGCCAACTGCGCCGGATGCCACGTCTTCAAGGGTGAAGGCCGCAACCTCGCTCCCAACCTGACCGGCATGGGCGCCCACGGACCCGCCGACCTGCTCGTCCACATCGTCGATCCGAACCGCCTGGTGGAACCCAACTTCATCAGCGTCAGCATCGAGACCAAGGCCGGCGACCAGTTCGACGGGATCATCGACCGCGAGAACGCCGCCGAAGTGGTCCTGCGGGACGCCTCCACGGACCACACGATCCGCACCGCCGACATCGCCAACCGCCGTTCCACGGGCCGCTCGCTGATGCCCGAGGGATTCGAGGCGCTGGGCGCGCCGGCGTTGCGCGACCTGCTCGCGTACCTGTGCGCCGACGACAACCGCTTCCGCCTGCTCGACCTCGGCGGTGCCTTCACCGCGAACAGCAGCCGCGGACTCTACATCACGCCGGAGAACCCCGACGACTCGATCGTCTTCCGCAGCTACGGCCTCAAGCGCATCGAGGAGGTGCCGTTCGACGTCGTGAGCCCCGAAAAGGCCGTCGCCAACGTCGTCGTCCTCAAGGGCGGCGCCCCCGACGCATGGTCCCGCAAGAGCCTGCCGAAGCGGGTCGAGGTGAAGGTCGGCCTCGCGGCCTCGAAGCTGCACTTCCTCGGCGGCGTCGCCGGGTGGGGCTACCCCGCCGTGGGCGAGAAGGTGGAGGCCCTCAAGGTGACCGCCCACTTCGCCGACGGCGGCACCCAGGAGATGGTCTTCCGCAACGGCGTGGAGATCGCCGACTACCGTGGACGTCCGGACGTGGACGGCTCGAAGGGACTTCCGTCCTGGACCAAGGGAGCGGGCCAGATCCGCTGGCACTCCCGGAACATCACCCGCGCCGGCGTGATCACGAAGCTCGTGCTGGAGAGCTACGACAACGACGTCGCCCCGACCCTCTTCGCGATCACCGCGGAACTGGGCGCCCCGGCGGGTCCGGAACAGGCGGCGGCCCCGAAGGCCCTCCCGGTCCTGAAGTGGAACGCCGGCCTCAAGACGCTGCTCATCGGCGGCGGCGCCTCCCACGACTACCAGAGGTTCTTCAACCTCGCCGACGTGGCGATGCTCAACGGCTCCGGCCGGATCAGCGCGAACTACCTCGAACCCCAGGACGTGAGCGTCGAGTCGGTCAAGGCCGCCGACGTCCTCGTCATCAGCGCCAACAAGGCGTTCCCCGACGCCGCCGTCCGCGAGGCCGTCTTCGCACATGCCGCCGCGGGCAAGGGACTTGTCCTGCTCCACCCCGGCCTGTGGTACAACTGGCCCAACTGGGCCGCGTTCAACCGGGAACTCGCCGGCGGCGGATCCCGCGGCCACGACCGCTACGGCGAGTTCGACGTCAAGGTCACGGGCGCGAAGCATCCCATCCTGACCGGCGTCCCGGAGTCGTTCCGTCTCAGCGACGAACTCTACTACTTCGAGACCGACCCCGCCGGCACGGCCATCGAGGTCCTCGCCACCGCGCACTCCACCGCGAAGGACAAGACCTACCCGCAGGTGTTCGTGGTGAAGCATCCCAAGACCCGCATCGCCGGCATCACCCTCGGACATGACGGCGTGGCCCACAGCCACGACGCGTTCAAGGCCCTGCTCCGCAACGCCGTGCTGTGGTCCGCCGGCCAGGAAGGCTGGATCACCGCCTCCGCGAAGTAGCACCGGAGTCCCCTCCACGAAGACGCCGGACGGCCCAGGCCGTCCGGCGTTTTCCTTTTGTCCCCCGCCCCGCCGCCCGCGTTCCCCACCGGACGCCGACGCCGGCTTGGCAGCGCCGAGGGTTCGGTCCCATCCTCGCTCATGCCCGTGTCATCCCGTCTTGGAGTCCTGGCCGCCGCCTGTTCGATGGCATGGACCCTCCATGCGGCCCCGCAGCCGGGCGCACTGCCACGCAGCCAACCGGAGAAGCAGGGCGTCGCGCCGTCGGCCCTGCTCGGCTTCATCGAGGCCCTGGACCAGGTGGATGGTCTGCACAGCGTCATGGTGGTCCGGCATGGCCACGTGGTCGCCGAGGGATGGTGGAAGCCCTACGACGCCGGCACGCACCACATGCTCTACTCGCTCTCCAAGAGCTTCACCTCGACCGCCATGGGATTCGCTGTCGCCGAAGGCCAGGTGCGGGTGACGGATCCGGTCCTGTCCTTCTTCCCGGCCGAAACGCCCACGAATCCGTCCGGCAACCTGAAGGCCATGCGGGTGCAGGACCTCCTGACCATGTCCACGGGCCATCAGGACGAACCGCCGACCTCGCCGGACCGGATGTCCGCCGCCTCCTTCCTCGCCCAACCCGTCCCACACAAGCCGGGCACCCATTTCAAATACAACACCGCAGCCACCTTCATGGCGTCGGCGATCGTCCAGAAGCGGACCGGCCAGACGGTGCTCGACTACCTCCAGCCGCGGCTCTTCGGGCCCCTCGGCATCGAGGCGCCGCGATGGGACACCAACCACGAGGGAATCAGCCTCGGCGGGTACGGACTTTTCCTGAAGACCGAGGACATCGCGAAGTTCGGGCAGCTCTACCTGCAGAAGGGCCACTGGAACGGCCGCCAACTCCTCCCGGCCGCGTGGGTCGAAGCGGCCACTTCCCGTCAGGTCTCGAACGGCAGCAATCCGTCCAGCGACTGGGACCAGGGCTACGGCTACCAGTTCTGGCGCTGCCGTAACGGCGCCTACCGCGGGGACGGCGCGTTCGGCCAGTACTGCATCGTTCTGCCCGAACAGGACGCCGTGGTGGCGATCACCTCGGGTCTCGGCGACATGCAGGGCGTCCTGAACATCGTCTGGGACCGGCTGCTGCCGGCCTTCCAGAAGGGCAAGGCCAAGGGGGATCCCCGGAACCGCGAGGCCTTGTCCCGGAAGCTCTCCGGGCTGGAGGTGCGCCGGCCGGTCGCCTTGCCGGGTGCGACCGCGGTGAAGGGCGCCCTCGGCCGCACGTACCGCTTCCCGGAAGCCTCTGGAGGACTCCAGGCCCTGCGCCTCGAGGAATCCGCCGAAGGCTGGAACCTGGTCCGGACCTTCCCCGGCGGGGAACAGACCCTGCCGGTGGGACGCGACCGCTGGATCCACGGTCGAGGCGCGTTGGGACTCCAGCCTGCCGGACCGCTTGGGGGGACCGACGACGGCCTTCTGGCGGCGAGCGGCGCCTGGACCGGAACGGACACGTTCTCCGTGAGGATCTGCAGCCGGGAAAGTCCCCACAACCTCACCCTTCGCCTCCGTTTCGAAGGGGACACGGTCGTGGTCAACGGGGAATCGAACGTCTCCTTCGGCAACCGGGTGGTTCCCGAGCTTCGTGGATCCATGGACTGAACCGCGATTTGCCCGCTCAAGCACCCCGTCCCCGATGTCGATGTAGGGAACAGCCGGGGTTTCCCAAGACCGGAACCGGCCAACGTGCCCAACGAGATCCTCCAGAACCCGATCCAGGAGCGGAACCTCCGTTTTCTTGGCGAAAGGAACGGGTGGCGCTGGCGCATCTCGGTGGGCCTCCTGTTCATCCTCGCCTACGTCGTCGCGGCACGCGTCTCCTACGCCACCGTCGACTGGGTCCACCGCGACAACATCGTCTGGCTCCCTGCGGGCCTCTGCACCCCGTTCCTGACCATCTGGGGACGCGCCCTATGGCCGGCGGTGTTCCTCGGTTCGGTGATCGAGAAGCTGCTCTTCCAATCCGAGATCAACGTCACGGGGGTGCTGATCAACGCCTCCGGCAACGCCATCGAGGCCCTCTTCAGCACCTCGATCCTCCGCTGGCTCCGCTTCGACTTCCGGCTGAACCGCCTCCGGGACGTCCTCATCACCCTCGGCATCGTCTGCGTGGGCTCCGGGGTGATCTCGGTCTCATTCGGGATGGTCCGGCGGGTCCTCTCCGAGCCGGATCTCCAGAGCGTCCTCCGCGCCGCCACCACATGGTGGCTCGGCAACTCCTCCGCCGCACTGCTCCTGACGCCCTTCCTCCTGACCTGGTCCCAGCGGCCCGCCACACGCCGCTCCACGCGAACCCTGGTCGAGGCCGCCGCGGTCGGAGTCGCCGGCGTCGGCATCGCCCTCTTCTCGGTCGTCTGGGCCGCCAACTCCACACCGCTCCGCGAACACGTCGTGGTGCTTCTCCTGCCGGTCCTCATCGTCTCGGTCATCAAGTTCGGACGCCACGGCGCGACCGGCGTCATGCTGCTGGTCGGCATCACCACCGTCGTGGCCGCCACCGATGGCTGGGGCGCGTTCCGCGGCATGCCCTTCCCCTCCCGCCTTTGGTTCGTCTGGCTCCTCCTGCTCGAAGGCATGCTGACCTCGCTCTGCCTCGCCGCGGTCCTGGTCGAAAGGGACAACGCCCTGAAGTCGCTCTCCCGCTCCGAGGATCGCTTCCGCAAGCTGTTCGAGGACACCTCGGACGCGGTGATCATCGTCGACTTCGCCGGCAGGTCGCATCCGAACCGCTCGGCCGGAAGGCTGTTCGGGGACGATCTCCCCTTCGTCGAGGGCGGCGACAGCGTCCTGCTGGAGTTCCCGCCGGAGGGCGGTCGCCGCGATTGCAGCCTGCTGACCGTCGACGGAGGCGTGATCCAGGCCGACGTGACACTCAACCGGATCCGCACCGAGGAGGGTCCCCTGCTCCAGTTGGTGATCCGGGACGTCAGCGAACGGCGGAAGGCCGAGGCGGCGCTCCTGCACGCCAAACAGGAGGCGGAGGCCGTCGCGCGGGCCAAGGACGAACTCCTCTCCGTCGCCAGCCACGAGCTGCGCACCCCGCTCAGCGGGATCATCGGCCTCTCCGAGCTCAGCGAAGCCCAGGCGGAAAGCGTGGAATCGGCCGCCACGGCCCGGCTCATCGGCGCCGCGGGCCAGAGGATGCTCGGGCTGGTCAACAACATCCTCCTCCTCGCGGAGATCGAGGCCGGCAACCTCCGGCCGTCCTCACAGCCGGTCGACGTGCGGGACATCCTCGCCTCCATCGCCCGCAAGTCGAAGTCCGCCGCCGACGCGAAGCGCCTCGGCATCTCCGTGCAGCTTCCCGCCACCCCGGTCGCGGCGATCTCGGATCCCGAACTGCTCTCCGCCCTGCTCGAGCGGGTCGTCGGCAACGCCGTGAAGTTCACCGACCACGGCTCGGTCACCCTCGAGGCCCACACCGAGGAACACTCCGTGGTGATCACCGTCGCCGACACCGGATGCGGCATCCCGGCCGAGATCCGCGGCCGGCTGTTCCGGACGTTCGTCCAGGGCGACATGTCACGGGGCCGCCGACACGAGGGCGCCGGACTCGGGCTGGCCGTCGCGGCCCGCCTGGCCCGGCTGCTCGCCGCGCACATCGAGCTCGGCGACCCCGCCATTCCGGGGACCGGAACGGTCGTGCGGATCCTCCTCCCCGCCTGCGACAACCCCGACCTGGCCGTCCGCCGGGCCACCCTCTGACCAGGCCACGGACAGCCGCGGAGGAACGGGAAGCGAAGCGCGGGTTCGGCTGCTGTAGAGCCGGACACCGGTCGGCGGACGCTCTCCCCCCTCCGGATCGGGTCGCCTGCGGGCTCCTGCGTGCTCCTTGAACGGATGCGGCAAGGCGACACGCTGCACTTGAACGCACCCGCCACCGGATCGTCCAACGGCTCCATGAAACCGCGCCCCCTCCTCGTCCTCCTGATGCAGGGACTGCTCGCGACCGCATCCGGGGGGCTCGCCGGCGACTGGCCGCAGTTCCGCGGGCCCGGAGGCACCGGCGTCTCCGAGTCGGCAAAGCCTCCGGAGTCGTTCGCACCGGAGCGTCTTTCCAGGTGGAGGACTCCGCTGCCGGCCGGCAACTCGTCTCCGGTCGTGACCGACGGCGGCATCTTCCTGACGGCCGTCCGGGAGACCCGGCTCGAAACCCTCCGCCTCGACTTGGATTCCGGCGCGATCCTGTGGCGGAGGGAGGTCCTTCCGATACTCCTGCCGCCGCCCGCCGACGGCACCCCGGGCTCGTGGAAGGTCCGCAACACGGACGATCCCGGGCGACCGGCGACGCCGACTCCCACCACGGATGGCAGGAGGATCTACGTGTACTTCGGCGCGTTCGGCCTGCTCGCCTACGACCTGGACGGGAATGAACTCTGGAGACAGGTACTCGAAGTCCCGGACCCGGAGGCCGCCGCGTCACCCATCCTCGTCGGAGACCGGCTGATCGTCGTCTGCGACCGCGAATCCGACTCCTTCATCGAGGCCCGTGAGACGGGAACGGGCCGCCTGCTCTGGCGGACTCCCCGCACTGGATTCCGAAGGAGCCGGTCGACCCCCTTCCATCGGCCACGCCCGGGACGGAACGAGGTCGTGGTCAACGGCTCGTTCTGGCTGTCCGCCTACAACGTCGACGACGGCACCGAGTCCTGGCGCTTTGCCGGGCTAGCCCGGGTCGCGACCAGCTCGCCGACGGTTTCCGGGGATCTCGTGTTCGCGGCTGGTTCGAACGCCGGCGACGACTTCAACACGGAACCGGAACCGGAAGCCGCGGTTCCGTTCGGCTCCGGATGGAGCCTTGAACCGTCCGACGGCGGGACCGCATCGACGACCGCATCGACCCCTAAACCCGGCGAAGGGGTCTTTGCGGTGGTGCCCGGAGCGAACGCGAAGGAACCCGGGGTCCGCCTCGCGTGGAAGAGCACACGAGGGGTGCCCTACGCCGCGTCGCCCCTCGTCTACCGGGGTCGACTCTACACGGTCAAATCGGGCGGATTCGTGTCGGCCTACGACCCGGAGTCCGGCCGACAGATCTACCAAAACGAACGGCTCTCGGCCGCGGACGACCACTATGCGTCTCCGGTCGCAGCCGGGGGCCGCGTCTTCTTCACATCCCAACACGGCACGATCAGCGTCGTCGGAGCGACCTCGGATTCCCCTGAACTCCTCCAGAGGTTCGAGCTGGGCGAACCCGTCTTGGCGACGCCGGCGCTTTCCGGGCGTCGCCTTCTGGTGCGGACGTCTCGCGCCCTCCATGCGCTGTCGGCCCGGCCCTGAGGCCCTGGCCTCCAGTGAATCCCTTGCCGGTCAGTGCGCGGCGCCCTTGGCGAGGTAGGTGAGCAGGTCCGCCAGCTCGGAGACCGGCAGCTGATCGAACCCGCCGGGCATGATCGATTGTCCGGAGGACTCCAGCTTCTCGACGTCCTTGCGGAGCACGACGTGCTTGGCCCCAAGCGTGTCGACGATCTCCACCGTGGTCGCCGTCTCGGCATCCAGCCTCCCCCCGAGGGATTCCCCGTCCTTCTTGGTCACGGTCCACAGACGGTAGTTCGCCTCCACCGAGCGGTTGGGGTCGAGGATCTCGGGCAGGATCTCCGACTTCGGACGCGCGCCGATGCCGGTCAGGTCAGGTCCGATGCGGCCACCGCGCCCGGCGAAGGCATGGCAGGCGGAGCAGTTCTTCTCGTACACCGCACGTCCGCGGGCGACGTCGCCCTCCCGCGTGGCCTCGGGCAGGATCCTGGCGATCATCGCGGCCATCTCGGCGGACGACTTGGGTCCACCCGACTTCTCGACCTCGGCGGCCCGCGCGGAAACGGCCGACTCGGGATGCCTGCGGAGCTGGTTCCAGGTGTCGCGGCTCAGGTCGCCGACCGGGATGTCGCCCTTGGCGATGGCGTCGAGCAGGGCGACGGCCCATTCACGGCGCCGGAGCAGCGTCCCCGCGGCGGCACGGCGCATGGCGGGCGAGAGGTCGGACCAACGTCCGACCAGCCCGATGCCCGCCTCGGGAACCCGCGAGACGGAAAGGGCTCCGATCAGGCCGTTGGCCAGCCCCGGCGAGGACAGCGCGCCGATCGGGGCGAGCACCGCGGCGATCGCCTCCGGGCCGTCGTCCAAGGACAGGAGACGTCGGGCCGCATCGACCCGCGCGCCCTCGGCGGCGGAGGCGTCCGCGACCGCGGCCCGCAGGCGGCCGGCCAATTCGAGGATCTCTGGACGGAACGCGTCGCGGCGTCCCCAGGCGATGGCCAGCTGGACCAACGAGACGCGTCCGGCGTCGGAGAGCGTGGCCGCCGCGGCCTTGAGGGCGCCGAGGTCGGCGTCGGAGATCTCGGGCTTGGCGTCGGCGGGCCAACCGGCGGCGATGCCGGCGACCACGGGCTCGGAGACCTCCTTGGTGGCCTTGGCCGCCGCGAGCAGCGTGGCCAGGCCCAGCTTCGACGTCGCCGCCTGGTGGCGGGCCACCGTCCGCAGGACCTCGGCACCCTCGGCGGCCGGCAGCGGCTGGATCATGGAGTAGGTGAGGAACACCCGGTTGTGGAAGGCCGCGGCCACGGTCAGGGCCTCGCGGAGATGCCGGTCGGCCAGGTTCGCGGTCTCCTGGAAGGCCTCCGCCAGCGCCGCGCCGGCGTCGTTGCCCCCGCGTTCGGTCAAGGCGAGGAACGCCGCCTTGCGGACCTGGACGTCGGGATCCGAGAGCAGGTTCGCGGCGAGGATCGGCGCGGCGCCGGAGGCCAGCGGAAGGACCTGCACCGCCGCGCGACGGACCGCCGCCGACGGATGCGACAGCGCCGAGGCGGGAACCTTGGCGGCCTCGCCCAGCCCATCGAGCGTCCAAAGCGCGTGCAGGGCACCCGGGTTCAGGCCGAGCCCGTCCACGGTGGTGTCGGCCACCAACGCGAGCAGTCCGGGCACCGCGTCCTTGGCCTTGCGTTCCACCAGCAGGCGCTGGGCATGGAGCCGGGTGTCCATCACCTCGCTCCGCAACGCCGCCACCAGCGACTCCGTTCCGGCCCCGGCCAGACGCACTTTCGGCGCGGGCTTGCCGGCGGCATGGGTGACCCGGTAGATCCGCCCATGGGTCTTGTCCCGGAGCGGCGTCTCGTAGGCGTTGCCCTTGCCGTTCTGGAATCCGGTCGGAACCGGGTTGTGCTGGATGATGTAGTTGTACCAGTCGAGCACCCACAGCGCGCCGTCCGGGCCCACTTCCGCCATGATCGGCGCAAACCACTCGTCGTCGCTCGCCAGGAAGTTCCTCTCATTGGCTGCACGGTAGCCCGCGCCGTCCGCGGTGATGCGGAACTGGCCGACCAGGTGGCCGGTCGGCTCGCAGACGAACGACACGCCTCCCCAGTACTCGGACGGGAAGCTGCGCGCGGTGTAGAGCGCCGATCCGGCTCCCGCGGTGTACTTCCCATGCCAGTCCACCTGACGGATGTTCCCGGCGATCGGATAGTAGGCCTGGCTGTCCGCGATCGAATCCATCCGCGCGGCCGAACCGCCGGAGACCGCCTCGTAGAAGCGGTTGGGAATCGACATGTACCAGGCCGCGTTGCCGTTGGCCGTCGACCCGAACACCTGCCCGTCCTCGGCCAGGCCCAGGCCCCAGGTGTTGTTGTTGCTCGACCTCACGAATTCCATCTCCGAGCCGTCGGGACGGAACCGGTACACGCCCATGCCGAACCGGTGGCGCCGGCCGCCGACCTCGCCGTCGAAGCCGCTGTAGCCGACCACGCCCCAGATCCAGTTGTCGTGCCCGTATCGGATGTTGCTCGCCGTCGCATGGGTGTCGCCCATGTCCCAGCCGGAGAACAGCACCCGACGCTCCTCCGCACGGCCGTCGCCGTCCGCATCGCGCAGGAACAGCGTCCTCCCGCCTTCGACCACCACCAACCCGCCGTTGGCGGCACAGAGCCCGGTCGGGATGGACAGGTTTTCGGCGAAGACGGTGAACCGGTCGGCACGGCCGTCCCCGTCGGTGTCCTCGCAGACCTTGATCCGGTCCCGGCCCTGGCCCGGCGGACGCAGCTCGTTCGGGTAGTCCTTCGTCTCGGCGATGTACAGCCGGCCACGCTCGTCGAAGGTCATGGAGATCGGCTTCAGGATGTCCGGCTCGGCGGCCCACAGGTCCGCACGGAAGCCGTCCCGGAGCACCACGCGCGCCGCGGAATCCGCCGGTGGAAGGGGCTTCTGCATCCGGGTGATCCGTTCGCCTTCGGTTCCCCATTTCTCACCCGCGATGTAGTTCGGGAGCGGATGTTCCGATGGACCATACGGAAGCGGTGCGAGCCCGGGCTTGGGCCGGAGTTCCTGGACGGCGCCGGAAAGGGGCAGCACGGCGGCGACCAGCAGCGGGATGGGAGCGAGGTTCGGTCTCATGGACTCAGGAAGTGACAAGATCCTAAAGGGAAGCCGGTCGGAAGCGATGAGCGTTTGCGCCGGCCCCATGAGGAAGAGCGCGCCGACATCCGGCATCCGCGCGGTCGGCCGATTCCCGGGTTTGCCTTCCTGGCCCGTCCACGTACTCATGGAGCACTCCAACCACCCCGACCCCGAGCGGACGCCCGCGCCAACGACATGCCCAGGAGCACGACCCCAATGAGACGTCTCGTCGTCTTCCTATCGGCGGCTTTCCTCGCGTTGGCCGGCCTGCAGGCCGCGGAGCCACTCCTGCGGACGGCCTCCAACCGGTCCGCAGGCACCCTTCACGGCTGGAGGATGCGGGTCTGGGAGTCCACGTCGGAACGTCCCGACTCCTCGGCGACCGCCATGGCCCAGGACGAGGCGGGCTACCTCTGGTTCGGCACCTTCAACGGCCTCGTTCGCTTCGACGGCGAACGCATGAAGGGGCACTGGAACTCCACCACCCCCGGGCTTCCCGACGACGGCGTGGTCAACCTGTTCCGCGACCGCCTGAACCGGATCTGGGTCAGCACCTACCGCGGCCCCACCGTGGTTGGGCCTTCCGGCGTGCCGGTGTCCCAGGGATTCGACACCGGTTGGCCGGCGGGACAATTCGTCCGCTCCTGGTTCGAAAGCGTCGACGGCGCGCTGCTCGTGGTGACGTTCCAGCGGGACGTCCTCCGCTTCCGCAACGACCGGTGGGAGATCCTGCCCCGGGTCCCGGAACCCGACAACGAGGGCATCCAACTGGCGGACTCCGCCTCGGGACGCCTGCTCGCCCTCCGCCGGGACGCCGCATATGAGCTGCTCGAGGGCCGCTGGATGCGGGTGCCTTCCCCGCTGGGCGAAGGCGGCGATCTGGTGATCGGAGCCTGCCCGGGACGGGACGGTGGACGCTGGATCCTGACCAGCCGGGAACTGGTCCTGCGCAAGGGCGGCGTGGTGGTCGAAAGGAGACCCTTCGGCGACTGGGCCGGAACCGTCTGGTCGATGACCGAGGATTCCGAGGGCGCCGTCTGGGTCTGCGGCAACACCAGCGGCATGGTCCGCGTCGCCAAGGACGGGTCCGTGCTGCGCTTCGGGACATCGAACGGACTCCCGGTCAACGACGTGCGGTTCGTTTTTGAGGACCGCCAAGGGGTCCTTTGGGTCGGCACCAGCGGCGGCGGCCTGCTCCGGCTCATCCGCGCCGTCGTGGACGGACTCGGCACGGAACACGGCCTTCCCCAACCCTCGATCCAGGCGATCCTCGCCGAACCGGACGGGTCGGTGCTCGTGTCCGCGCAGGGCGAGGGCGTCTTCCGCTGGGACGGCCGCCGCTTCGAACGGCCGACCGAGCCCCATTGGCAGCCCTTCCTTCGCGACCAACTTTTCGTCACCTCCCTCGCCCGGGCCGGCGACGACGACTACTGGGCCGGCGTCAACAACGGCATCGTCGTCCACCTGTTCCGGGGCCGCATCGAGCAGCATCAGCCGGTGGACACCGTGGGCCGCTATGAAAACCGGACCGAACTGTTCATCGACCACCGGAAGCGGGTCTGGGCCGGCTTCAGCAGGGAGCTCATGGTCCACGAAGGCGGGGAATGGCGCCGCCACGGACGCGACGGGGACGGCCTGGCCGAGATCCGGAGCTTCGCCCAGGCGCCCGGCGGAGGGACGATCTACGCCGGCTCCCTGTCCCGCGGACTCTTCGTCCTCGACGGGGACGCGATCCGCCGGATGGGCCTCGCCGACGGGTTGCCGTCGGAATCGGTGCGGGCGCTCTGCATGGACCGGACCGGGACGCTGTGGGTCGCGACCGACCGGGGTCTGGCACGGCTGAAGGACGGCAGGATCCGACCGGTGGCGCCGATGCGGCCGTTCGCGCCGGACGGCATCATCCGGATGCTGGCGGACGGCTCCGGGCACCTCTGGGCGTCGGCGGCGGGAGGGCTGCTGATGTTGTCGCTGGATGACCTCAACCGCGCCTGCGACTCGACCACCGACCGTTTGCCACACCGCTGGTTCACCCCGCTGGACGGCGTGCCGTTCAGCGAGTTCCCGCCGGCCGCCGCGACCCTTCCCGACGGGAGCCTCTGGTTCGGGACCATCCGCGGCGTCGCCACCGTCGACCCGCGCCGCCTGACCCCCGACCGCCGCAGCATCAGTCTGCGCTTCGAGGAGGTCTCCTACACCGAACCTTCCGGACGGCGGCAAACCGTGGAGTTCAGCCCGGGTGGAGGCATCCGGCGTCTGGAGATCCCGCGTGGAAGCCGCCGGATCGAGGTCCGCTTCACCGCGTTCGACACCGCGGCCCCGCACCTCATCGGGTTCGAGTACCGGATCGAGGGGCTGGATGCGGACTGGGTGGACATCGGGAACCGGAGGGAGGTGGAGCTGGACGGGTTGCCCGCGGGGGAACATCCGTTCCGGCTGCGCGCCGTCTCGGCCGGAGGCGTGTTGGATCCGGTCGAGGCCAGCATCGTCCTCACCGAGCACCCCGCGCTGTGGGAGACCCGCTGGTTCCAGGCCGCCGCCCTCCTCGTGCTCGGGATGGCGGTCGCCCTCGTCGCGAGCCGGCTCGAGAACCGGCGGCTCGCGTTGCGTCGGAAGGCGCTGGCCCGGGACGAGGCCCTGCTCCGGGAACGCACCGAGGCCGTCCGCAAGCAGCTGCTCTTCCGACGTCTCCTCGACGCGTCGCGCGAGGGCATCTACGTGCTCCACCCCGAGGACGGACGCTTCATCGACGCCAACGCCGCCGCCGAGCGCATGCTCGGCTACTCCCGCGAGGAGCTGCTGGGACTCCGCGCCGGGGACATCGCCGCACCGGACCGGCCCCTCGACTGGAAGGAACAGTACGAGCGGATCCGCCGCTCGGGGCACCTCACCTTCGAATCCCGCCAGCGGCGGCGGGACGGGACGCTGCTCCCGGTCGAGGTGGACATCTCCACCACCTCGCTCGACACCGACACCGACGGCTACGTCATCGGATTCGTCCGGGACATCACCGAGCGGGTCGCCGCCCGGGAGAAGCAGGCGGGGCTGGAACGCCAGCTGCGCGAGGCCCAGAAGATGGAGGCCATCGGATGTCTCGCCGGGGGCGTGGCCCACGACTTCAACAACCTGCTCCAGGCCATCGGAGGCTTCGCGGAACTCGCCCGCCTGGACGCCCCCGCCCGGGAGCGCGACGAACACCTCGCGGAGATCGGACGCACCGTCGGCCGCGCCACCCAGCTGACCCGCCAGCTGCTCGCCTTCAGCCGCAAGCACGAGGTGGAGGTGCGCCAGATCCACCTCAACGAGGTGGTCGAGAACTCCACCCGGCTGCTTGGGCGGCTGCTCGGAGCCGACATCCAGGTGGTGTTCAACGGCGCCGCGAACCTGCCTCCGCTCCTCGGCGACGCCGGCCTCATCGACCAGGTACTGCTCAACCTCGCCGTCAACGCCCGGGACGCGATGCCTTCCGGCGGCCGACTCGAGATCGCCACCGGGGAGTCCGAGTTCATCGGATCCGGCACCCCCGCCTGGGCCCGCCCCGGACGCTTCGTCCGGCTTTCCGTGCGGGACACCGGCTGCGGCATCGAACCCGAGGTGCTGGACCGGATCTTCGAGCCGTTCTTCACCACCAAGCCCCAGGGCAAGGGCACCGGACTCGGCCTCTCCGTGGTCTACGGCAACGTCCAGCAGCACGACGGCTTTCTCCGCGTGGACAGCACCCCGGGCCGCGGGACCGTCTTCGAGGTCTATTTCCCGGTCCTCGCCGAAGGTTCCGACTCCAATCCTTCCGACAGCTCCCTGCGACGGGCCCCGGGCCGGGGCTCGATCCTGTTCTGCGACGACGAACCGGGCGTCCGGAAGGCCGGCCGGCTCATCCTCGAGGGCGCCGGCTACACCGTGGTCGCCACCGCCTCCGGCGCGGAGGCCGTCCGCGCCGTGTCCGACAGCCCGGACCTCTTCTCGCTGGTGGTCATGGACGTGATGATGCCGGGGATGTCCGGACCCGAGGCGGTCCGCGAGATCCGTGCACGGGTCCCCACGCTCCCGGTCCTGTTCATCACCGGATTCAGCGGCGCCAGCCTGCCACCCGCCGCGGAACGCCCGGCCGACTGCCGCGTCCTCCGCAAACCCTACTCGCGCACCGACCTCATCGACGCCGTGGAACGGCTCCTCGGACGCGACGCCGGCGAGGTGAGGCCGTCGGGTTCCGGACGAACGGACGGACCTAGGCCATCAGGCGTGTGATCAACTCGCCCGAGATGTCGGTCAACCGGTAGTCCCGTCCCTGGAAACGGTAGGTCAGTCGCGTGTGGTCCAGCCCCAGCAGGTGCAGGAGGGTGGCGTGGATGTCATGGACGTGCGCCCGGTCCGACACCGGGCCAAAGCCCAGTTCGTCGGTCTCGCCGATGACCTGTCCGGGCCGGATGCCGGCGCCGGCGAACCACATCGTGAAGGCGTCGATGTGGTGGTTGCGGCCGGTCTTCTCCCGGGTCTCGCCCATTGGCGTGCGGCCGAACTCGCCACCCCAGACGACGAGGACGTCGTCGAGCAGCCCGCGGGACTTCAGGTCGCGGACGAGCGCGGCGCAACCCCGGTCGGTTTCCCGGCAGACCCGGGCGAGGTCGTCCTCGAGCGTCTCGCCGGGACCGCCATGCGAGTCCCAGTTGGTGTGGTACAGCTGCACGAAGCGGACGCCGCGCTCCACCAACCGGCGGGCGAGGAGGCAGTTCCGCGCGAAGCTGGGCTTCTCCCTCTCGCATCCGTAGAGCGCCAACGTCGACTCCGACTCGCCCTTCAGGTCCATCAGCTCGGGGGCGCTCGACTGCATGCGGTAGGCCATCTCGTAGGCCGCGATGCGCGTGGCGATCTCGGGATCCCCGGTCTCCGCCGCGCGGCGCAGGTTCAGCCCGCCGAGGGTGTCGAGCACCCGGCGCTGCGAGTCGGCGGAGACGCCCGGCGGGTTGCCAAGGTTGAGGATCGGGTCGCCGGTGCCGCGCAGGGGCACGCCCTGGTGGACGGTCGGGAGGAAGCCGCTGGACCAGTTCACCGCCCCGCCGCGCGGGCCGCGGGGACCACTCTGCAACACCACGAAGCCCGGCAGGTCGCGCGACTCGCTTCCGATGCCGTACGTGGTCCACGCACCCATCGAGGGACGCCCGAACTGCCCGCTGCCCGTGTTCATGAACAGCTTCGCAGGAGCGTGGTTGAAGAGGTCGGTCGCACAGGTCTTGAGGATGGCCAGGTCGTCCACGACCCCCGCGGTGTGGGGATACAGGTCGCTGACCCACGCGCCGGAACCGCCGTGCTGCCGGAACTTCCGGCGCGTCCCGAGCAGGGTGGACTTGTTCTTGAACGACGAGTCCATGAACGCGAACCGCTTGCCCTCGATGAGCGAGTCCGGGATGGGCTGGCCGCTCAGCTCGTTCAGGCGCGGCTTGTGGTCGAACAGCTCCAGCTGGCTCGGTCCCCCGGCCATGAACAGGAAGATCACCGACTTCGCCTTCGGCCGATGATGCCCCCGACGTGCGGCGAGCGGCTCCGTCGACGCGCCGTCGGCCAGGAGGGATCCCAACGCCATCCCGCCCAGTCCCATCGCGCAACGGCTGAAGAAATGCCGCCGCGTGGTCTGGGCGAGGCGGTCCTCAGGATTCAGGGTCTCATTCACGGTTGATGGTCTCGTCGAGGTTCAACAGCACCCGCCCCACCGCCGTCCATGCTGCCTCCTCGGTGGCCCCGGCACCGAGCTCGGCCGAATGCAGCGCCGCCAGCCGGGACGTCTCCTCCGTACCCGGACGCCGGCCGGTGCAGCGCAGGAAGCCGTCCGCGATCCGCCGTTCCACCGCGCCCGGGGACGCGGACATCCGTCGTCCCAACGCGGTGGCGATCTCGTGGAACTGGGCGTCGTTCAGGAGGGTCAGCGCCTGCAGCGGCGTGTTGCTGCGCAGGCGCCGGGTGCAGGCGGTGAAGGTGTCCGGCGCGTCGAACACCGCCAGCGCCGGATGCAGCGTCGAACGCTGGAGGCTGGTGTAGACCCCGCGGCGGTGGCGTTCGCCGCCGGCGCTCGCCTTCCATGGACGGCTGTTCTGCGTGAAGGCCCCCAGTCCCTCCGGCTGCGGCGGGAAAACCGGCGGCCCGCCCACCGTCCGGTCGAGCAGTCCGCCGGCGACCAGCGCGACGTCCCGGATCCATTCCGCGTCGAGTCGCAGCCGCGTCTGCCGTGCGAGCATCAGGTTCCGGGCGTCGACGTCCGCCAGGTCCGGACGCCACTTCGAGGATCTCTGGTAGGCTTCGGAGGTGACGATCCGGCGGTGCAGGTGCTTGAGGCTCCAGCCGGATTCCATGAACTCGACCGCGAGCCAGTCGAGCAGCTCGGGATGGGTGGGCGCCGTGCCCTGGGTGCCGAAGTCGTTCTCGGTCTCCACGAGTCCCCGGCCGAAGTACACCTGCCAGACCCGGTTCACCGTCACGCGGGCCAGGAGCGGGTTCTCCGGCGAGACCAACCAATGCGCCAGGTCCAGCCGGTTGGCGCGGCGCCCTTCGGCCACGCCACGCATCGGAGGCAGGGCCGCCGGCGTTCCGGGCGGGACCGGCTCCGCGGGGCGCGTGAAGTCGCCCTTCACGTACCGCCGTGTCTCCCGCGGGGTCGCCCGCTCCGCCAACACCAAGGTGGTCGCCGGCCGCCGGCCTTTCCGGTCCTCCGTCACGACCTCCGTCCCCGGCACCTCCATCGTGGGCTCCTCCTGGTCGTTGAGGAACGCGAAGAGCCCGTAGTAGTCCCGCTGCGTCAACGGATCGAACTTGTGGTCGTGGCATTGGGCGCAGCCCACCGACAGGCCCAGCAACACGGTGCCGGTGGTGGCCACCCGGTCGAAGACCGACTCGATCCGGAACTGCTCCGGGTCCACCCCGCCCTCCTGGTTGATCTGGGTGTTCCGGTGGAAGCCCGTCGCCGTCCGCTGGGACGCCGTGGCCCCGGGGATCAGGTCGCCGGCGAGCTGCTCGGTGACGAACCGGTCGAACGGCAGGTCCCGGTTCAGGGCTTCGACGACCCAGTCCCGGTAAGGCCACATCGAACGTGGGGCGTCGACGCTGTAGCCGTTGGAATCGGCGTAGCGGGCCGCATCCAGCCACCATCGCCCCCAACGCTCGCCATGATGACGCGAGGCCAGCAACGATTCCACCCGCCGCCGATAGGACTCCGCCGAGGGATCCGCCTCGAACGACGCGATGTCCGCGGGCTCCGGCGGGAGGCCCACCAGGTCGAGGGCGACCCGACGCAGCCGCGTCGCCGGCGGCGCCAACGGGGAGGGACGCATCCCGGCGGCCTCCAGTCCGGCGAGGATGAAGGCGTCGATCGGATGGGTGCCTTCCGCGGCCTTCGGCACGGGCGGCCTCACGGGCGCGACGAAGGCCCAGTGGCGGAAAACCCCGGGCGCCTCGTCGGCCGGCGCCACCGCCCCGGCCGCGATCCACGCGCCGATCCGTGCGATCTCCGCGGTCCCGAGTGGCGGACGTCGGTACGGCATCGGATCCACGCCGTCGTGCCCGCCCGAGAGCAGCCGGAACATCAGGCTCTCCGACGGGGCTCCCGGACGCAGCGCGGCGCCGCTCTCTCCCCCTTTGCGCGCCCCGGCCGCGGTGTCCAGCCGCAGTCCCGCCTTGGGCTGCTCCGCGCCATGGCAGGGGACGCAGTTCCGGGTCAGCAGGGGCTTCACCTCCGTCAGGTAGTCCGGACCCGCCGCCGACACGCCGAAGGCGAACAGCGGTGCCAGGCACATGGAAAGTCGGAGGCGCACGGGACGGAAAAGGATGGACCCGGAAACCCGGCCAAGGCCAGCAGGCATGTGCATCCGTGAAACCGCTTGAAGCCGGAACCGGTTCCCGCGTCCGAACCCTCCGATGGCCCCCACGCCTGGATTCCTCCTCCGCCGGCTTCCGTTGCTGTTCGCGCTGCTGCTCCACGCGGAGGCGCCGTCGGAGGAACGGCGCGTGATCCTGATCGCCCATCGCGGCGAACACCGACGTCACCCCGAGAACACCCTCTCCGCCATCGAGGGCGCCGTCGCGGCCGGGGTCGACTACGTCGAGATGGACGTGCGCCGTTCCCGCGACGGGGTGCACGTGCTGATGCACGACGCCACAGTGGACCGCACCACCGACGGCCATGGCCGGGTGTCGGAGCTGGACTGGGAGGCGTTGTCGAAGCTGACCGTCCGGACGACCGGTCCCGGGGGCGGCCCGACCGACCGCATCCCCCGCCTCGAGTCCGCCCTGCAGGCCTGCAAGGGGAGGATCCGCATCTACCTCGACTTCAAGTCCGGCGAAATCCCCGCAGTGGCCGCGATGATCCGGGACGCGGGCATGACCGACTCGGTGGTGGTGTACGATTCCCCGTCCAAGGTCGCCGCGTGGCGCGAGGCGCTGCCCGGGGTGGAGTTCATCCTGAGCGTCCCGGCGGCGGCCCGAACCAACCGGACCGAACTTGAATCGTTCGTGAAGCGGCACCGCCCGAAGGCCTTGGACACCGCCGCGGACGCCGCCTTCGTGGCCGAGTGCCGTCGCTTGGGCGTCGAGAACTGGCCCGATGCCCAACGGGAGTCGGAGGATCCGAAGTGGTGGTCGGAGGTGCTCTCCGCCGGGGTGCAGGGATTCCAGACCGACCACCCGGCCGAGGCCGCACGTTGGCTCAGGGAACGCGGTCCAACCGGAGGACAACGCCCGCTACCGAACCGCCCCGCAGAACCCGTTCCCGCACGGTGAAACCAATGCGCAGGAAGGTGTCGAGGCCGACCGGATTCACGTAGACGACCCAGACGGGATGCCGTTCCGCGTGGCCGGCGAGGCGCTGGGCGACCTCGGTCAACGTGGGACCGGTGAATGGGTTGTAGAGGAAGGCCACCAGGGCCTCGGAAGGGATCGCGAAACGGGCCGCATCCTCGACGCACAGCCGGGCTTCGAGCCCGCGCCGGTCGAGGTTGCGGCGGCAGTCGGCGACCAGTTCGGGGTCCATCTCGACACCCATGAGTCCCTGGAAACCGGCCTCGGCGGCCAACAGGAGGCCGCGTCCCTTGCCCGAGCCGTAGTCCACGAAGACACCACGCCGGGCCTCGTCCGGAAGCCGACGGAACAGCTCCCGGACGAGCCTGGGACTCGCGCCCTGGTATTGGACGGCATCGGTGGGCAACGCCGCCGAAGGCCGAGACGACGGAATCAGCGTCACACAGCCCATCCGGAGGTCGAACGCCACCTCCGAGGCGAGATCCGCCAAGGTCTCCCCCACCCCCTGTCGGCGCAGGGTTCGCCAGGCGAATCCGGCGAACGGGAGGATCCGGGAAGAAGAGGGGGCTCGGCTCACCCCTTACAATTGAAGGCACTGTGTGAACTTCATCCGACGATTTGGTGAAGTTCGCGCGATCCTCGTGGAGGGATTTGCGGTGGAGGGCCGCCCCGGGGGAGCGTCTTGGTGAAAAGGGCCGAACCGACCAAACAATGAAGGCGATCTCCGACTGGACCACACGCAAGATCTTCTCGTACGTCCATGGCAACCACCTCGTCTACAACACGTGTTGGGAGGATCCGCGCCTCGACCGTGAGGTGATGTCGCTGGATGCGAAGAGCGACGTCGTCCTGATCACCTCCGCCGGATGCAACGCCCTCGACTACGCGCTCGACGGCCCGAACCGCATCCACGCGGTGGACATGAACTTCCGACAGAACGCGCTGCTCGAGCTCAAGATCGCGGGCGTGCGGCGGCTGGATTTCGAGGACTTCTTCGCGCTCTTCGGCGACGGCGGCCATGCCCAGTTCCCGCGCTGGTACAAGGACACCCT
>JAIXUV010000112.1 GCA_027483345.1 Verrucomicrobiales bacterium | reverse complement strand
GCGGCGTTGCGCGATGCCTGGCGGCCTGGGAAGGACCTGCCGTTGGTCGCCCACTTGATCAAGGATCCGGACTACCGGAGTGTCGCGGCCGCGGTCGGCAAGGACCCGTCGCAGATCTGGAAACGGAAACGGACCTTGGGGATCGTTCCGTACCTGGAGTTGCGGCAGGCCCTCTGTTCGGTCGCGCGGATGCCATGAAGATTCTCCTGATCCTCCTGCTGCTGGTCGTTTCCGAAATGGCGTTGGCCTTCCTGTTCGCCGCCGTCTCCCAGATCTTCTACAAGCGCCTGGGACTCGACTTCCGCTCGGTCGCGAAGGGGGTGCTGGAGCGGACCTTCCTCGTGTTTGCGCTTCTCCTCGACTACCCACACGCCATGACGCTGTTCAGCGCGTTGAAGCTGGCGACGCGCCTGAAGCGGGAAGGGGCGGAGGAACGCGGATTCAACGACTACTACCTCATGGGGAACCTCCTCTCGGTGCTCGCCGCGATGGGCTACGTGCTGCTGATCCGGAAGCTCCGCTGATCTGATCCAGCGGAGCGAGGGAGGACCTCGCGCAAAACGCCAAGGTCCCAGCGATGAGCCAGGGCTGCCGGCGAAATGGCCGCCGCCGCGAACTTCGTCGGTTGCCGCAGGAGTGAACCGGTCCAGTGTCCCGGGTTCGTCCACGTTGTCATGTCCCGTCCCACCCTCGCCATCCTCGGAACCGGCATCGCCGGACTCGGCTGCGCCCATTTCCTGCACCGGCGCTTCGACCTCACCCTGTTCGAGCGCAACGCACACACGGGCGGCCACACGAACACCATCGACGTCGAGGAGTCCGGACGGCCCGTGCCCTTCGACACCGGGTTCATGGTCTTCAACCGGGTCACCTATCCGTACCTCTGCGCGCTTTTCGAGGAGCTGAAGGTCCCGGTTCAGCCCACCAACATGTCGTTTTCGGTGCAGCATGTCCCTTCGGACCTCGAGTTCGCCGGTTCGAGCGTGAACCACCTCTTCGCCCAGCGCCGGAACCTGTTCCGACCGCGCCACTGGGCCTTGCTCTACCAGGTCAACCGCTTCAACGCCGAGGCCGTCCGCGCCCTCGACGAGCCGCAATGGCAGGGGATGGACGTCGGCACCTACGTCGGGAAACGGGGCTATGGACGCGATTTCCTGGAGCACTACCTCGTGCCGATGAGCAGCGCCGTCTGGAGCACGCCTCCGGACCGCATGCTGGAGTTCCCGGCGATGACCCTCATCCGGTTCTTCCACAACCACGGGTTCCTCGGCCTGCACACGCAGCATCCCTGGTGGACCGTCACCCACGGTGCCCGAGAATATGTGCGCCGACTGGTCCCGCCGTTCGCCGACCGCATCCGCAACGGACTCCCGGCGATCTCCGTGCGCCGCGTCGAGAACGGCACCGGCGCCGTCGTGACCACGGCCGACGGCCAAAGCACACGGTTCGACAAGGTTATCCTCGCCGCCCATGCGGACGAGAGCCTCCGCCTGTTGGCCGATGCCGACGCGGACGAACGGCGCCTCCTCAGCGAGTTCCACTACCAGACGAACCGGGCCACCGTGCACAGCGATCCCAAGGTCATGCCGAAGGCGAAACTGGCCTGGTCCGCGTGGAACTACCGGATGGCCACCGCACCGGATGGAGCCGTGCGCCCCCAGACCGTCTACTGGATGAACCGGCTGCAGAACATGGACTGCAGGCAGGACTACTTCGTCTCCATCAACGGCGAACACGAGATCGACCCTGCCCGGGTCCATCGGAAGATCGACTACGAGCATCCGCTCTTCAGCCTGGGGGCGATCCGGGCGCAGTCGGAGTTGCCACGCCTCAACCGCCGTTCCCCGGACCAGGCCGTGTACTTCGCGGGATCCTATTTCCGATATGGCTTCCATGAGGATGCCTTCGGTTCCGCCGTCGATCTCAGCCGGGTGATCCTTGGGGAACCGGTCTATCCGGGGATCGGGTGGCTGCCGGCGGCCTGAAGCGGCCGGCGGACGTCGTCCATCGCGCGTTTGTTGGGATCGGTCCCGGTCGCTCCTTCTTGTCGGAGGGCTTCCCATTTGGAGGTTCCACCGTAGGCTTTCGACATGCACCGCGGATCGCGCCCCTGGGACCGGAGGAACTTCCTCCGCGCCGGCCTGATCGGAACCACCGGCCTCGCCCTCGCCGACTCGGTCGAGATGCCGTTCGAGTTCGGTTCCCGGCCCCTGGTGAAGTATCCGCAGAAACGGCCGCTGATCCGGCTCACCACGCGTCCGCCCCAGCTGGAGACGCCGTTTGAGGTGTTCAACGAAAGCCTGCTGACGCCGAACGACGCCTTCTTCGTCCGGTACCACCTCGGCGGCTCGCCGCCGCCCGCGTCCGTCCTCGATCCGAAGACCTTCCGACTCACCGTGGCCGGGACCGTCGGCAAGGAGCTGTCGCTTTCCCTCGAGGAACTCCGGAACGGCTTCGAGAACGTGGAGGTGGTGGCGGTGAACCAGTGTTCGGGCAACAGCCGCGGCTATTTCCAACCCCGCGTCCCGGGCGGCCAGTCGGGCCACGGCGCGATGGGATGTGCCCGTTGGCGTGGTGTCCGGCTGGCGGACGTTCTCAAGGCCGCGTCCCCGGCCGCAGGTTCGAGGCAGGTGCTGTTCGACGGTCTCGACCGGCCGCTCGTAGCGACCATCCCGGACTTCGTGAAGTCCCTGGAACTGGATGAGGCGTTGGAGTCCGGCGGCCTGCTGGCCTGGGAGATGAACGGCGAGGCGTTGCCGTGGCTCAACGGCTATCCGCTGCGCCTCGTGCTTCCGGGCCACTACGGCACCTACTGGATCAAGCACCTGCACTCGATCCGGCTGGTGGACGCCGAGTTCAAGGGCTTCTGGATGAACCCGGCCTACCGCATCCCGGACGATCCCTGCGCCCATGTGGAACCCGGGACGACGCCGAAGCGCACCGTGCCGATCCGGCGTTTCAACGTGCGCTCCTTCCTGACCAGCCTGACGTCCGGAGCCCGCGTGCCTTCCGGGAACGAAAGCCTCCTGCGCGGCATCGCCTTCGACGGCGGAGCCGGGATCCGTGAGGTCCTGGTCTCGACGGACGACGGACGCAGCTGGTCCGGTGCCGCGCTGGGACGCGACCTCGGGCGGTTCGCCTTCCGCGAATGGACCTTGGCCTGGAAGCCGTCCGTGGCCGGCGCCACCGCGGTGAAGGTCCGAGCGGTGAACCGGCTCGGGGAAAGCCAGCCGATGGAGCCCCTCTGGAATCCCGCCGGGTACATGCGCAACGTCGTCGAACGCACCCCACTGGTCGTCCTATGAGCCCATCCCGTCGTCCGAATTCCTCCCCGACCTCCGCAGTGGCGTGGTTGGCTGCGTTCTCCGTGGGCATGGCCGTCGTGGCATTGGCCGCCGTCGGACCTGTGGCCGTGCCCGAGGAACCGCCTCGCAATCCCCACGCGGCGGACGCCTGGACGTTGCCGGCCGGCGAGCCGGTGTTCCCGGCCGACGAGGAGGCCATGCCGTTGCGTCGTCACTGCCAGCTTTGCCATTCCTCGGACTACATCTCCACCCAGCCCCGGCTGTCCCGCAAGGCCTGGGAGGCGAACGTCGAGAAGATGCGCTCGAAGTACGGCGCCCCCATCCCGACCAACGCCGTCCCGGCCATCGTGGAGTACCTGGTGAAGAACCACGGCACGCCATGAGGCTTCCCCGCGTCCGTCGATCCCGATGACCTTCCTCGCCCCGGCCGCGTTCCTCTTCGCCCTGGCCCTGCCGGTGGTGCTGGCGATGTACCTGCTCAAGCGCAGGAGGACGTCCCGGGTGGTTCCGAGCCTCCGGGTGTGGGAACGCTTCCTCGCCGAGAGCCGCGCCAACAGTCCGTTCCAGAAGCTCCGCCGACAGCTGCTGCTCCTGCTCCAGCTGCTGTTCGTCGCCCTCCTCGTGTTCGCCCTCGCACGGCCGCGACTCCAGGGGTGGGTCCGCAAAACGGGCCTCCGGATCCTGGTCCTCGACGCCAGCGCCTCGATGCAGAGCACCGACGAGAAGCCATCCCGCTTCGCACGGGCCCGCGCGGAGGCGATGGCCTTCGTCGACGCGCTGCCGGCGTCCGGCGTGCAGGCGGTGGTCCTCGTCGCCGGGGCCTCCACCGAGGTGCGCCAGGCCGCCACTTCGGACCGCACCGCCCTGCGCCGCGCGCTCGAAGGGGCGTCGGCCGACGATTCGCCGAACCGGTTGACCGACGCCCTGGCGATCGCCGAGACATTGGTCCGCAATGTGAAGGACGCCGAGGTGCACCTGTTCAGCGACGGTGCCGTGGGCGGCCTGGAGGCGTTCGCCACCCGGGACCTTCCGCTCGTCTACCACCGTGTCGGACAACGCGTCCGCAATGTCGGGATCGTCCGCATGGAGGTGCGTTCCGATCCCGAGGATCCCCGTCGCCGCTCCGTCTTCGCCGTGGTGCGAAACCCGGGGCCGGAGTCCATCGCCGGCGTGGCGGACCTGCTCCTCGACGGAGCCGTGCTCGAATCGCGCCCGTTCGACATCGCGTCGACCAACGCGCTCGCCCTGTCCTTCAGCCTGCTGCAGGAGCGCGATGCCGTGGTCTCGGTGAGGCTGGCGGTCGAGGACGACCTCGCGGTGGACAACGAGGTCCGCTGGGTCAGCCGTCTGCCGCAGCCGGTGAAGGTCCGGTTGGTCACAAAGGGGAACCGTTTCCTCGAGAAGGCCCTGCGCGCGGCCGGTCCCCGGGTCCGGCTCGAGGTGGTTCCCGACATCGCGCCCGGCATGGATGACGTCTCGGTCACGGTGTTGGACGACGTGTTGCCGGGCCTTTGGCCGAAATCCGGCGGCGTGCTCGCGATCCATGCGGTTCCACCGGCGTGGTTCCCGGCCGGCTCGACTCCACTGGAATCCCCGGCCGTTATCGACTGGCGGGGCACCCATCCGCTCCTGCGTTTCGTCGGATTCGACACGGTCCAGGTCGCCCGGGCCGAATCGGTCGCCACGCCGCCGTGGGCGGAATCCCTGATCGACTCGCAACGCTCCTCCCTGCTGATGGCCGGCGAGGTCGGCGGCAACCGCGTCGCGTGGGTCGGTTTCGACCTGATTCAGAGCACCTGGCCCCTGCGGGTGGGATTCCCGATCTTCGTGGCCAACGCCGTGGAATGGCTCGATCCGGAGACCCGGCGCGACGCCGGCCTCCAGATCCGGCCCGGAGACGCCTTCCGTTGGCCGTTGGACAACGCCGGGACGCAGGCCCGGATTGTCCTGCCTGACGCATCGTCGGAATCCGTGCCACTGGGAAGCGGCGCCACCGAGGTGGTCTTCGCCGGGACGGGACGACAGGGACTCTACCGGTTCGAATCCGGCACCAATGTGGTTACCTTCGCCGCCAACCTCCTCGACCCGCAGGAGACCGACTCAAGGCCCGCGGAATCCCTCGACCTTGGAAAACGCGGCCGGGTGGAGGCGGCGGAAGAGGTCCGCGGCGGACAGGAACTCTGGCGCTGGTTCGGGGTGTCCGCCCTGGTCCTGCTGATGCTCGAGTGGTGGTGGTTCCACAGGAGGACGTGAGGGGGGACCGGGTTGAAGGGTTGAAGCGTTGAAAGGTTGAAGGGGATGGGAAATCCCGACAACGGACGACAGACCACGGACCACGGATCACGGACCAACAGCGACTCAGACGTACAATTCCCTGCGAAGTTCGTAGGCCACCACCGACATCGAGCCGTAGCGGCGGTCGGGATCCTGTTCGAGGCACTTCAGGATGATCCGCTCGAGTCCCGCCGGGATGTCCGGGTTCAGCGCGCGTGGGGTCTGGAATCCGGCCCGGTCCCGCTGGCCGCGGTACACGTCGTCGGCGCTCTCGCCCGGGAACGGCTTTCGGTAGGTGAGCAATTCGAAAGCGCTCACCCCAAAGGCCCAGACGTCGGCCCGGTGGTCCACCGGTTCACGGCCGAGCTGTTCGGGGGACATGTAGTGCGGGGTGCCCGGGTTCTTGTCCAGTTTGCGGGGCGGATTCGGGATCGGCTGGGCGAGGTCGAAGTCGATCAGGCGCAGGCTGCCGTTCCGGGTCAACAGCACGTTCTCCGGCTTGAAGTCGAGGTGCATGAACCCGCGGTCGTGGACCACCTCGAGGGACTCGGCCATGTCGATCAGCACCTGAGCGATGCCCTCGGACAACACCGGGTCGTTGGCGGCCATCCGCAGCTTGAGGTTCTCGCCCTCCACGTATTCCAGCACCAACGCCAGTTCGCCGCCGATCTTGCCGTGCTCAATGTAGCCGATGATGTGGCGTCCGTCCTGGCAGGCCTTCAACGTCTCGCAGCCGGTCAGGAAGCGCCGACGCTCGGTGAAGGCGAACGTCGAGTTGTTGAGCATCAGCCGCACCGCCACCGCCTTGCCCGTGCTGTCGGTCCCCAGCCAGATCTCGGACATGCCTCCGGCGTTGATCTCCTCGTGGAGCGTGTAGGGGCCGAGTTGGGTTCCGTGGCGGGACATGAAGCTGAAATCGCGGCGGTGAGCTAACAGAAAGGGCCGGCTCCTCCAAACGAAAGTTCCGGGGAACGTCGCTTTGGCGGGTTTCCGCCGGGTCCGTTCCAGGGCAGTCTCCCCGACGTGAACCGCAGGTCCCTCCTGAATCGCCTCGCCCGTTCCCTCGAGGACGGCGAACTCAGCTTCACCCCGGAAGCCATCCGCTCCCACTCCGGCGACAAGTGGTTCGCCAGCCATCCTCCCGAGGCGGTGGCCCTTCCGCGCTCCGTCGAGTCGGTCTCCCGGATCCTCGCCTTCGCCCACCGCCACCGCATCCCCGTCACCCCACGCGGCGCGGGCCACGGCTATGTCGGCGGCTGCGTTCCGGTCCAGGGCGGCATCGCGCTCTCGGTCGCCGGCATGGACCGGATCCTGGACATCAGCGCCGCCGACTTCACCGCGACCGTCCAGCCCGGCGTCATCACCGCGCGCCTCCAGGAAGCGGTCGAACGGAAGGGCCTGTACTACCCGCCGGATCCCGCGAGCCGGGCCGACTGCTCGATCGGCGGCAACGTGGCGACCAACGCCGGCGGGCCGCGCTGTCTCAAGTACGGCGTGACCCGCGACTACGTGCTCGGCCTGGAGGTGGTGCTCGCCGACGGTGGCCGAGTCCGGCTCGGCGGAAGGACCCACAAGAACAAGACCGGATTCGACCTGCACCGCCTCTTCGTGGGCAGCGAGGGGATGCTGGGCGTGGTGACGGAGGCGACCCTGAAGCTCATCCCGTTGCCGCAGTACCGGGCCTGCCTCGGCATGGGCTTCCGCGACATGGCCACGGCCACCCGGGTGCTGAAGGCGATCTTCCGCGCCGGCTTCCTTCCCAGCGCCCTCGAGCTGGCCGACGGCTTCACCATCGAGGCGGCCCGCAAACGCACCGGCTCCGCCCTGTTGAAGGGTGCCGGGGCCCTGATGATCGTCGAACTGGACGGCCATGAGCGGAGCGTGCGTCGGGAAATCGCAGACCTCGACCGGCTGCTGAAGCCGTTCCAACCCACGTTTTGCCAGAAGGGCCTCGGTCCGGAGGGCTGCGAGCGCTTCTGGCAACTGCGGCGGGAGTTCAGCTACTCGCTGCGGGACACCGGACTCACCAAGCTCAACGAGGACGTCGTCGTCCCGCGTGGCCAACTCGGGGCGCTGTTCCGGCTCGGGGCCTCCATCCAGAAGCGCCACGGAATCCGCGTCGCCTGCTTCGGCCACGCCGGCGACGGGAACATCCATGTGAACCTCATGGTGGACGACACGCGTCCCGAACAGCGGGCCGCCTGCGATGCCGCGTTGGACGAGCTTTTCCGCGGCGTCATCGCGCTTGGCGGGAGCGTCACCGGCGAACATGGCATCGGCCTCGCCAAGAAGCCCTGGTGGCCGATCGCCGTGAGCCCCGAGTCCGACGCCCTCCACCGCCGGATCAAGGCCGCCTTGGACCCGCACGGGATCCTGAACCCGGGCAAGTTCCTCGGCTGAGCCGGGACCAATCAATGGGCGACAAAGGGGACCTCACGCAAATGCGCCAAGCCGCCAACGGGGAATGAGATTTTGGGGCGGATCGCCGCCTCCGCTGGAATCTCCGCGGTTGGGTTCCGGTTCGATTGCGGCTTCGCGCCTTGTCGTGAGTGGGCCTTCTGAAGGGCCCGGTGAAACTGAACCGGCCGGCCCCGTTTCCAGGGCCGGCCGGTCGTGTCCCCACACGGACCTACTCCACCACCTCGCGGAGGCGGAAGAAGCGGGTCCCAGAGCCGTCGATGG
>JAIXUV010000202.1 GCA_027483345.1 Verrucomicrobiales bacterium | reverse complement strand
GGGCCCGGTGAAACTGAACCGGCCGGCCCCGTTTCCAGGGCCGGCCGGTCGTGTCCCCACACGGACCTACTCCACCACCTCGCGGAGGCGGAAGAAGCGGGTCCCAGAGCCGTCGATGGAACCGGCGTCCAGTTCCACGGAAAGTCCGGTCATGCGCACCGGCCCGCCGATGGCCTTCCAGTCGGGCTCGGTCAGGCTGGCGGTCTGCTCCAGCCGGACACGCCGGCCGACCGGCGCCTGGACGCGGACCTTGAGGCCGGCGTCGGTGTTCCGGATGTCGTCGATGCCGAAGCGGCTGGAGGGTGACCGGGGATCCGCTCCGCTGCGGAACTCCTGCACCGCGCTCAGGCCGTCGCCGTCGAGGTCCGCGGCCGCGTCGGCCGGGTTCGTCGGGTTCAACCCGTTCTGGATCTCCCAACCGTCGGGCAACCCGTCCCGGTCGAGGTCGTTGGCCGCCTCGTCGGGGTTGCCGCCGATGTTCCAGGCCGAGCCGAGCGTCGGCGGGTTGGTCCCGCTGGCGGGCGTGAACACGAGGAACGAACCGAGGTCCAGCTGGCCGACTTCCAGTTCGGTCGGATTGTAGTCCGCCACGACCGCCTCGAAGCGTGCGGGCTGGTCTTCGGTCGCCTGGGTCCAAAGCTCCAGACGGATCCCGGCGAGCGCGCGGGCTTCAACCCCTCCGTTCCTCACGGTGCGGCCGCCCACGAAGATGATCCCCGCGTCGGTGAGCCGACTGCCCACGTTGGCGGCTACGTAGAGGCTGTCGTTGACGATCCGGACCCGGTCGAGCGTCCGGATGCGGGTCGGATCCGGGTTGACCCGGTCCACCACGCGCAGCTGGTACTGCACGCAGCCGCCTCCCTGGCAGACACGGAACCAGTCGCGGGGAAGTCCCGGGCAGTCCCGAATCTGGGTGCAGGAGGAAAGGCTCCCGACATTGCCGGCCGGACAGCTGTCCTCTGCGTCCGGAATTCCGTCGTTGTCGTCGTCGAGGTCCTCGCAGTTCCGCCGGCCGTCGCCGTCGGTGTCGTCACCCTCGAAGCCCGTGATGTCCCCGCCACCGCTCTGGCACACCGGACCGACGTAGCGTCCGATGACCGTCTGTGACGAGAACTCATGCTGGTCCACGTGGTTGAGGCAGCCGTCGCCGTCGAGGTCCGCATCGCAGGCGTCGCCGATACCGTCGAGGTCCATGTCTTCCTGGCGGCCGTTGGCCGAACTGGGGCAGTTGTCGCAGGTGTCGCCGACGCCGTCGCGGTCGGCGTCCTCCTGCTTCGGGTTCGCACGGAAGCGGCAGTTGTCGTAGCGGTCGGGAACGCCGTCACGGTCCGCGTCGGCCGGTGAGCCGACGCCGACGTCGTTCCAGGAGCTTTCCACGAGCACGGCATCCCAGTTCTGGAAGCCATGGGTCCCGCGCTGGGCCCATTCACGGGCGAGGGAAGCCTCGCGGGTGCGGGCGTCCAGGAAGCCCGAGCTGGAGGTCAGCGTGCGCATGGCGTCGAACTTCAGGCGCAGGATCTTCTGAACCGACATCGGCTGGACGGTCGCGCCGGAGATGATCCGCGAGGTCCGGGCCAGGATGTAGGTAGCGAAGTTCGGGATGCCGGAGTTCGCGTGCACGTTGCCGTAGTCGTTGGCCATGGTGTCCGAGCCGTCGCCCGGATCGAACTGGCCGAGGAACCGGATGGCTTCGTTCGGGATGTCCCGGACGGCGCCGACGGTTCCGACCCGGTTCTCGCCCAGGGTCCAGTTGACGTCCCCGGCCTGGTGGTCGGCGAACAGGGCCATGACGTCGGCGTAGCTCTCGTTGAGCGCGCCGGACTGCATGAAGTAGCGCAGCCGGCTGCTGGCGCCGATCACGCCATGGGTCAACTCGTGGACCATGACCTCGTAGTCGACCCATCCGTCGCGGAAGGAAATCGTCCGGCAGGCGCCGCTCCACTGGGCGTTGTCCACCGCGCTGTGGGCGTAGACCTTCATCTCGGACGGCCCGTTGTCGTAGGAGCGCCAGCCGAAGTTCCGGTTGAAGAAGGCGTACGCCTGCCGCGCCACGTTCCAGGTCGCGACCATGTTGACGTCGCCCTGGTAGGCCGGGATCAGGCCGTCCTGGGTGCCGGCGAGCAGCACGTTCGTCGAGCCGTAGCAAACGGGCTGGTTGGTTGGCGTGCTGGGTGTGAAGAGGTTCTGTGCGTCGCGGAGCCTCATGTTCATCCCGTCGAGCGGGTTGTTGATCGAATGCTCCAGGGCGTTGCGGAACACCACCGCGCCGGTGCGGGCGTCGAGCAGCAACTCCTCCGGGGCACCGTCGAGTCGGACCCGCCAGACCAATCGGGGATCCGGAACGGCCTCCACCAGCAGGCTGCGGTCGAAGATCGCCAGCTCGATCTCGCCGTCCTCGAGCGTTGCCCCGTCCATGACCGAGGCCCGAGCGAGGTTGACCGCCGCCTCGGAGGTGAGGACGGGGTTGATGTCGAACCCGGCGGCGGCGAGATCCTCGGTCGGAAGCAGTCCGCCGACGGCGTCGACGACGTCCTCACCAGAGACGAGCACCGAGAGCGATGAGTCGAGGACGCGCAGTCCGCGGTACACGTGCTCGAAGCGGACGGCCCGGAGGGTTGGATCGGCGTCGGGCTCGGGGGCTTCCGCGACCAGTTCGGTCTCGGGTGACTGGAGACGGAACGCGGCCCGGTGACGGCGGACGAGGTTTGCCGCCCGTTCCTCGGCATTGGCGCCGGGCAGGCGGAACCGTCCGCTCAGGATGTTGGGATGTCCGCTGCGCAGGACCAGTTCAGCCGGGGTGGCCGAGGCTCCCCGCAGTTCCTCGAGCGCGGTCATCAGGGGATCCGTGTCCGGGGAGTTGGGCACGTAGCAGACCCCGGCCGGAAGGACGTCGCGGCCATCCGGCGAATCGGCGACGACGTCGTAGGGGCCGAGCGGGTCGGCGGCCGGCAGCGGCGGGATTTCGCCGACAATCTCGGTTCCCGCGTCGTTGACCACGGGATTCAGGAGTTCGGACGAGGCCGCGTCACCGGAGGGGAAGGCGATCCGGATGCGGGTGTTGGCGGTGAGGTTGGTGCCGACCACGGACACCCGGATGCCGCCCACGGCGAACACGGCCCGCGGGGTGACGAAGTAGAGGCGGGGCAGGGCGCCTCCGGTGCAGGCGGCGGTGCGTTCCGCGACGACGCCGCCGCAGCGACGGACCTGGAGCGTGTGCGGTCCGGAGGGAAGCGCCGGGGCCGTCCCACGAAGCTCGCCGGGACCGATCAGGACCAGGTCTTCCACCCGGACGCCATCCAGGAAAACCTCGTCGGAGCCGGTGAAGCCGCTGCCGAGGACGGTGATCGGGGTTCCGCCGGCGATGGCGATGCTGGCCGGCGTGACGGAATCGATTGCGGGCGTCGGGAAGGCGATGCGCTCCGGGACGACGTCGGCGTAGGAGGTGCCGACGCGGATCTCGTCGGCGGAGAAAGCGCCTGTGGAGTAGAGTCCAAGCCTGGTCACGACGCCTAGGTCCAGGTTCCTGATCAGGGCGCCCTCCAACGGCTCGTCACCGCCCGGGGGCGGATTCAGGTAAAGCACGAAGCGGTCGTCGCCGGGAAGGAAGTCGCAACGAAGGACCAGCAGCGCGGTGGTCGTGGTCGGTGTGGCCGGGATGCCGGTCCGGCCGAAGGAGTCCCTCCGCTGGATGCCATAGTTGTCGCTGACGACAAAGGGCTCAAACGGCTTTCCGATGAACAGGTCGCCCCCTTCAGAGCCGTTCAGCGTCAGTCCGAAGAACTGGGCTCGTTCGGCGATGGAGGCCTGCGGGTCGCCACTGAGGACGACGCTGAGATAGACCGTCGTGCCGTCCGCACCCAGCGGTCTGGCGAAAGGACGGACGAGGCCGGCGGCCGACCTCTGCGTGCCGGCCTGTACCGAGCCTCCCGTACGGTTCAGCGTTCCCACGACCGGCTGAGTCGCTGCGATGGTGAAGGCATCGAGGTTGGCCGGATCGACGTTGAAGCCGGCCAATTCCCACGGACCCGAAAAGCCGCGTCCGCCGTCCTGGCCGACGAGACTCCGCCCGGCGGCATAGTCGAACGGCTCATAGGCGAGGAGCGCCGCGGAATCGGAGACCTGGTCGCGCACGGTGACTGTGAAACTGGTGCGGGCGGTGTTGCCGGCAGCGTCGGTGGCGGTCGCGGTGACGGTGGTGGTGCCGATCGGGAACAGGCTTCCGCTGGCGGGCTCGAAGGCGACGGAGACTGCGCCGGAACAGACGTCAACGGCCCTGGCGCTCAGCGTCACCCTGCTGCCGCAGGGTTCGTCGGCGACCACCGACAGGTTGGCCGGTGGATCGAACACCGGTGGATTCGAATCCACGGCGAGGTCGGCCGTGGCCGTGGCGACACCACCGAGGGCGTCCTCGACGGTGACGGTCAGGGAGCGGGATCCCGCCGGAATGGCGGCGAGGAAGGACCAGTTCGTGGTCGATCCGCAGTCGGTGCAGAGCGTCACGGGATCCGCGGCGTCCACCTGGTAGCGGACCCGGGTGATGGCTTGGCCGCAGGTGCGGATGCCGGCGGTGACCGGGACGGCGTCGCCGGTGGTGCAGGCGGGTGCCTGGACGGCGACCCGGAGACACGCCTCGACGCAGGTCCGGCTTCGGGCGGCGACCTGCACGTGGATGGGCTCGAGTTGGGTGCTGGATTCGGAACCGTCCGGGGCGATGGAGTTCACGAAAGGCCGGAGGTCGTATTCGCCCTCAGGGAGATAGAGGGTCACGACGTCGGACCGGGTGGCGTCCTGGCGGTAGATGGCCTGCCCATAGGCGCCGTCGATGTTCACTTGGTAGTTCCGGGGACGGCCCTCGAAGTCCAGTCCGTTGAGGCCGCCTCCGGTGGTGGTGATGCGGGCCTGGTAGAACGGGTTCTCCGCGGAGCGGAACCGCACGCAGACCTCGCCGAAGCCGAGCCGGAGATCCGATGTGACACGCCTCAGGCTGGTGACTTCGAGCTCCGGTGCGGAGCCTTCGACCACATCCACCCGCTGGCTGACGAAGGGGACGCCGTTGGTGGGCGTTGTTTGGATCGTCAGCGTGAATCGGTCCCGCTTCCACACGCTCCCCCTCGAACTTATGCCGGCCACGGGCAGCTCGTAGGATCCTTCGAATGCCGCGGTCCCCGGCGCGAACTCGCCCTCGAAGCTGGCGGAGACGGAACCGCCGGCAGCGGTCAAGCTGCTGCCGATGAACCCGCGGTTCACGCCGTGGGCGGAGATGTACGAGGAGTGGATGCCGCTGGACTCGATGGAGGCGGGGATCCCGAACGGGTCGAGGCCCTGGTCCGACGGTCGGAAGACCCCGCGAAGGGCCGACTTCGAGGCCTCGGTGTCGGGCGGTCCGGCAAGGTGGATGGCGCCGCGGATGTATCCTGGTATGAGGATGAACCGGCTGCCGAGGTCGACCGTGCTGCCAGCGGTGACATGGACCCCGGGATTCGAGCCTTCGCCAAGGGCCGGGGAGACGAAGTGGGTGAAGGAGCGGTTGGTGCGGAAATGCATCTCCGCTTGGACACGCCAAAGACTGGTGGCATCTCCCGCGGTCGACGGAACCAGGTTCGGCAGCACGAAGTCCCCGCTGGCCGGAACTTGGAGATTGTCGCCCGGGACCATGGCGAAGCGCCGATTTCCGCCCGGCCCGGTGGCGATGATCGCTGTGCGGCCACGAAGCGGCGTGAGGGTGGACGGGCCGGTGGACAGCTCGAACTCGGACACCATGTCGACGCGTCCGATGATGCGGCCCAGGCCGGAACCGGCAGGCAGGACGATCCGGACCTCGGTCACCGTGTCGCACGGGGCGTTGGTGGTGAAGTGAACCTGGTCGGTCAGTTCGTCGAGATAGACATCCGTGCCCCGGCGCACGGTGAGGGCGACGGACAGGTCCGACCCCGATGGGACGACAATCCGCCGGTTGGTGACGCCGGCGGGAGTTGCCGTGATGGCTCCTCCTCCTCCTGCTGGACTGGAGAACGAGCCGGTGACGTCGGCCACCACGACCGGTTGTCCCTCGGCGTCGACGAACTTCAGGTCCAGAACTGCGGCGCACTCGGCGATGTCCACGGTGACTGGCTCCACGCCCCGCACCAATGGAGGCGTGGACACCGGGCGGGTGTAGTAGCCCGCGCGGTCCGAATCGGTGTAGAGGACGACGTTGAGGTCATAGGCGATGGCGGTGGCCTCGTCGGCGCCCGCCTGAACCGCCAGGGAGTAGGTGTTCGACAGGGTGTTGGTGGCAGGACGCGAGCCGGTGGCCCGCAGTCCGGCGTTCGGGGCCCGGCTGTCGGCGAGGACCGCGACGTAGGAAACCCCCAGGTTTCCGGGTGGACCGAGGATCTCCAG
>JAIXUV010000386.1 GCA_027483345.1 Verrucomicrobiales bacterium | reverse complement strand
GCTGGAGTACCGGACCGACGCGGATCCGACCGGGGCGAAGCCGTTGCTGCGTGAGGCGGGACGTCGGTGGCTGGACCAGTTCGGCTGGTCCACCAACCGGCCGCCACAGGTGCAGGGACGGCTCGCGGTGACGTTCCCGTCCTGGGAGACGCGGGGCGAGGCGCTCCGGATGGCACTCCAGGACGCCTTGAGGCTGGAGGGACGTTTCGAGGGCGGTCCGTTCACCTTCCGCGGCATCCCGGGGGAAGGCGCGACGGGCGCCTTCCGCTACGTCGACCGCGTGTGGCGTCTGGACAACCTGCAGGCACGCCGGCCGGAAGGGGTGGTCCGCCTGGACTACGAGGGTGACGAGCGGTCCAAGGTGTTCCGCTTCGACGTGGCGGGGCGTATCGATCCGATGGCCGCCAAGCCGCTGCTCACCAATGCCGCCACGGCCCGGGTGTTCGGCGACTTCGAGTTTCCGAGGCCCGTGGAGTTGTCCGGCACAATCCGGGGCGTGTGGCTTCAGCCGGAACGGATCGGCTTCAGCGGACGGGTTCTCGCCGAGGACTTCCGCTACCGGGGCGACCATTTCGACAGCGTGTCGGCCGTCCTCGGCTACACCAACCGCTTCCTTTCGGTCGCCGACGCGAAGCTGCGGGACGGCCCGCAGACCGCGGTGGTGGAAGGGTTCGCGTACGATGTCGCCGCCGGCCTCATCTCGTTCACCAACGGTGTCGCCCACGTGCATCCGGACCGGGTCACGCGGCTGATCGGTCCCAAGACCCACGCGATGATGCAGGCCTACCACTTCCCGGAGGTCCCCTCGGCGAAGGTCAACGGCGTCATCGGCGTCTATCGGGACCCGTCCCGGAACGACATCCGGTTCGAGATCGTCCATGCGCCGCGGTTCCGCTGGTGGAAGCTGAACGCGGAGGAGGTCTCTGGCACCGTGCATTCGCTCGGGTCGGACCTCTACGTCACGAATCTCGCCGCCCGTTTCCACGGCGGGCGCCTGAAGGGCAACCTCCAGTTCGACCTCGAGCCCGGCACGCCCGACGGATTCCGGATCGATGCCCAGGTAGAGGACGCCAACCTGCACACGCTGGTCACGGACCTCTCGGATCCCGGCAGGACGAACCAGCTCGAGGGGGCCGTCTCGGCGACGTTGCGGATCACCGACGGGATCACGACCGACCAGCGCACCTGGAAGGGATCCGGGGAGGCGCGCCTGAAGGACGGCTACCTCTGGGACCAGCCGTTGTTCGGCGCGCTCTCCTCGGTGTTGAGCGAGATGTCCAGCGGCCTCGGGAAGACGCGCTTCAACGAGGGCACCGCGCACTACACGATCTCCGACGGCCGGGTCCATACGCGGGACCTCCGGCTGCGGGCGCCGTCGATGGGGTTGGCCTTCGTCGGATCCGTCGGGTTCGAGCGCGACCTGGACATGGTGGTCAACGGATCCCTGTTCCGCTCGCTGCCGCTGCTGGGGCCGATGGCGTCCATCGCGCTGTCCCCCTTCGAGAAGCTGTTCGAGTACAAGGTCACCGGGACCCTGGACAAGCCGAAGACCGAGCCGGCCCACATCCCGACGCTCTTCATGATCCCGCTGAATCCGATCGGGACCCTGAGGGACCTTTTCCCGGAGTCCAAGAAGGCGTCGCCGCCGGTGCTGGTGCCGCCGGCCGCGACCTCCACCAACACCCCAATTGCGCCCGGACCGGTTCCACCGATTCGGTAAAATGTCTTCCCTTGGACAGTAAGTGTTTCCGATGGTCTGGCCTTCCCCTTCTATGTCCTCCCCTGAAATCCTGCATTTTGGTGATGCGGCCCAACTGGTCGGCGCCGTGTCCCAGCATTGGCTCGCGGTCATCCAAGACGACTTCGCCCGGGCCGGTGCACACCGGGTGGCGCTGCCCGGAGGGCGGGTGGCTGCGCGGTTCATGAGTGCGGCCGCGGTTTCCGCCGCGGAGGCCGGGTTGTCGTGGGAGGCGGTCGATTTCTACTGGGGCGACGAACGCTGCGTGCCGCCCGACCATGTGGACAGCAACTACCGGTTGGCCGCCGAGGCCCTGCTGAACCCAGCGGGGATCGTCGCCTCGAAGCGGCACCGTCTCCGCGGTGAGCTGCCCCCACAGGAGGCCGCCCGGGCCGCGTCGAAGGAACTGCGGGAGACCTTGCCCGCGTCGCCGGACGGCGTTCCGATGCTCGACCTGGTGTTCCTCGGGATGGGTGAGGACGGCCATGTGGCCTCGCTGTTCCCCTGCGCCACCGAGGAGGTCCTCCGGAGCCGGGAACCGGTGTTGGACGTGATCGGGCCCAAGCCGCCGCCCCAGCGGCTCACCATGAGTTTCCCCGTCCTGGCGGCGGCGCGGCAGGTGTGGGTCCTCGCCTCGGGTGCGGGCAAGGAGGACGCACTGCGCCGTTCCCTTGCACCGGGGCTTCAGACGCCGTTGGGCCGGCTGCTTTCGCTCCGTCCGCACACCCGCCTCTTCACCGACATCGTGATCTGAAGCCTCCGGGGTCGTCCAAAGGGGCGATGCGGTATCCGGCGTTCCGGATTTCCCCAAGGCGCCCCCGACCCGAGAAACTCCACGTCGATGAGCACCAGCACCTTCTCCCGCTTCCGGCGATCGCAGTCGCCGCTGGGGGGACTGGTCACCGTGGTCGGCGCGGCGTTGGCGGGCGGGTTGGGCTGGGGGATCCGCGGCCAGTTCGGCCACGAGACCGGAGCCATGATGGCCGGGCTTCTCGTCTCGCTGGTGTTGGTGATGCGGCTGGGTTCCGAGCTGACGCCGTGGTCGGCGATCCGGGCGGTGGCGATGGGGACCGTCGCCATGGGCTACGGAGGCAGCGAGACCTACGGACAGACATTGGGGCTGACCCACGACCCGGAGCTGCTCGGGAACTCCGCGGCCTTGCGCTGGGGTTTGCTGGGGCTCGCGATCAAAGGTGGGATCTGGATCGGATTCTTCGGGCTGTTCCTCGGCATGGGCCTCGGCGGCGTGCGCTACCGGGGACGCGAGATCCTCGCGCTGCTCGTTTCGCTTCCATTGCTGCAGTGGGCCGGGGTCCAGTTGCTCAATGAGCCGTTCGACCCGGCGAACAAGGTGCTGCCGGAGGTGTACTTCTCGGATTCCTGGAAGTGGGAACCCGATGCCGAACTCAAGCCGCGCCGGGAGATCTGGGGAGGGCTGCTGTTGGCACTGGTTGTGTCCACGCTCTGGGCCGGGTGGTGGCGCAAGGACGTCCTGGCCCGTCGCCTCGCCGGCTGGGGGATGTTCGGAGGCGCCCTCGGCTTCCCGGTTGGCCAATGTTTCCAAGCCTACCATGCCTGGCATCCGGCTCGATTCCACGGCGGGATCTGGGACCAGTTGGGTCCTTGCATGAACTGGTGGAATTGGATGGAAACCGCCTTCGGCTGCATCCTGGGAGCCGTCCTGGCCTACGGTCTCATCCGCAACCGCCTCCGGATCCATCGCACCAAATACGTGCCGGCCGAATGCCTTCCCGCAGCGATCGGTTGGATCCTCCTCGCCGTCCATGTCGTCCTGCTGGTCCTCGAGGAGTTCGGTTCCAACCGCTTCTTCAATGCCCTCTACGACCCGGGCTTCCACCTGGGCCTGATCCCCATGCTGCTCGCCGCGGCGGGGCATCGGATGGCCGCGGTGGTCGCGTTCGTGGTCACCGCCTTGCCGATCGCGGGCAAGACCCTTCAACGCCTGGCCGTGGAGGAGCAGGTGCTGCCGCTGCCGATGGCCATCGTCTGCTATGCGCTGCTGCCGCTGCTGTGGACCGGCGGACTGGTGTGGATGTGGAACGCCGGACTGGAATCCGACGGGAAGACCCGGGGGCTGGCCGCCATGTCCCTCGGGGCGACGGCGCTGCTTTACTTCGGTCTCAACTCCGCCTTCTTCCGCTTCCCCTGGCCCTGGCTTCCCTGGACCACCCGGACGCCGAACTTCCTCTTCTACACGTTCGCCGTCGGGGCGCTGTTGCTGTTGGTGAACCGCTCGCTCAGCCGAGGAGGATTCTCTTCGACGACGAATTCGCGTAATCCCGGCGGGTGAAGGCCTCAGTAAGGGGTGCATGAATCCGGAAACCGCCGCCACCCCACGCTGCCCGCACTGCCAGTCGCCGATCCCCGACGGGGCACCGGCCGGGCTGTGTCCCCGGTGCGTCCTGACCGGCGCCGCCACTCCGACCGACGCCGGTTCCACCTCCGGGTCGCGTGCGACGCCGCCTTCCCTGGACGAGGTCGCCACCGCGTTCCCGGACCTCGAGATCCTCGGGTTGATCGGTACCGGTGGCATGGGCTGCGTGTACCGCGTCCGGATGAAGTCCGACGGCCGTGAGGCGGCCCTCAAGCTCCTTCCCAAGTCCTTGGCCGCCGACCCGGCGTTCATGGAGCGCTTCAACCGGGAAGCCCGCACGCTCTCCCGTCTCAAGCATCCCAACATCGTCGGCGTCTACGGCTACGGAGAGTCCGGCGGCTTCTGCCACCTGACCATGGAGTTCGTGGACGGCGCGAACCTGCGTCAGGCCATGCGTGCGGGGCGGTTCACCGCCGCCCAGGCCCTGGAGATCGTCCCGCGGCTCTGCGACGCCCTCCAATACGCCCATTCCCAGGGCGTGCTCCACAGGGACATCAAGCCGGAGAACATCCTGCTCGACGGCCAGGGCCGGGTGAAGATCGCCGACTTCGGCATCGCGAAGCTGGTCGGCGACGGCACGGGCCACGGAGCGGACATCACGTTGACCCAGACCGGCGCCCGGTTGGGGACGCCGCACTACATGGCGCCCGAGCAGATCGAGCGGCCCGACGACGTGGACCATCGGGCGGACATCTATTCGCTGGGGGTGGTCTTCTACGAACTGCTCACCGGCGAGCTGCCGTTGGGCCGTTTCCCGGCGCCGTCGGCGAAGACCTACATCGATGCGCGGGTGGACGAGATCGTCTTCCGGGCGTTGGCCAAGGAACGGGAGTTGCGCCAGCAGAGCGCGGCCCAGGTGGGTGCGGAGGTCGAGGGGCTCTCAACGCCGGCGCCAAAGCCGAAGGTGGAGCCGTTTGCGGGCGTCCTCCGCCGCGATGCGTGTTTCATCAGCAACCCGGGCTACCTGAAGACCCTTTGGGCCCAGTTCTACATCTACACCGGCCACGGCCAACTCGAGGTGACCGGGGATCGCCTGTCCTTCCGCGGCGGGAGTTCCTCCGTCGAGATCCCCCTGCGCGCGATCAGTGGGATTTCCCTCGGCGAATACCCACGTCTCACCAAGCCGACGGGATTGAACCACATCGCGGTCCGGTTCCGTCGCGAGGCCGGAGCCAAGGAAGAGGTGCTGCTGTTCACCCCCTTCAAGTCCGCCTGGAACGCAACCTGGACGACGAACGCGGTGGTGGACGAGTGGCATCGCCTCCTCGTCGAGGCGTGGACGCGGCTGCATGGCCGGCCGCCGGCTGAAGTGCCGCCAGGGGAAGGGACGGCGGCGCCGTCCTCCGACAGCAATTCGCCTGCGGTTTCCTGGATGACGGCCTTGGCTGCAGTCGGCGCCGTCGGTGTCGTGGCCGCGATCTGGCTTTTCGTGGTCCTGGGTCGTGGGAACGAGGTGATCAAGGGAGGCTTGTTCGCCACGATGGTCCTGGGGGCGGCGAGCGGGGTGGGGTTGTGCTTGTGGGCGATGGGGCGGATCCGGAGCGGCCGGAGACTCGGATTGCTATTCTGGATCCCCGTCGTCTTCGCCCTGGCGTTTGCGGTCTATGCCGCAACCTTGGCGCTGCTAACCCGAAAATCCCCGTTACCGCCTTCGTTTCCCATGCCAGCGATTCAGGTTGTCGCCACGAACCTTGGCGGCAGCTCCGGTGCCGCGAAGGCGCCGGCGCCGCTTGATAGCCGACTGGAAACGAAGGCCGCCAACCTGACCGCAGTCGAGGTGCCGGACCCGCTGGACGCCGGCGCGATTGGGGCGGACTTGACCATTCTGAATTCGAGTCGGGGAGCCGAGGGACACCGTGACCTCTGGCGGTTGGTGTCGGACCGCCCCGGTACCTGGAGCGTCGAGTTCCGCGGACGGAGCCACGAGTTTGCCTTGCTCCCGGTAGACGGCATGAGCCCCCACCAAACGGACATCGAATTGAGAGTCACAAGGCGTCCGGATGGAGATGGTGTCTGGTTGGAGGTTGCCACCGCCGACGGCCTTTTGGTCCACCAGCGGTTCGTCGAGGGCGATCCCGAGAACCTGCTTCGGGAGGCGGACACGATCGGCTCGGGCAGGCCTCTTGCCTTCTCGCCCGCGTGGCCCTATTCGCTGGCTGAATTGGCAGGAGAGAAGGTTCGCGTCCGGCGTCGGGTCCTGCCGAAGGGAGCGAACGGAACGACTGTGATCGGACTGGCCTTGGCGCAGAAGGAGCTGGCCGAGCGGCGAAGGAAGGTTCAGGCGGGCGTCTTGGCGCCGCAGGGACCCGAGATGCTCGAGGCCGAGTATTCGATGGTGCTCGCGGAAGCGGTGGTCCACGGGGATGCCGGTCTCGCGCGGCGGGCGCGGCTCGACTACCGGAAGAGGACGTTGGGACGGATCGAGGCGGAGGTTGCGGCAGGCAGGACCCCGAGGGAGGAGCTCGAGAAGGCCCGCCTCGAACTCCAAAGCGCACGCGCCGCGGTCCAGGCCTTTGACGAATCCTCCGGCGGGAACCCGGGTCCGACCATTCCCAAGCCGCAGCCATGAACTCGGCGACCACGAGCTCCGAACCGCCCGGAAATGTCTCCGGTCCCGTGCGGTTCCTTCCCACGCGGTGGAGCCTGGTGCTGCGCTCCCGGGGACCGGGATCGGAGGCGCGCGCAGCGTTGTCGGAACTGTGCGCCGCCTACTGGGAGCCGGTCTTCCGGTCGCTACGCGGTTCGGGCACGGCGGAGGACGTGGCCCGGGAGCAGGGCCAGGAGTTCTTCGCCAAGGTCCTCGCCGGCGACGGGTTTCCCGGCGCGGATCCGGCCCGAGGTCGGTTCCGCTCCTATCTGCTGGGGGCGCTGCGGCATTTCCTCAACGACCTCCGGGACCGCGAGCGGCGTCAAAAGCGGGGAGGCGGTGTGCGCCCGGAGTCCTTGGATGCCGAGGGGTTTCCGGAGCCGGAGGATCCGTCGGGCGGTTTCCGGGACCGGGACTTCGACCGGGCGTGGGCCATGGCGGTCATGTCCCGGGCCATGGCGGCGGTGGAGAAGGACCTGGCCGGGGCCGGCAAGTCCCCGCAGTTCGCCGCGTTGCGTCCGTGGTTGGCCGGGACGCCCGATGCCGAGGCGCAGTCACGGGTCCGGTCCGAGTTGGGCTTGAGCGACGGCGCGCTGAAGGTGGCGGTGCACCGTTTCCGACGTCACTTCCGCGACGCCGTGCGTGACGAGATCCGACAGACCCTGCCCGACGGCGCGCAGGTCGAAGACGAACTGCGCTACCTCGTGGAAGTCGTGGGGAATTCGTGATTCTTGATTCTTGATCCGGGATTTGTGGGACACGGATTTCACGGATTTCTCCGATGGGGTGGTCCCTTTCGGGATCTCCCGCTGCCCCCTGTCACCGGGGCTTTCCAAAACCCTAAACCTCAACCTTACCTTTAATCTCAATCCTCGTCCCCAATGCGGATCCTTCGCCTCGATGACCAAGCCCGTTCCACAACTCGGATCCCGCGTTCCCGTTCGAATCTGCGGAATCCGTGAAAACCGTGAAATCCGTGTCCAAACCCAGTCCTAGCCCGCCGGACGGAGCATCCGGTCGAGGACGTTTCGGGTGATGCGCTGGACGCGGGCGTCGGGTCCCTTGGGTTCCGTGTAGACCTTGGGGCGCAGGTAGCCGGGAGGTGCGGAGAGGCCGTCGGCCCACCAACAGGTCGACGCGTTGAACACGAAGTTGCCCTTCGGCCCAGGATAGACGGTCGCGGTGTACACGCCGCCGTTGGGCTTGCCGGGGGCGCTTTGGGTGGGGCCCGATGCGACGATCTCGAGTCCGGGGATCGGCGCCGGGTCACCGTGCCATTCCCATCCGATGAGGCCGGGGATGGCGTCGCCGGCCTTCATGCCGGTGCCGGCGTGGATCCAGTGGTCGGGCCTCGTGCAGATCCAGTCGGCGCCGCCGGTGACTTCGCCGGTGCTGTGCGCGCCGACCAGCTCGTTCGCGTAGGGACGTTCGTGGGGCAGGGACTTCATCGCCACGAAGTCGCGCATGCCGCCGGCGGGACCGGTGACGGCGACCCGCTCGAAGGCCCTGCCCGAGGCGTCGAATCGGACCCGTCCGCAGAGGGCGTTGCCGGAGAAGAAGGCGAGGTTCACGCCGGCCTTCATCGCGGCCTCGACGTTCCGGTACATCTCCAGGGTCCAGTACTCGTCGTGGCCGACGCTCAGGAATCCCTTGGCCCTGCGGAGTCCCTTCGGGTCTTGGTGGGTGTCGGAGTTGGAGATGTACGTGACGTTGTCGCCCTCGTGTTCGAGCCAGTGGACGAACGGGAATTCCCACAGTAGGAACTCGCCGGAACCGAGCGACTGCGGTTGGTCGAAGATCTGGCAGTAGAGTCCGTAGGGACGGTTGAAACCGACCTGGATGCCGCCGCCCCAGTACCAGGAGTCCTTGCCGTCGTCGTAGAGCGAGAACTGCGAGGGCCAGCGGTTGTAGGCCTGCCAGGTGTGGTCGGAGCACTGGAAGAGGAAGTCGGCCCGGCGGTCGTCGCGCACGACGAAGGGGATGAAGCTCTGGAGCCCCTCGCCGGATTCGGTGAGTTGGGCGAGGTACACGCCGCTGAGCCAATCGCCGGGGATCCTCAGCGAGGTGCAGGGCGTCCAGCGGCAGTCGCGGAGTCGTTTGGGGCCGATGTCCGGATCGGGCTGGGCCTTGCCCGGGAAGGGGCCGAGCTCCTTCATGAGACGTCCGCCGTCGCCGCCGTACCAGCCCATGCGGAAGATGCGGATCGAGAACGGGGATTCCGGCCGCGTGCTGACGTGGAAGGAGAGCGACTCACCGGCACGGACCGAGGTTCGGGAGGCGTAGCCCTCGATCCAGGGGCACCGGTATCGGGTGGCCGGATCGATCCGGGTGCGGGTGAGCATCCAATCGCGGGTGCCGGGCAGGAGGTTCTCCCTTTGGATGCGGTTGGGACGGTCTCCCGGGCGTGGCGTGTCGGCGGAGGACGTGGTGTTGGCGAAGGTCCATACGCCGGCGCCGGCGAGGGCCTTGACTGCGTCGCGGCGGCTGAGGTGGGGCTGGGGCATTCTGGGGACTCCGAGGGGAGCGTGTCCGGTTGGCGTGCAGGGGGACAGCGGAATGGGCGGTGCGGGCGTCCAAACTGGGAAGAGGCATGGGACTTGTGACCTAGTCTCCTACGGCGTGCACGGGTAGGAGACCACGTGAGGAGTCCCTGGCCCGCCGGCAGGTGCTGTGGATAGGGGTTGGGGCGTTTGCCCGAGGGTGATTTCCGCGGGCGCGCCAATGGATTGACCCTGCGGGCCGGGGGTACGCACTCTCGCCTGTGGTGAAGCGGATCCTGATGCTTGTGGACTTCCCGCACCTGTACAACGGGGGCGTGAGCCGCGTTGTGCTGGACACCTGCCGCGGGCTCCAGCGGAGGGGCTTCGAAATCGGGATTGCCCACCACATGCCGAGCGACCGGGTCGAGGTGGACTGCCCTTCCTGGAAGCTTCCGTTCTCGATGGAGGGAGGGGCGAAGTACGAGGCGGAACTGGCTGCGGCATTGGGGAGGATCTTCGACGAATTCCGTCCCGACCTCCTCCAGGCTCACACCCGAAAGGCGAGCGGAGTCCTGGACCGGATCGTTGAGCGGACGGCGATGTGCCAGTTCCTGCACGACCAGTCGTATTTCTGCGGGGGTGGCCATCGGATGCTGAGGGGAAATCGTCCGTGCCATCGGGCGCATGGGCCGCTGTGCCTCCTACACAACTACCTGCTCGGTTGCGGCGGGATGAGGCCCAGCAACAACTGGCAGTGGTGGAAGTCGGCGGAGTCGTTCACCCCGATGAAGCGGCAGCCTGGCATCCGGCTTCAGGTGGCCTCGCGGCTCATGCGCGACGGCCTTCTGGAGAACGGGTACTCGGAGGACCGGATCGACCTGATCCCGTTGTCCTCCGAACCGGCGAAGCTCGCGGACCGGGCCGAGTTGGGCCGGATCCTGGTGCCCGGCCGTTTGGTCCGCGAGAAGGGGGTCCATGTGGCCTTGGAGGCTATGGCCCAGTTGGGTGGGGGGAGGTGGAGGCTTTTGATGCCGGGTCTGGGGCCGGAGCTGGATGCCCTGAGGAACCGGGCCTCCGAGCTGGGGATCGCGGACCGGGTCGAGTTGCCGGGGGAGCTGGATGCGGAGGCGATGGAGCTGGAGTACGCCCGGTGTGATTTCGTGGTCTTCCCCGTCCTGCGGCACGAGCCCTTCGGCCTGATCGGCACCGAGGCCATGGCCCACGGCAAGCCGGTCGTCGCCTTCGGTGGCGGCGGGGTCGAGGAATGGCTTTTCGACGGCGAAAGCGGCCTCCGTGTTTCGGAACGCACACCCGACGCGCTTTCCTCCGCTGTTCGACGGCTCCTGGAGGACCGGCCGCTGCGCGACCGGCTCGCCGCCGGGGCACGGCGGCACTATCCCCAGTTCCACCCCGACCGCTATCTGGACCGCCTTGAGGAGAGCTATGGGAAGACGCTGGCCGGTTGGAAACGTGGGCGTGTCGGGACCTGAAACCTCGACGGATGGATGGATGCCGCCTTCCGCTCCCGGTGACCTGGCCGTTCGAAGTGGAGGCGGCGGACGTCGTGAAATTGGACTTCCCCGGCAAAACCGGAGCCGGTTGACTCCGCGGCTTCATGTCGAAGACCGCGTTTCTATTCGCCGGACAAGGAGCCCAGCAGGTTGGGATGGGACGGGACCTGGCGGCGACGCTGCCCACGGCCAAGGCCCTGTTTGAACGGGCCGACGAAGCCCTCGGATGTCCCCTCTCGCGCATCTGCTTCGAGGGTCCCGAGACCGAGCTCACCCGCACGGAATACGCCCAGCCGGGGATCTACCTCGTCAGTTGGGTTGCCATGAAGCTGCTGCAGGAGAGGGTGCCGTCGCTGCAGGTGGACGCCACGGCGGGACTGTCGTTGGGCGAGTTCACGGCGCTTGCGGCGGCGGGGTCGATGACGTTCGATGACGGCCTCCGGATCACGCGCCTGCGGGGACGCTTCATGCAGGAGGCCTGCGAGGCGACCCACGGTGGCATGGCGGCGATCATCGGTTTGGAGGAGGGACCCTGCCGCGAGGCGTGCGAGGCGACCGGGGTCACCCTGGCCAACCTGAACTGCCCGGGTCAGATCGTGATCTCGGGACCGTCGGACCGCATTCCCGCCGCGATCGAGGCCTGCAAGGCGAAGGGTGCGCGGAAGGCCATCCCTCTCACCGTCGCGGGAGCCTACCACTCGCCGCTGATGGAGTCCGCGAGGCCACGTCTGGCTGCCGAACTGGCAGCGGTGCGGATCACGACGCCGGTGGTGCCGGTGATCTCGAACGTCACGGCCGAGGCCCACGGACCGGCCGAAACCATCGCGCCGATCCTGGTTGAACAGGTGACCTCGTCGGTCCGGTGGGAGGCGAGCATGCGGTTGCTGCTTTCGCAGGGCTTCACGCGGTTCATTGAGTTCGGCCCTGGCAACGCCTTGTCCGGGTTCCTGCGGCGCATCGACAAGACCCCGGAGGTGTTGAACGTCTCCGACCTCGCCAGCCTCGAGGCGACCGCGAAGGCGTTGGGGGCGTGATCTCCGACGTTGCCGAACGGGCTTCCGGCAGCAAGGTGGCCTCCTGATGGAATCCGAGATCCCCAACCGGCCGGAAGAAGGCCGATCCGCGGAGCACCAGCTTCCGCCCGGCTTCGTTCTGGTGCTGTTCGCGGCGTTGGCCGGCGGATTGCCGGCGGGGATCTTTACGACCTTGGCCTCTGAGCCGGGGCGGCCGGGATCGCCGATCTATGGGCTGCTGCTGCCGTGGGGCATCCTGCCGTTCTTCCTCGTGATCGTGGCCGGTTGGCGAGGCCGGTTCTCGGACCGGACCCGCGCCCTCGGTGTGGCGACCAGCGTCGCCGCGGTGCTCGGCCTGCTGGCCTACGGCTACGCGTTCCTGTTCCTGCCGCGATTGGCGGACGCCCGGAAGTGGTTCCTGTTCGTGCCGTTGTGGCAGTGGCTGTTGGTGGCGCGTCCGGCGCTCCGCTGCGCCCTGGCGCAGAAGACGCCTCCGCCTCCGGGCGACGACGGAAAATCCGGCTGATCGGGTCGGCACTTCCCATTCCGCCGGTGTCCGACGTCAGACCACGGAAGGCGTGCCCCGTCCCCGGGGGCGCACCGGCCCCAACCGCACGACCTGCTGGGGATCCATGTCGGTCAGCTTCATCCAGTCCTCGGTGAGGTCCGAGACCGGGAACAGGGCGTCCCCGGCATGCTCGAGCTCCAGTGCCTGCAGCAGGTCGGAACGTCCGAGGGACCCAGGTTCCCCGGACGCGATGGCGCGGCGGATGGCGAGTTCCTTGGCGCGGGCGACGACGGCACCGATGACCGCGCCGCTGGCGAGGTCGCCGTGGTGCAGGACATCACGACGTCCGCTGCGGTGGAGGACCTCCAGGAACTCGGTCGAGGGAGTCCTCGCGAAATGGGCCGCTGCGGCCGCCTGAGCCAAGGATTCCCGGGATTCGGCGAGGGGGATGTCGCCGCCGAGATGGATGGCGTAGATCCGTTCCGCGCCCTCGTGGTCGGGGCGTCGGACACGGATGCGCCGGTCGATCCGGCCGGGGCGGAGGATGGCGGGGTCGATGAGGTCGGGCCGGTTCGAGGCGAGGATGACCACGACGTTGGACAGCGGTTCGATGCCGTCCATCTCGGTGCAGAACATCGGCACCAGGGTGGAGAGGATGCCCGCCGCCGGACCGGCGCGCCGGATGCCGAGGATGCTTTCCGCCTCGTCGATGAACAGGAAGGCGAGTTGACCCTCCTCGGCCCGTTGGCGGCAGCGGACGAACAGTTCGCGCACCTGCCGTTCGCTCTCACCGAGCCACATGTTGAGCACCTCGGGTCCCTTCACGTGGAGGAAGAACTCGGGTCGGTCGACGCCGGTGGCCTCGCGGATCTGGCGGCGCAGGTTGAAGGCGGTGGCCTTGCCCAGGAGCGTCTTGCCGCAGCCCGGCGGACCGTGGAGCAGGAAGCCCTTGGGCACCGCGTGGCGGTAGGTCTCGAACAGGGCGCGATGCAGGAACGGCAGTTCGATGGCGTCGCGGATGGCCCGAACCGCCTCGTCCTGTCCGCCGATCGCCTCCCAGGGCACCGGATCGACGCGTTCAGTGAGGGGATCCGAGGGCCGCTGGGTTCCAATCACCTCGACGGCGACACGTTGCTGCGGGTCGAGCCGGACCTCGGTTCCGGCTCGGAGCTTCTCCTTGGCGAGGCCGGCGGACCTCAGCACCACCGTCGCGGTGCCGCCAGGCGAGGCGCCGCCCAGCCGGAGGCGTCCGTCGGGCAGCAGGCTTTCGATCCGTGCCACGGGTCCGGTGCGGTCGAATCCGAGGACCCGGACGACGTTGAAGGCCTCGTTGCAGAGGACGCGGGCACCGATCTCGAGTTGCTCATGCGGAAGGGATGGGTCGGGACGGCAGAGGTAGTCGGCGCCGCCGAGGGCCAGCCAGACCAATCCGTCCTCGGCCGGTCCGAGGCAGGTGGCGGACCGCAACGCCGGCGCCCGCAATCCATCGACGAGACGATCCATCTGCTCGAGGGCCTCGCGGGCTTGGTCCTGCTGTTCCTCGAGGTTCGAGAGCCGTTCGCGCAGGTAGCCGAGGTCGCCCGGGGAGATCCGGCCGAGGCGGAGACGGACCTGGAGCAGGTCGAAGATCTGAAGCGTCGAGAGCCGTTCGAGTTCCTCACGGGGAACCTGATCGTCGAAGACCGGGGTCGCCGACGCTTCGGGATGGGGCAGGGCCTCCGGTGATTCAGGATCGCGCATGACCGGGAAGATCAGCGGGAAGGCGCAGGAGGCGCCGGCTTCCGGGTGGGCGCCGCATTCTGACCGGCGGGGGAAATGGGACGTTGGCCTGTCGCCGGTTTCGCCGGGCTCGAGGGTCCTTGGGGCTGACGGTTGCCCACCGCGGACGGGGCGCGGGAGGGAATCCCGGCCGGAAGTCGGTTCGGAGTGGCGGCATAACCGGGCAGGGCCACCGGCCCCTGTGGGAACGGACGCCCCTGTTGGGCCAATCCGGCACCATTCGCGGCTTGGGGCGAACCCGGGATGCCTCCGACGTTGGTCGGAGCATTCAGCGGGACTCCGCCTGCGGCGAAGAACTGGGAGGCGTTCTGTCCGTAAACCACGGTCGGCGTGCGGCGGGTCACGCCGCGGATGCCTTGGGCTTCCGACCTCAGCGCAAACGCCACCAAGGGTAGGGCGACACGAAGGAGGAAGGGGCGGAAATCCATGCGCCTTCCCTAAACCTCCCGCCGAGGAATGCAAGCGGCGGCCTCCGGGAGAGGAGGTGGCGGTAAACAATCCACGGTGTGGTGGCAGGGTTTACTCCCTTCGCCGGCAGACGCAGGATCCGCCCAACGATGCTCCGGTCCGCGACGATGTCCCTGTTTCAGGCACTCCTGTTTCCCCTGTGTTTCGCGGTGCTCCCGACTGCGGCGCGCGCGGCGCATCCGGAGGAAGGCCTTCCGTTGGTGCGGCATTTCACGGCGAAGGACTACACGGCCAACCCGCATTGCTCCGGGATCGCGTTCGCTCCCGACGGCACACTCATCACCGTCTCGGCCAGCTACGTGATGACCTACGACGGCGCGGAATGGACGCGTCTGGAGACGATGGTCTCGCAGATCCGGGCGATGGCGGTGACGGAGGATGGCACGGTGGTCGCCGGCGGCGCCGACAGCTTCGGCGCGGCGCGGAAGGACCGGTTCGGACGTTGGCGATGGGAGATGCTCAATCCGAAGGGGCCGGACGCCCCGGCGAGGATCGGGATGGTGGATCGGATCGCGACCCGGGGCAACGAGGCCTGGTTCTCCGGTGCGGAGAACGTGTTCCGTTGGGATGGGAAGTCGGTCCGGAGCTGGACCTTCACCAACGCGCCGGCCTACGCCAGCGTCTTCGTGGCCGGCGAGGAGGTGTACCTGCACCGGGAGCAGGTCGGCCTCTTCCGTTTTGACGGGACCGACTGGCTTCCGTTGCTCACCAACGGCGTCGCCAGGACCAACATCCTGGCGACGGTGCGGGACTGGGACGGAGGCACCTTGATCGCAACGCGTCGGCGGGGGTTGCACTGGATGCGGTCGGGTTTGATCGAGCCGGTGTCGGCGGAGCTCAACGCCCTGCTGCGCCCGCAGACCGTGATCTCGGTGAAGCCGTTGCGCGACCGCACGATGCTCCTCTGCACGGCGACGAACGGAGTCTGGCGGATCGACACCGCGGGACGTGTGCTCGGGAAGCTGGGCCGGAACGAGGGGCTGCCCACGGAGCGCATCCATCAGGCGGCCGAGGATCCGGACGGCAACTGGTGGCTCGCGACGGACCAGGGGGTTGTGGCGGTCGACCTCCCGAATGCGATCACGGTCTTCGATCCGAGGAACGGTCTCGAACCGGGCTCCGCGGTGGGGATCGTGCGTCATGAGGGACGGATCGTGCTGTCGCAGCCGACCGGATTGCAGTGGCTCCAGACCGGCGCCGGGCCGGCACGGATTACGCGTCATCCGGCGACGATGGTTTCACCCCAGATGATGGTCTCCCGGCAGGAGGCGCTGCTGGTGGGCGGCATGGACGGGCTGTACCTCGTCGGCTCTTCCACCAACCGCAAGGTGCTGCCGACCGACAACCGCTACTACGCCATGACCGCTTCCACGGATCCGGAACGGGTGTTCGCCGGGCGGGCGAACGGATTCACCGTGTTGAGGAAGCGCCCGGGCGCCGAATGGGAGATCGAGGCGCACCTGCCCGAACTCGGCGAGGTCCGGAACATCCACGAGATGCCGGACGGCTCGGTCTGGACCGACTCCACGTCGCGCGGCGTCCATCGCATCGTGCGCGGTCCCGGCGGTTCCTGGACCAACGCCGTGGTGACCACCTGGTCCCGGGAGAACGGCGGCCTGCGAAGCGAGTCCGGACATTCGATGCTGTTCCGGATGCCCGACGGCCTCCGGGTGGCGGTGTTCGAGGACGTCTGGAAATCCACGTCGGACGGCAAGGGCTTCGAGGTGGACCACGGATTCCGGAGTCCGCTGGGACCGGTGCGGTTCATCGCCAACCCGGTTCCGGTGGACGACAACCTCGCCTGGGGTGTGGCGGCGTTGTCGCAGCAGTCCGAGATCAGCGAATACCCTCTGGCCCGCTTCCGCCGCGGCACCGATGGCGACTGGCTCGTCGACCCGTTGCCGGCGGCGGTCGGGGAACAGGTTGGATTCGCGGGCGGGCTGGTCATTTTGCGGGAGACCGGGCCTGAATCCGAGGTGCTTTGGGTCCGGGGCATGGAAACGTTGGTACGCTTGGTCCCAGCGCGGTTGGGCGCTGCGAGGGCCCGGTGGGAGGTGGCCGTGACCTCGGTGATGGCCGGAGGGACCAACCAGGCCTTGGCGGGACCGGACGCACCGATCGGACAATCCCAGGAACGCTATCAGATCGGGTACTCGGCGAGGCGTGTCGATCGCGCCGCGAAGGTGCGTTACCAGACCCGCTTGGTGGGTTGGGACGACCGGTGGAGCGCGTCGACCGAACGGCGGTTGGCCGACTGGTCGGCGCTTCCGGGTGGCAGCTACCGGTTCGAGGTCCGGGGCGTGGACGCCAACGGCATCGCATCCCAGGTTGCCGGCTACTCCTTCCGCGTCCTGCCGCCCTGGTACTTCTCGATCTGGGCCTGGATGCTGTACGCGGTCGGATTCCTCGGGGTCGTGCAGGGTGCTTCATTGCTGCGTTCACGCCGAGCGGAGGCCCGGGCCCGCGAACTCGAGATCCAGGTGGGTGAACGCACGCGCCAGCTTGCGGCGGCGAAGGAATCCGCGGAGTCGGCCAACAGGGCCAAGTCGCGGTTCCTCGCCAACATGAGCCATGAACTCCGCACCCCTCTGAACGGGATCCTCGGCTTCGCCCGGATCCTGGAACGGGACTCCGGCCAGTCCGAAAGAAACCGCGAGCGCCTGCGCATCATCGGCTCGAGCGGCGACCACCTGCTCGGCCTGATCAACGACGTGCTCGACCTCGCCCGGGTGGAGGCGGGAAGGCTCGAGCTTCGTCCGGCGGCGTTCCGTCCCGCCGACCTCCTCGCCGAGATCGGCCCGGTCTTCGCCGACCGCGCACAGTCCCGTGGACTGCGATTCGAGGTGCGGTCCGGGGACATCGCCGGGGTCACGGTCCTGGGCGACGTACAACGGCTGCGGCAGGTGCTGGAGAACCTGGTCGGCAACGCGGTGAAGTTCACCCGCGAGGGTGGCGTGGTCCTGGAGGTGCGGCGGGCCGAAGGGGACCGCTGGGAATTCGCGGTGGCCGACACGGGGCCGGGCATCGGCGCGACCGACCTGGCTCGGCTTTTCCAGCCGTTCGGCCAGGCCCAGGAGGGTCGCCCTGCGGTTCCCGGCGCCGGACTGGGGTTGGCCATCAGCCAGCATCTGGCTGGACTGATGGACGGGGTCATCACCGTCGAGAGCGAGCCGGGAAGGGGAAGCCTCTTCCGCTTCACGGCCCATCTGCCGGCGGTGGAGTCCCCGGCACCGGTCGGGTCGGTCGGCCAGGGCATCGCCGGCTATGAGGGGGAGAGGCGCCGGGTGCTGGTCGTCGACGACATCCAGAACAACCGGCGGCTTCTGCGGGAGCTGCTGGAGCCCTTGGGATTCGCGGTGGACGAGGCGGCCGGCGGCGAGGAGGCGTTGGTGGTGGCGGCGGATCCGTCCCGGTCGCCGCATCTGGTCCTGCTCGACCTCCGCATGCCGGGGATGGACGGCTTCGAGCTGACGCGTCGGTTGCGCGAGATGCCCGGGTTCCGGGGAAGGATCGTGGCCGCGACCGCATCCGTCCTCGGGTTCAACCGCGATGAGGCCACCGCGGCGGGCGCCCACGGCTTCCTCCCGAAACCGTTCCGTGACGCTGAACTGCATGCGGTCCTGGAACAGCAGCTGGGGATCCGCTGGGTGCGGCAGTCCGGGACCGGTGAGCAGGCTCGGGGCGCGGACGCGGCCGCCGCTGTCGTCCTCGATCCACGTGCGGCCGGGGTGCCGGACTCGGCGCTGGAGCCGGTGCGGCAGGCGGCCAACCGCGGGGACGTCGCGGCGGTGAAGTCGGCGCTGGAGTCGCTGCGTTCGAGACATCCGGTCCTGGACGGCTGGGCCTCCGAGATGTTGGCGCTGGCGGGAAGCTATCGGATGTCCGCCTTGCGGAGCCGGCTCGGTGTGTCGTTGAAGACGGGGAACTGAAGGCGACTCCGGGCGCCGGTCGTGGACAAAGGTGTTTCCGACAGGCCCAAATCGAGAAGATACTCTCACCTGGGTTCCAAGCCACGGCGGTGTCCCCGTTCGCTCAGCGGCCCCATGGCGTCCAAGGCTTGGACTTCTTGACCGGCTTGTCACGTCGCGATCACGCGGCCGTGTCCGGGGCGGGGGACGTTCGCCATCATGACGATCGCCAGACCTTGTGGAACGCCTTGGCGGACGGTGATCCGGGCGGTCGTCGGCCCGTTTCTTGGCGTATTGGCCCAGGCTGCCGACATCCGGGTGGAGACGCCGGGCGGGCAGTATCAGTTCCTGTTCAATGGAACCAACGCGGCGACGCTGACATTGGTGCGCGGTCAGACCTACACGTTCCAGGTCGACACGACGGCCCAGCATCCGTTCCAGATCCAGAGTCCAGGGGTGGTGAACAACGAGATCACCACCGGGCTGATGACCTACACCGTCCCGACCAACAACGCCTCCTACATCTACAACTGCACCATCCATCCCTGGATGTACGGCGACATCATCACGGTGCCGCCGC
>JAIXUV010000120.1 GCA_027483345.1 Verrucomicrobiales bacterium | reverse complement strand
GCGAGTTCGCGGAACGGCACGAGCAACAGGACCCCGCGGATCCGGTCCGGCCTTGAGCCCGCCAGGGCGGAGGCGACGCCGGTTCCGAGCGATTCCCCGACGACGGTCACCTTCTCCCGCCCCGGGATCAGGTCCAGGCCTTCCAAGGCGGCCGCGACGAGGCTGTCCTGGGACGGTTTCCCCGGACGGTCCGCGTAGCCCGGGTACTCCAGGACGAAGACCTCGGCGTCCACCGCCTCCTGTATGGGATCGAAGATGTATTCCCGTCCTGCTGCTGAGCCGGCATTGCCGTGGAGCACCAGCCAGGCGCCCGCCTTCGGTTCCACGGTCCGGGCCGGGCGACGCCAGCCGATGCGGAGTCCCGACGCGTTGGTCCACGGTTGCAGACGATGACGTTCCTGATAGGGGCGCAGCTGCTCCGCGGTGAGCCGGGGAGGATGGTAGATCAGCTTCCGCTGGCATCCGGCGATCAAAGCGGCGAGTCCCAGATAGGCGGCGAAGGGCGCCAGGAGCCACCTGCGTATTCGGGACCGTGTGGACTTCATCGACGCCGGAGGCTCACGTCCCCGACGGCACATGGCCAATGGAAACGGGCCGGAAAGCCGCGCCATCCCGGCGCCGGAACACCGGCTCGACAGGCCCTGGGCTTGGCGGCAATTTGTCACCGCGATGCAGCCGTTCCAGATCATCTTCAATCCGACCAGCGCGGCCGAGTTGTCGAAGCTGCCCAAGGACCTGCAGTTGCAGGTGCTCGGCCAATTCCGGGGCCTGCCGGAGGAGCTCCGTCGCGAGGAAGGCAGCTTCGGGCATCTCGCCCGGGGAGGTCGCACGCTCACCCGCTACCGCCTCGGCGACTACCGGGTCTACTTCGAGAGGCATCCGCTCGGCGTCGTCGTCCATCGCATCCTCAGCCGCAACACGCTCAAGGATTTCCTCTACCGATCTAGCCTGCCCACCGGCGAGGACGAACAACTTCAGGACAACCCGAAGTTCTGGGACCTCATCGAGGCCGCGAAGTCGGCCCATTGATCCCGGGTCTTCCGTTTTGCCATCGCCGGTTTCGGGACAAGTGTACGGCATCACTGCCGTAGGACCCGTCCTGTCACAATCATGATGATTCCGGCTTCTTCGTTGAACTGGAAACGAACCCACCGATGCAACCCAACATGGATGGCTACAGACCCGGCAGCGCGACCCTCCTTGGATTCGTGCTCGGAACCTTCATCGGCCTGCTCTTTGGAAACCTGGCCCTGGGGATGATCTTCGGCTTCTTCATTGGCGCTGCCGTCGATGGGGCGAAACAGAAGAAGGCCACCTCCGCGGAAGCCGGGAAGCCCGACGAGAAGGACAAGGCCTGACGCGCATGGGTTCGGCCGGCATCCAGTCGGGTGCGCAACGGTGGCTGTGGTCCTCCCCGTGGATGCCTTGAAGATTGGGCTCCCGCCTGCGTCGTTTTCCGCCTCATGCTGCCGCCTCGCCGATGAAGTGTCCCCTCCTGACTTTGTTGATACTGACGTTGGCCGCGTCCGGCTGCTCGCGCGACGCCGCCCGCAACGCGGCGTCCGCCCCGACGCCGCCGGTGCCGGTCACCGTGTCGCCGTCGACGGAGGTCCGCATGGACCGCACGCTGCCGATCGTGGGGACGCTGTTCGCGAAGGATTCGGCCACCGTGGCCGCCGAGGTCGAGGGGCGGGTCGAGAAGACGATGGCGGAGTTCGGGGACCGGGTGAAGGAGGGGCAGGAGATCGCCCTCGTGGACACGGACACCTACGCGGCGCTGGCCAACCTCGCCGCGGCACGGGTCCAGCAGGCGCGGGCCGCCGACGTCGCTGCCGGTCATGAACTCCAGCGCCAGCAGGAGCTGCGCAGGTCCGGCATCGCCTCGCCCGCGGACTTCGACGCCGCTGTGGCGGCGGCCGACGAGGCGCGGGCCGCGGTCAAGGCCGCGGAGGCCAACGAGGTGGTCGCCCGGCTGAACCTCGAGCGGAGCCGGATCCGCGCGCCGTTCGACGGCGCCGTCGCCGATCGGGTCGCCAGCGCCGGCGACTTCGTGAAGTCCGGCGCGCCGCTCTTCCGCCTGGTGAACGACGCCGTGCTCAAGTTCATCGTCCAGGCCCCCGAGAGCTACGCCCCGAAGGTGGTGAAGGAACTTCCTGTGGTCTTCACCGTCGACGCCTATCCCGGGCGACGCTTCGAGGGACGGGTCTTCCTCGTCAGCCCGCAGGTCAACCTTTCCACCCGGATGTTCGACTTCGGCGCCCTTGTGCCGAACGCCGACCGTGCGTTGAAGGCCGGCACCTTCGCACGGGGCGAACTGCTCCTCGAAAAGGACGTCCCCACGGTCACCGTGCCGCTGGATTCCCTCGTGGTCGGGTCCGGCGTCTCGCGGGTGTTCGTCGTCACCAACGGCGTCGCCGCGTCGCGCATCGTCCGACCCGGTCGGACCGTGGGCGACCGGCAGGAGGTCCTCGAAGGCCTACGGCCCGGAGAACAGGTCGTCACCACAGGCCAGGGCAAGCTCGTCGACGGCTCCCCCATCCGCATCAAGGAATGAGCGCCCACGATCCATACCCGCCTTCCCCGGGCCCCGCCGTCGGAGGCATGGGACTCGTCGACGTCTGCATCCGTCGTCCTGTCTTCGCGACGATGATGAACGTCCTGCTGGTGGTCGTCGGCTGGTTCGCCTACGGCCGTCTCGGCGTGGAGCAGGTTCCCAACGTCGAACTCCCCATCATCACGGTCACCACCACCCTCCGCGGCGCCTCGCCCGAGGAGGTGGAGACCTCGGTCACGAAGCCCCTCGAGGAGATCATCAACACGGTTGAGGGCATCGAGGAACTGAGCTCCTCCAGCCGGGAGGGCGTCTCCACGATCACCGCGCAGTTCTATCTCGAACGCAACCGCGACCAGGCCGCACAGGACGTCCGTGACAAGGTCAACTCGGTCCGGGCCCGCCTTCCGGCGGCCGTGGAGACGCCGATCGTCGACAAGTTCGAGGCCGACGCCACACCGGTCCTGACCGTGGCGGTCAGCGCGCCGCGGGAGCTGAAGGAGCTGACCTTCCTGGTGGACCGCCAGCTCAAGCAGAACCTGGAGACCGTCCCGGATGTCGGCGCGATCACCCTCGTCGGCGCCCGTGTCCGTGCGGTGCAGGTGGCGGTGGACACCGACCGCCTCCGGCAGTTCGGCCTCGACGTCGGCGACATCCGGCGTGCCCTCGGCGAGCAGAACATCGAGACACCCGGTGGGCGCGTGCAGCAGTCGGGCCGCGAACTCGTCCTGCGCACCCTCGGCCGCATGGGCAGCGTCGAGGAGTTTTCCCGCCTCATCGTGGCCGATCCCGGCGGACAGCCCGTCTACCTGTCGCAGGTGGCGACGGTCTCCGACGACGTCGAGGAGCCCCGTTCCCTCGCGCGGCTGAACGGCACCAACAGCGTCACCCTGGTGGTCCGGAAGCAGAGCGGTTCCAACGCGGTGAAGCTCATCGACGCGGTCAAGGCCCGGATGGAGTCGCTCCGACCGGTGCTGCCGGAGGACTTCCAGCTCACCGTCATCCGCGACCAGTCGATCTTCATCCGGCGCAACCTGAACGAGATCTCCTTCCACCTGGTCCTCGGCATGATCCTGGTGGCCGGCACGGTCCACCTCTTCCTCCACGACTGGCGCGGCACACTGATCGCCAGCGTGGCCATCCCGGCCTCGATCGTCGCCACCTTCGCCCTGATGAAGGCGATGGACTACACGATCAACAACTCGACGATGCTCGCGTTGACCTTCGCCGTGGGCGTGGTGATCGACGATGCCATAGTGGTTCTCGAGAACATCCACCGGACGATGGAGGAACGTGGGCTCGGCGCCCTGGAGGCCGCGTTGGTGGGCACCCGGGAAATCGCCCTGGCCGTCCTCGCCACCACGATGTCGCTGGTGGTCATCTTCCTGCCGCTGGCCTTCATGAAGGGCCGCACCGGAATGTTCTTCAGCAGCTTCGGCGTCACCGTCGCCTTCGCGATCCTGGTCTCGCTCTTCGTCAGCTTCACGCTCACCCCGATGTTGGCCGCGCGGTTCCTGAGGCACACGACCGACGAGAAGGCCCGTCTGAAGAAGGCCCAAGGCGGTCCGCTGATGCGCCGCATCGCCGACCTCTACATGGGCGTGCTGCGGTGGAGCCTCCGCCACCGCTGGGTGGTGATGCTCGCCAGCGCCCTCTGCGTCGCCGCGGTCTGGCCCATGTTCAAGATGAGCCGGTTCACCTTCATGCCGCAGGACGACTCCAGCGAGTTCGAGATCTCGATCAACCTGCCGGAAGGCGCCTCATTGGCGAAGACCGCGGCGCTGACCGCGGAGATCGAGTCGGCGCTCAAGGCCCTGCGCATCGCGGAGGAGCCGGTCATCACCGACACGCTCGTGACCATCGGCACGACGAGCGGACGCCTTGGGAAGGGGGAAGGGGACGTCACCCAGGCCGGGATCTACTGCCGTCTGCCTCAGTTGGGCGGACATTGGGAACAGTGGACCGGCAAGTCGCGGCGCTGGGACCAGTCGGTGGCGATGGGCATGGCCCGGAAGGTCCTCGCCGCCTATCCGGACCTCCGGTCCTCGGTGTCGACCATCTCGCCGATCGGTGGAGGCGGCGGCCGCAACGCCGAGTTGTCCTTCAACATCGTGGGTCCCGACCTCAACCGGCTGACGGACTACGCGGCGCAGCTGGTCGAGATCCTCCGGCGCGACCCCGGCTTGGCCGACGTCGACACCACGCTTTCCAACCGCAAGCCCGAGGTGCAGGTCCACATCGACCGGGACAAAGCCAGCCAGTTCGGCCTGCGGATCGGCGACATCTCGACCGCGCTTCGGACGCTGGTCGGCGGGGAGATCGTCGGCACCTTCAAGGAGAACGACGAGCAGTACGACGTGTGGCTCCGCGCGGACACCGCGGACCGGTCCACCGCCGAGGCGCTGCAGAACATCTACGTCCGTACGCGTCCGGCCTCGGCCCAAGGACGTCCCGAGATGGTGCCGCTGGGGAACTTTGTCCGCTTCGAGGAGGCGCGCGGCCCCAACCAGATCGACCGCTTCCAGCGCCAGCGCCGCGTGACGCTTGTGGCCAACCTCGGGACCTATTCCCTCGGCGAGGCGGTGGACGCCTCGCTGAAGGCGGCCGCGGGACTGAACCTCCCCGCGGACTACTCCGTGGCGATGGTCGGTCGCGCGAAGCAGCTGCAGGAGACCCTGCACAACTTCGGCATCTCGTTCCTGATCGCCGTGGTGTTCATGTACATGGTGCTCGCCGCGCAGTTCGAACACTTCGTGTATCCGATCTCGATCCTCCTCGCCGTGCCCCTGGCCCTGCCGTTCGCGCTCGCCTGGATGGTCATCCTCGACGAACCGCTCAATATCTACGCGATCTTCGGCCTGTTCATGCTCGTCGGCATCGTGAAGAAGAACGGCATCATGCAGGTGGACTACACCAACGTCCTCCGCGCCCGAGGCATGCCCCGCGACGCGGCCATCCTCGAGGCCAACCGGGTCCGCCTGCGGCCCATCCTGATGACCACCATGCTGCTGGTCGTCTCCATGATCCCCATCGCCCTCGGTGGCGGCCCCGGTGCCGCAGGCCGGGCCTCCATGGCCAAGGTCATCATCGGCGGCCAGATGCTCTGCCTCCTCCTCACCCTCCTCGTCACCCCGGTCAGCTACTCGATCTTCGACGACTGGGGCCG
>JAIXUV010000109.1 GCA_027483345.1 Verrucomicrobiales bacterium | reverse complement strand
GAGGAGGTGGCTCGGGCCAGCGCCGAACGGGTCCGGAGGCTGTATCCGCTGGCCCGGCTGTTCTTCGGCGCGGAACTGCGCCATCTGCAGACGAGTTGGGTGAAGCTCGGGACCGAGGAGGCGGCGGCGATGTTGAAGGCCGGGTGCGACGACTTCGGCGGGACGCTCTACGAGGAAAGCATCACCCGCGAAAGCGGTGGCGAACACGGCGAAAGCCGGATCCCCGAGGAACTCGAATCCGCCATCCGATCCGTCGGAAGGACGCCGCGCCGTCGGACCACGTTGTATGGAATGCGGGAGGGGTGAGGTTGGATTTGTTGTTTGTTTGTCGGTTGTCAGTTGTCAGTTGAAAGATGAGCCACCGAGCCACGGAGGCCACGGAGACAGACCTGCCAAGTCGGTTTGAGCGATGAACGTTGAGCATTGTAGCCGCGTTCACCAGAACGCGGATCCCATCCGCCGTTTCCCCACTGGAACTCACCGGGGTCACGTCCGCTGGGGACTTCTCTGCGAGACGGGGCACGACGGTTGACGTCTGGGGTATGGAGTCCCGGCTTCAGCCGGAGAGGATCTTCAACGACGGGCAGTTGGGTTGGATTCCGCGGTGTTTGGGTTAAGAAGGTTTCCGCCGGCTGAAGCCGGGACTCCGTACCCTGAGGTCTCGCTCTCGACATGGATGGCAGTCGTTTGCCATGTCGCTGAAGGTGGTCCTGAGGACAGGTCCTTGGGCAATGAAAGCCTTCGGTCGAAGGATCGTGTGAGACTCCTCACGTCGTCTCCTACGGGTGCGGGTAGGGGGAAGGGGCTTGGATCCGTGGAATCCGTGTCTCCCAAACGGCGCGGGAGGAAATGCGCACATCAGGACGCCCGACGCCGGCTCATCACCCATGCGCGACTTCGTTGTAGAGCGCGAGGTACTCGGCGGTCTGACGTTCCCAGGAGAAGTCGGCGGTCATGCCGTTGCGGCGGAGGTGGGTGACCCAGGCCGGTTCGGCCCATACGGCCAATGCCTTGCGGATCGCCTGCTCCAACGCCGCGGCGTCGTAGGTGTGGAACTTGATCCCGGTCGCGTGGTCCGCGTCTTCGCGGGGATCCAGCACGGAGTCCTGGAGTCCGCCGGTGGCCCGGACCACGGGGATCGCCCCGTAGCGCAGGGAATAGAGCTGGTTCAATCCACAGGGTTCGAAGCGGGACGGCATCAGGTAGAAGTCCGCGCCGGCTTCGAGTCGGTGGGCCAGGGCGGGGTCGAATCCGATGCGGGCCGCGATCTGTCGTGGGAAGCGTTCCACCAGTCCCCGATAGCCGGCTTCGAGCACGCGGTCGCCGCTTCCCAACAGGGCGAACTGAAGCTGCGCGCCGTCGCGGAGGAGCTTCTCCAGGGCGGCCAGGATCAGTTCGGAACCCTTCTGTTCGGTGAGCCGAGTGATGTTGGTGAAGAGCGGGAGGTCGTCGCGCACCGGGAGGCCCATCTCCTGTTGGAGCGCCGCCTTGCAACGGGCCTTGCCCGCGAGGTCGTCCACGGAAAAGGCCGCCGGAAGAAAGGGGTTCGCGGTGGTGTTCCACTCCGCGTAGTCGACGCCGTTCAGGATGCCGGTGAGGTCGTTGTACCGCTTGCGCAGCAGGCCCTCGAGTCCGCAGCCGTACTCGGGCGTCAGGATCTCGCGCGCGTAGGTCGGACTGACGGTGGTGATGGCGTTGGACTGGGTGAGGGCGGCCTTGAGGAAGTTGAGGTGGCCGTGGTGGCGGGCGCTTTCCAGGTGGAACCATTCCGCCGGCAGGCCGGTGAGGGCCCAGTCCGTCTCCGGGAACCAGCCCTGATAGGCCAGGTTGTGGATGGTGAACAGGCTGCGGGGTGCGTTCGGCCACTGGCCGGACACCCGGTCATGTTGGAGGTACAACGGCAGCAGGCCGGTCTGCCAATCGTGTCCATGGACGATCCGGGGCGGATCGGGCAGGTGTCTTGCGAGCAGCAGCGCGGCCCGGGTGAAGAAAAGGAACCGGGCGGCGTTGTCGGCGTAGTCCTTGCCGCCTTCGTTGTAGAGACCGGCCCGGCCGAAGAAGGCGTCCTGCCGGACGAACCAGAGATTCAACCGCGGCGACACCTCCAACCGGAGGAACTCGCCGTCCACGATCTCGCCGGCCAAGGGGATCCCGAACTTCCATCCGGTGGCCTGGATCGCGGGAAACTTCTCCGCGACGCCCCGGTACAACGGCGTGACGATGGTGACGCGCGTCCCGGCGCCGGCGAGCGCACCGCCGAGGGCGGCGACCATGTCGGCCAAGCCTCCGGTCTTGGAGAACGGGTGCAGCTCACTGGTGGCGAGCAGGACGTGCATCCGTTGAGGGTCCGACGACCGGACGACCCGGAACAAGACCGAAGTCCCCGGAAACGGCGGGTGTGTTACACATCGCCGAACCGCCCTTGGCACCCTTGGTTGTGAACGCCTCTCCGGATGGCCTCCTTCCGGCTGGTGGGCCCTGTTGTGGGAGTCCGCCCAAGTCGGGTTTGTCCACCTTGCGGCTCCCTGCTAGTGTTGCCGGCCTTATCACCGTCGATTTCGCCGTTTGAAAGCCCTCATTGAAACCGCCGACCGCAAGACGGAACGCGCCTTCCTCATCGGAGTGGAACTCAAGTCCCGGTCGGCCTGGGACGTCTCGGATTCCCTCGACGAGTTGTCCGAATTGGCCACCACCGCCGGCGCCGCCGTCGTGGGCCGCGGGATGCAGAAGCTGGAAGCGCCGAACCCGGGCACCTACATCGGGGCGGGCAAGGCGGAGGAACTCGCGCGGGAGGCCAAGGAACTCGGCGCCGATACCCTGTTGTTCGACGACGAGTTGTCCGGCGCCCAGGCCCGCAACCTCGAGGAGATCTTCGGATGCAAGGTCATCGACCGCACCGCCCTGATCCTCGACATCTTCGCCCAGCGCGCGCGGACCCGTGAGGGCAAGCTCCAGGTCGAGCTGGCGCAGCTGCAGTACCTGATGCCGCGCCTGACGCGCTACTGGACGCATCTTTCCCGTCAGCGCGGTTCAACCGGTTCCATCGGCGGCGAGGGCGAGTCCCAGCTCGAGGCGGATCGCCGGAAGACGCAGGAGCGCATCGACAAGATCCGCGAGGAACTGGTCGTCGTCCGCAAGCAGCGCACGACCCAACGCGCCGGCCGTCAGCGTCACCAATGGCCCTTGGCATCGATCGTCGGCTACACGAACGCGGGCAAGTCCACGCTGTTGAACGCGGTCACCGGCGCCGAGGTGCTGGCGGCGGACATGCTCTTCGCGACGTTGGATCCGACCACGCGCCGGCTGCGCCTGCCGTCGAACCAGAACGTCCTGCTGAGCGACACCGTGGGCTTCATCCGGAAGCTGCCGCACGGCCTGGTGGAGGCGTTCAAGGCCACGTTGGAGGAGGTGGTCGAGGCCGACCTGCTGATCCATGTCGTCGACGCCAGCCACCCGCACTGCGCCCAGCAGATCGAGGCGGTGAACGGCGTGCTTTCCGAGATCGGCGCCCAGGAGAAGCCGACGCTCATGGTCTTCAACAAGATCGACAAGCCGGGCACCGAGGAACTGGCCTCGTTGATGTGCCAGCAGTTCCCCAAGGCGGTGGCGGTCTCGTCACGGAAGAAGCTGGGCTTCGAGGCGTTGTTCGCCGAGTTGGGCGCCATGCTGAAGCCGATCCGCGACTTCGTGGAGGTCCGCATCCCGCACGAATCCCAGAAGTCGATCAGCCGCCTTCACGCCCTCGGCCAGATCGTGGAACAGGACTACTCGGGTCCCGAGGCGCGTTTCCGCGTCCGGATCCCTCCCTACGCCCGGCACGAGTTCGAGCAGTACATCGTTGCGGAGGTTTGATCGGAGCCGGGAGCGCAGAGTGGGGGCAAAGGCGGAGTAGTTTTCAGTTTCTGGTTTTCTGTTTTCAGCAGCGGGGAGATCCATGGAATTCCATGTGCTCAACCGGGGTCACCAGGTTCGGAAGGTGAGCACGGTGATCTCCCGGGGGCGGTGGATGAGGATCCGGTTGCCGATGGCCTCGATGCGTTGGGGGCTTCCCTTGCGGTGCCAGGTCCATTCG
>JAIXUV010000087.1 GCA_027483345.1 Verrucomicrobiales bacterium | reverse complement strand
GTTTTGGCCGTGGGAAACCGCGAGCCGTTCGTTTTCCGGGGCGTCGTTGTTCAACGCTTCGGAATCTCCACTAAGTCCTACATGAACTGATTCTGATTATTCCCCGGGGCGTACAGTCATCCTCTGACTGGCGCCCCGGTTTTGTCTTTGGCCCCCGGCGAGATCCGCCGGGGGCCTTTTTTTCATGTTGGGACCGGTTGCATTGAAGCCGACGGACCCTTTGCCACGTCGGCCATTCGCCGGCACTCTTGGCCGGTCGGATGCCCAGGTTTTCCATTTCCATTCTTTGGCTGTCGCTGACGTTCCTGTCGCGTCCGCTGCTTGCCGCCGGAACCAATGCGCCGGTCCGTGCGAAGGTGTTCGTCGCCGGGGACACCGGTGCGACCTCGGCCTTCGTGCCTGATGTCGCGGTCACCCGGCAACTGGTCCGGCGCAGCCTGCTGGCCTTCACCGGCAAGGACTCCACCGCGGCCGCCTGGCGGTTCCTCGTGTCCTCCAACGACGTCGTCGGATTCAAGGTCACCTCGGCGCCGGGCACGCTCATCGGCACCCGTCCGGCAGTCGTCGAGGCCTTGGTCTCCTCGCTGATCGAGTCGGGCCATCCGGCCACCAACATCGTCCTCTGGGATCGCGATCCCCGGGATCTCCGGACCGCCGGGTTCGTCTCCCTCGCCCAGCGCCTCGGCGTCCGCGTCGCCGCCACCACCGAGATCGGATGGGACGCCGCGAAGTTCTACGAGTCCCCCATCCTCGGGAAACTGGTCTTCGGCGACCTCGAGTTCTCCAAGGGTGACCGCTTCGCCGTCGGCAAGCGGTCCCACGTCTCGCTGCTGCTCACCAAGACCCTCACCCGGATCATCACCGTGGCCCCGTTGCTGGCCCACAATTCCGCCGGCGTGAACGGACACCTCCTCTCGCTGGCCTTCGGGTCGGTGGACAACATCTACCGCTTCGACGGCGACCCGGGTCGCACCGCCGAGACCGTGCCCGAGATCTGCGCCCTCGACGACCTCATGCCGAAGGTGGTCTTCGGCGTTTCCGACGCCCTGGTCGGGCAGGTCCGCGGCGACGACACCGCCCGTCTCCACGACACCGTCGCACTCAACGAGATCCGGATCAGCTCCGACCTCGTCGCCCTCGACCGCCTGGCCTTGGCCGACATCGAGACGGCCCGGAACTCGTATCCGATCGCTGGGGAAAAGCCGTTCAAGACCGACCTCTACGTCAACGCCGAGCTGCTCGACATGGGGGTCGCGGAACTGAAGCGCATCGACGTCGTCCGGGCTCCATGAACCCCTCCGGGCTGGTCCTGCGTCCCGCCACCGCCGCGGACATCCCGTGTCTCCGCGACCTGGCGTCCCGCATCTGGCACGCCTGCTATCCCGGCATCATCGGCGAGGACCAGATCGAGTACATGTTGGGCTGGATGTACTCCGCGGAGCGGTTGGCCGCGGACATGGAATGCGGGGTCCGTTTCGCCATCGCCGAGGTGGACGGCGTGCCCTCGGGTTATCTGGCCACCGAGGCGGATCCCGGCTCCGGCACGCTGCACCTGCACAAGCTCTACCTGTTGCCCGAATGCCAGGGACGCGGGCTGGGCCAGGCGATGCTGGAGGAGGTCGGCCGCATCGCCGCTGCCGCCGGCTTGGCGCAGGTGGAACTGCGGGTGAACAAGTCCAACCACCGTGCCCTGCGGGCCTATCGCCGAGCGGGGTTCGAGGTGCGCGAGGCGGTGGTCGCCGACATCGGGGGCGGCTTCGTGATGGACGACTTCATCCTCGTCAGAAGGTGAAGTAGATGAAGTCGATGCGGGCCCCGGCGTAGGCGAGGATGAGGTACCCGGCCACGAGCGAGAGTCCCCACTGAGCGGGAAGCCCGAGGCCGGCGAAGCGTCGTTCGCGGAACGTCCAGTCGAGCGGCTTCTGCAGGAGCAGGAAGGCGAGAAGCCAGCCCGACAACGCCCCGGGAACGGCGCTGGTGGCGTAGGGCGGCAGCAGCAGGCGACCGAGGTAGGCCAGGGCGTCCGACGTCGAAGGCGCCCGGAACAGGACCCACAGGAGGCAGACGCCGTGGAAGACCAGCACCGTCTTCAGCACCGTGCGGAGGCGGGGGCTCCACCGTTCCGGCAGCGATGGCGCATGGCGTTCCAGCACCAGCCAGAGGCCGTGTCCGAAGCCCCACAGCAGGAAGTTCCATCCGGCGCCGTGCCACAGTCCGGCGACGGTCATCGTGGCGAGCAGGTTCAGGTCGCGGTGCCTCCGGTTGCCGCCGAGCGGGATGTAGAGGTAGTCGCGGAACCACACCGAGAGGGTGATGTGCCACCGGCGCCAGAATTCCTGGATGCCCTGGGACAGGTAGGGCAGGTCGAAGTTGAAGGGGAGATGGAAGCCGAACAGGGCCGCCAGCCCGACCGCGGTGGTCGAGTAGCCCCAGAAGTCCGCCAGCAACTGGACCGCGTAGGCGTACAGGCCGGTCCAGGCACCGACCGTGGTGAGGGTGGCCGGCGACCGGAAGGCCTCGTCGGCGAACTGCGCCAGCACGTCCGCGACACCGATCTTCAGGGCCATGCCCGCCAGGACCAGCCAGAGTCCCTGGTGGAAGCCCGCCGCTTCGAACGGCCGTTTCGCCTGGAGCTGGGGCAGGAAGTCGTGGGCTCGGACGATGGGCCCGGCGATCAGCTGCGGGAAGAAGCACTTGAACACCGCGAACCGGAGCAGTGACGGCTCGGCGCGCACCTCGCCCCGGTGGACGTCCACCTGGTACGCCACGACCTGGAAGGTGAAGAAGGAGATGCCGAGCGGCAGGAACACCGGCGGCCTCGGGACCGCGAGCGAGGCGCCCGCGAGGCCGAGCAGCGCGTTGACGTTGTCGGCCACGAACGCCGCGTACTTGAACCAGAAGAGCAGCGACAGGTTCACGCAGACCGCCACGGCCAGCAGGATCCGGGAGCGGTGGCGGTCCTGGAGTCGGCCGGCCACGTGGTTGAACCCGATCGTTCCCAGCAGCAGGAACGCCGACGGCCAATGGTGGGCCGAGTAGAAGAGCAGCGAGGCGACGAACAGGACCGCGAGCCGTGCGCGATGCCACGGCAGCGACCAGTACACGGCCAGGGCCGGGACGAGCAGGACGAGGAAGCCGAGCGAGTTGAAGAGCATCAGCGTCCCCCGGTCACCCGCGCGATCTCGGCGGCCAGCGCGTAGGAATAGTGTGCCCGTCCCTCGGTGCCGAGATGGGACGGGTTGCGGAAGAACCGGCGGTCCAGCGGCAGCGACGAGAAGTCCCAGACCTCGCATCCGCTCCGCGTTGCGATCTCGGCGAACAGGGGCTTCATCGCGTCGCGTTCCGGGGCCGGCGACCATTCCGCGGAAAGCGGCGGCGACGCGAAGACCACGGGGATCCCGCGTTCACGGTACTTGCGGGCCACCGCGGCGAACCGCTCGGCGGTCTTCGAGTCCTCCTCCGGCAACGCCTTCCCACCACCACCGGGCGCCAGCACCACGGGCCGCCAACGGCCGGCATCGAAGTCCACCGGCGGCTTCTCGCGCCGCCCCAGCCAGGAGGCGATCTGTTCGCCGCCCTTCACCTCCCAGCCGCCCAG
>JAIXUV010000398.1 GCA_027483345.1 Verrucomicrobiales bacterium | reverse complement strand
TCCTCGATGCTCGAGGCGACGGCGCTGTTGCCGATGTTGGCGTTGATCTTCACCAGGAAGTTCCGGCCGATGACCATCGGCTCGAGTTCCGGGTGGTTGATGTTGGCCGGGATGATCGCACGGCCCGCCGCGACCTCCGAGCGGACGAACTCCGGCGTGATCTGGGCGGGGATCCGCTGCGGAAACCGGCGGAACACCGAAGGCGTGTAGGGGCTGTCCGGTGACTGGCTGGAGCCGGCGTGCTGCTTGTCCAGGTCGTTGCGGACGATGTCCCCGGACATCTCGGCGATGCGGGCGCGGCCGAGGTTCTCGCGGATGGCGATGAACTCCATCTCCGGGGTGACGATCCCCTGGCGCGCGTACCAGAGCTGGGTCACGGGATGGCCCTTGGACGCGCGGAGCGGGCGGCGGCGCTGGCCACGGAGGCCGGGGAACTCGACCAGGCGGTTGCGTTCGGCCTGGCTGGCGTATTCCGCATGCTGGCGGGAGAGGTAGCCGTTGTCCTGGGGCCTCACCTCGCGGCCGTCGTATTCCTCGACGTCGGCGCGACGGCGGACCCAGTCGGCGCGCAGCGGCGGAAGGCCCTGCTCGGAGACGCCCGTGAAGGTGGGGTCGCCCCAGGGACCGGAGTTGTCATAGACCCGCACCGGCGCGTTCTCCTCGAGCGTGCCGTCGACGCGTCGGGTGGGCGACTGGGCGATCTCGCGCATCGGCACTCGGATGTCGGGGTGCAGGCTGCCGGCGACGTACACGCGGCTGGAGCGCGGAAGCTGGTCGCGGCTGTGGGGCTCGAACGAGGTCTGGGAATCGGCGGTCATGGTCTTGGATGGCGATGCGTCCGTTGCCGGGAAGGAGCCCGGCTTCGGACGCGGAACCGAACGCGATCCAAGACGATGGGGGAGGGGAGGGTGTCTATCCCTTCGCCGGCATGACCCGGATCAGGTTCAGCGGGTCAGGTGCTGCGGCACCACTCTCAGCCGTGACGGAACGGCTCCCCGAACGCGCGCGACTATGGCGGGTGACCCCACAGGTGCAAACGGGTTTTTGGAATGTCCGTTGCCAGTTGTCCGTTGTCCGTTGCCGACCCTTCTCCGCCCCCTTCGCCTGCTCAAGCCCTTCGTCTGCTCCCGTTTCCTCGCCTCTCCTCCAGCTCGAGCAACTTTCAGTGTGCCGTCGGCCCGCCGTTTCCCCATAGTCGGGCCTCCCGTCCTATGTCGTCCCGCTCCAAAATCGATTCCTCCGCCGCGGAGATCCGGCCGTTCCGCAAGCTGATGGCGGCCAACCGCTCCGAGATCGCCGTCCGCATCTTCCGCGCGGCCAACGAGCTGAACCTGAAGACCGTGGCGGTCTACGCCCAGGAGGACCGCTTCTGCATCCACCGCTTCAAGGCCGACGAGTCCTACCTGGTCGGCCAGGGCAAGGGCCCGGTGGCGGCGTACCTCGACATCGACAGCATCGTGGCCACGGCCAAGGCCAAGGGCGTGGACGCCATCCATCCCGGCTACGGCTTCCTGAGCGAGAACCCGGAGTTCGCCCGCGCCTGCGCCCGCGCCGGAGTCACCTTCGTCGGTCCGAGCCCCGAGCTGCTCGACATGATGGGCGACAAGACCGCCGCCCGCGCCGTGGCGCAACGGATCGGCGTCCCCACGTTGCCCGGCACCGACGAGCCGATCGCCGACCGCGACCTGGCCCTGAAGGCGGCCCGGGGCATCGGCTTCCCGCTCATCATCAAGGCGGCCTTCGGCGGCGGCGGCCGCGGCATGCGCGTCGTCCGCAAGGAATCCGAGCTGGCCGGCCTGCTCGACGAGGCCCAGGGCGAGGCCGGGCGCGCCTTCGGCAACCCGGCCGTCTTCCTGGAGAAGTACATCCCGCGCGCCAAGCACATCGAGGTGCAGGTGCTCGGCGACCGGCACGGCAACGTCATCCACCTCTTCGAACGCGACTGCTCCGTCCAGCGCCGCCACCAGAAGGTCGTCGAGGTCGCCCCGTCGTTCGGCCTTCCGGAACACGTCGTCCAGGAGCTCTGCGACTCCGCCGCACGGCTCGCACGCGAGATCCGCTACGACAACGCCGGCACCGTCGAGTTCCTCTACGACCTCGACCGCCACGAGTGGTTCTTCATCGAGATGAACCCGCGCATCCAGGTCGAGCACACCGTCACCGAGGTCGTCACCGGCCTCGACCTCGTGCGCGCCCAGATCCTCATCGCCCAGGGACACGCCCTGCACTCGAAGGAGGTCGGGATGCCGGTCCAGAACCAGGTCCCCCGCAACGGCTACGCGATCCAGTGCCGCGTCACCACCGAGGATCCGGAGAACAAGTTCACCCCCGACTACGGCAAGATCCTCGCCTACCGCTCGCCCGGCGGATTCGGGATCCGCCTCGACGGCGGCATGGGCTACTCCGGTTCGGTCATCACGCCTTTCTACGACTCGATGCTCGTGAAGGTCATCGCCTCCGGCCAGAGCTACGAGATCGCGATGAACCGCATGGACCGCGCGCTCTCGGAGTTCCGCATCCGCGGGGTGAAGACCAACATCCCGTTCCTTGAGAACGTCATCAACCACGCCCAGTTCCGCTCCGGCCAGGCCACCACGACGCTCATCGACAACACGCCCGAGCTGTTCGCCTTCAAGACCCGGAAGGACCGCGCGACCAAGCTCCTCAACTTCCTCGGGAACGTCATCGTCAACGGCAACCCCCACGCCAAGGGCTACAGGCCGTCCCGGGTCCTCGAGCCCGCCCCGGTCCCGCGCGCCGACATCGCCGCGCCCCTGCCCAAGGGCACCCGCGACCTCCTGCTGGAACTCGGGCCGGCGAAGTTCGCGGACTGGACCCTCCGCCAGAAACGCCTGCTGGTGACCGACACCACCTTCCGCGACGCGCACCAGTCCCTCATGGCCACGCGTGTCCGCAGCTACGACATGCTCGCTTGCGCCGACGCCATGGCCCGGCGCCTGGGCGACGCCAAGACCGGCCTCTTCTCGCTGGAGATGTGGGGCGGCGCGACCTTCGACACCGCCATGCGGTTCCTCAACGAGGACCCCTGGGAACGCCTCCGCCAGCTCCGGGAACGGGTCCCGAACATCTGCTTCCAGATGCTCTTCCGCGGCTCCAACGCTGTCGGCTACTCCAACTACCCCGACCACGTCGTCGCCGGCTTCGTGAAGCACGCCGCGGCCTCGGGCATGGACATCTTCCGCATCTTCGACTCCCTCAACTACCTGCCGAACCTGCGCGTCGCCATGGACGCCGTGCAGGACACCCACGCCCTGTGCGAGGCGGCCGTGTGCTACACCGGCGACATCCTCGACGGCCGTCGCGACAAGTACTCCCTGAAGTACTACGTGAAGCTGGCGAAGGAGCTGGAACGCATGGGTGCGCACCTCCTCGCGATCAAGGACATGGCCGGCCTGTGCCGTCCGTATGCCGCCCAGAAGCTGGTCAAGGCCCTGAAGGACGAGGTCGGCATCCCGATCCACTTCCACACCCACGACACCAGCGGCGTCAACTCGGCGAGCATCCTGCGCGCGAGCGACGCCGGCGTGGACGTCGTGGACCTGGCGATCGCCTCGATGAGCGGCAGCACCTCGCAGCCGAACCTGAATTCGGTGGCCGCCGCGCTGCAGAACACCCCGCGCGACACCCGCCTCGACCTCCAGGCGCTCAACGAGTTCTCCGACTACTGGGAGAAGGTCCGCGAGGTCTATGCGCCGTTCGACACCGCGCCCAAGACCGGTTCCGCCGAGGTCTACCTGCACGAGATGCCGGGCGGCCAGTACACCAACCTCAAGGAACAGGCCGCCAGCATGGGCGTCTCGCACCGCTGGCCCGAGATCGCGCGCATGTACGCCGACGTGAACGCGCTGTTCGGCGACATCGTGAAGGTCACGCCTTCCAGCAAGGTCGTCGGCGACATGGCGCTGTTCCTCTTCAGCAAGGGCATCAGGGCCGAGGACGTCGTGAACCTGGAACCCGGCTCCATGCCGTTCCCCGAGAGCGTCATCGACATGCTCTCCGGCGGACTCGGCTGGCCTTCGGGCGGTTTCCCCGAGCCGGTGCAGCGCGTGGTGCTCGGCGAGAAGCGCTTCAAGGAGGCCCAGGCCGCCTTCAAGGCCGGCAAGGTCGGCAACCGCGCCGAACCGGTGAACCTCGACAAGCTCCGCAAGGAACTCGCCGAGAAGCTCCGCCGCGAGGCCACCGACGACGACCTCTACTCGCACCTGATGTACCCCCAGGTGTTCGCCGACTTCGCCAAGCACCTCGCCCAGTTCAGCGACGTCAGCGTGCTCCCGTCCGCGGCCTTCTTCTACGGGCTCCGTCGCGGCGAGGAGATCAGCGTGGAGATCGAGTCCGGCAAGACCCTCGTGATCCGGCTCGTGACCGTCGGTGAGCCCGACAAGGACGGCCGTCGCACGGTCACCTTCGAGCTCAACGGCATGACCCGCGAGGCGTTCATCACGGACAAGAAGGTCACGCCGCAGACCCGGACCCGTCCCAAGGCCGAACTCGCGGATCCGCTCCAGATCGGCGCGCCGATCCCCGGACTCGTGGCCAGCATCGCCGTCTCCGTCGGCCAGAAGGTGTCTAAGGGCGACAAGCTGCTGATGATGGAGGCGATGAAGATGCAGACCACGGTCACCGCGCCGGCGGACGGCGTCGTCGCGGAACTGCTCTGCGCCCTCGGCGAAACCGTCGAGAGCAAGGACCTGCTCGTCCGCCTGAGGGCCTGAACCGGAGTCCCACCCGATGGCCGTCCGGGACTCCTATCGCGACTGGCTGTTGGAACAGCTCGGACGGGTGCGTCCCGTCCGGGCCAAGCGGATGTTCGGAGGCCTAGGGCTCTATGCGGACGAGGTGTTCTTCGGCGTCGTGGACAACGACACCGTCTTCTTCCGCACCGGCGACGCGACCCGGGCCTCCTACGAATCGCGCGGCATGAAGCCGTTCCAGCCGATGGGTCCCGGGACGAAGCCGATGTCCTACCACGAGGTCCCGGCCGACGTGCTGGAGGATCCGGTCCGCCTGTCCGAGTGGCTCAACAAGGCCGTCGGCGAAGCGGCCCTCGCCACGGCAACGAAGCCGAAACCGAAGCCGGGTAAACGTTCCGGATCGCGTCCCGGACTGGGTCGGTAGGATTTTCCAGCGCCCTTCGCCAAACAGCAGGGTCTTTGCGTTTCTGCGTGAGGCTCTTCCCTGCCCTCAGAGCCGCGGCGGCGCCGGGACGAGGGGCTCCGCGAACGGCAGGACGCCCTTCACCTTCACCCGCCGCTTCCAGAGCTTGTTGCCGGCCGTCACGTAGAGTTCGTCCCGATTGCGGCCGCCGAGGCAGACGTCGGAGATCCAGCCGCCGCGTTCCGGACGCGACAGGATCCCGTTCACCCGTCCCGCCTGGTCGCAATACTGCACGCCCATCGGCGTCGCCACGTAGAGTCGCCCATCCGTGTCCACGCACATCCCGTCGGCGCCGCTACCGCGAGGATCGTCGTCAAGGTGCAGGTGGAAGTACGGCTGCCGCGCGGCCAGCGTGCCGTCGAGGCCGATCTGGAAGCTGTAGACGAACTGCCCGACCATGTCCGAGACGTAGAGCAGCCCCTGGTCGGGCGAGAGGCAGATCCCGTTGGGGAATTCGATGCCGGTGTCGAGCACCGTGACCTTGCCCGACGCGTCCATGGACTTCACCGAACGGGTGCTCGGGTCCGTGAAGTACGCGATGCCCGAGTGGGCCACCACGATGTCCTTCGAGACGCCGTCGCCCGCGAGGATGCTCTCGGTGTCCGGGCCGGTCTGCAGCGCGATGCGGCGCGCCTGCGGTTGGGTGGCGACGATCCTTCCGTCCGCGCGCACCGCCAGCGATTGGGCGCCGTTCGAGGCGCCCCGGGCCTGTGCCACCGTCCCGTCCGTCCCGACCCGGTAAGTGCGGTTGTTCTCGAAGTCGGCGAAGTGGACCACGCCCGTCGCGTCGACGGCCAATCCGCCCGGGAATCCGTAGCCCTGTCCCATCAGCTGCCACCCGTCGCCCGGGACGAGCACGTCCTTGGCGATGGGCTGCCGGTCCGAGGACCCGGCGCGGACCGGTGCGGGATGGTCCTTCCACAGCCAGCGGAGGGCGTCGGGCAGGATGCTGCCGCCGTGCTTGCCGTCGTGGCCGCCGGTACCCCAGACCTTCTCCACCTCGTAGCCGGCGAACTGCAGGGCGCTGTACATGTCCTGGTTCGCGATCCACCAGTTGCCGCCGTAGATGTTCTGGTCGTTGTAGCCGTCCTGCAGGAACACCCGGATCGGCCGCGGCTCAGATTTGCGCACGAGCGTCGGGTAGTCGTTGCCGCCCCGCAGGCCGACGTAGGTTCCGATGGTGCTGAAGACGCGGCGGAACAGGTCGGGCCGCTCCCAGGCGGCGGTGAAGGCCGCGATCGCACCGCTTGACGCGCCGCCGATGGCGCGGCCGTTCGGGTCGGGGGTGATGAGATACGACTTCTGCACCTCGGGAAGGAGTTCCTCCGCGAGGAAACGCGCGTAGCGGTCCCCGAGGCCGTCGTATTCGTGGCTCCGGTTGAAACGCGGGAGCGCATTGGTCCCGCGCACGGAGGGCACCACGCCCGGGTTGACGAAGACGCCGATGGTCACCGGCATCTCACCACGGGCGATGAGGTTGTCGAACACCACGGGCACCCGCCATTGGCCGTTGGTGGACACATATCCGCCGCCGTCCTGGAAGACCATCAGGCAGGCCGGCTTCGATCCGTCGTACTGCTTCGGCACATAGACCCAGTAGTCGCGGACCGTGCCGGGGAAGACGCTGTCCGAACCGGCGACGAAGGCGTGGCGCGTGACGGTTCCGTGAGGCACCTCCGGTCGGTACTGCGAGTCGGGGCCGAGCTGGTAATCGTTGTCCGCCGCCGACGCCTGGGGCAGGGAGGCCGCGACAAGGACCAGCGTGAGCAGGAGGCGGGCGACGTGCATGGCGCTAGTAGAGGGGGCGGCCGGTGCCGGGACAACCCGGATCCGGACCGCATCCGCGGCTTCCCCCTTGGTCCCGGGACGCCGGCCCTGTCAGGATGCCGGCCATGACGCGCCTGCTCGTCTTCGGATTCCTCCTGGCCGCCCTGCTGCCGACCCGCATGTGCGCGGAGTGGAAGCCGCTCTTCGACGGCAGCTCGTTGAAGGGCTGGACCCCGACTCCCTTCGGCGGCGCGGGCGAGGTCGAGGTGCAGGACGGCCAACTGGTGCTGAACCAGGGCATCCTCACCGGAATCACCTGGACCAACTCGTTCCCGACGAACGAATACGAGATCGAACTTGAGGCGCGGCGGGTGCTCGGCATCGACTTCTTCTGCGGTCTCACCTTCCCGGTGAACGACACCCACCTGACCCTGGTGCTGGGTGGATGGGGCGGTTCCGTGGTCGGCTTGTCCAACATCGACGGCGAGTCGGCGAACCAGAACGAGACGACCAGCCTGCACCGGTTCGAGAGCGGACGCTGGTACGGGGTCCGGCTCCGGGTCGCCTCCACCAACATCTCCGTGTGGCTCGACCGGGAGAAGGTGGTCGATTTCGATCCGCGCGGTCGCAAGCTCGCCCTGCGCGTCGGCGAGATCGAGCTGAACAAGCCCCTCGGCGTGGCCACCTGGAGCACCTCCGGGGCGCTCAGGAACTTCCGTTGGCGACCCCTTGCCGAGGCCGCCGCCGCGACCACCCGGTCTGGTGCCGCGCTTCCGGCCGACACGCGGGCGGCGATGGAATCGCTGGTCCGCGCCGCGACGAATTCCCACGCCGCCTGGGACCGCCTGGCCGAGCTGTGCGACACCTTCGGCCCGCGTCCGACCGGTTCGACCAACCTCGAGTCCGCGCTCGACTGGATCATGGCCCGGATGAAGGACGACGGCCTGGAGAACGTGCGCGGGGAGCCCGTGAAGGTCCCGCACTGGGTGCGCGGGGAGGAATCCGCCGAGATGTTCACGCCCCGGCTGGAACGACTGCCGGTGTTGGGCCTCGGAGGAACCATCGCCACACCGACCGGGGGCGTCACCGCCGAGGTGCTCGTGGTGACGAACTTCACCGAACTCACCAACCGCGCCGCCGAGGCCCGCGGCCGCATCGTCCTCTTCAACGCCCCGTTCACCCGCTATGGCGAGACGGTCCGGTACCGCTGGGCCGGGGCCACGGAAGCCGCGAAGGCGGGCGCCGTCGCCAGCCTCGTCCGCAGCGTGGGCGACTATTCCCTCCGCACGCCCCACACCGGTGCCATGGGCTACGACACCAACGTGGCCAGGATTCCCCACGCCGCGTTGGCGTCCGAGGACGCCTCCCGCATCGGACGCTTCGTCGCCCGGGGACAGAAGGTGACCCTGCGCCTGAGCCTGGGCGCCCGGACGCTGCCCGAGGCCGACGGCCGGAACGTCGTGGCTGAGATCCGTGGCCGGGAGCATCCGGAGGAGATCGTGGTCGTCGGCGGGCACATCGATTCGTGGGACGTGGGCCAGGGCGCGCAGGACGACGGCGGCGGGTGTGTCGCCGCCTGGGAGGCGCTGCGACTGATCAAGAAGCTCGGGCTGCGTCCGCGGCGGACCGTCCGCTGCGTGCTGTGGACCGGCGAGGAGAACTCCGGCGGCGGCGGCCGCGCCTACCGTGATGCGCACCTCGGCGAACTGGACCGCCACGTCCTCGCGATCGAGAGCGACAACGGCACGTTCCGTCCGGTGGGCTTCGGCTTCGTCGGCAGCGATGCCGCCCGCGGCCTCCTGCGGCCGGTGCATGAATTCCTTGGTTCGGCCCTGGACGCGGGCAAGGCGGACAACGCCGGCATCGAGGCCGACACCTCGCACCTGCTGCAGAAGGGCGTTCCGATCATGGCGATCCATGTGCCGGACGGACGCTACTTCCGCTACCACCACACCGAGGCCGATACCGTCGACGCGGTGGATCCCGACGACCTGGCCCGCTGTTCCGCGGCCCTCGCGGCGATGGTCTACGCGGTGGCCGACATGCCGGAGCGGCTGCCGAGGTGATTGGCCACGGAGACGC
>JAIXUV010000346.1 GCA_027483345.1 Verrucomicrobiales bacterium | reverse complement strand
CTTCGGCTGCGGTATCCGAAGTCCGGAGTGGAGGCGGTGGTGGCCGTGCGGACGGGACCGGTGCACCTGTCGATGGAACTGGTGGAGGTCAGTCCCGCCCGCGGTGTCGACGCGGCGCTCTGGGGTCCGTTCCCGGTCGCGCTGGGGATGACGGTTGGGGAGGTGGTCGGCGTGGCGCGGGGGGACGGATTCGCCGTCGGACTGCAGGCGTTGAACACTAAGACCCTTGGCGGATTCCCGGAGACGCCGGAGGGCAACAACGACCGGCCGTATGCCGCCGAGGCGAAGCCTTGGGGAGCGTTGCTGCGGGCCTACTCGCTCGACCGGTCGCAGCCGAGGATCCTCGACGTCTGGAACCGCGCGCCGCGGATGCCCGTGGAGGCGATCCCGGGCGAGACGGTCGTCGGCTCCAAGATCGCGCTCTTCGGCTGCCGCGAGGAGCAGGCGCTGGAAGCGGTCGGGAAGATCGAGGTGGCCGAAGGGCTTCCGCATCCGATCATCGACGGCGTGTGGGCGAAGATGTCGCCGCAGCTCGGCCGATCCTACCTGATCGCGGACTACTCGGAGTCGGACATCGACGAGTTGCTGGCCCACGTGCAGCGGGCCGGGTTGATGAGCCTCTACCACGGCAACCTCTTCCGCAGCTGGGGCCACTACGAGCCCAGTCCGAGGTTCTTCCCCGGAGGCGTCGCCGGAGTCCGCGCCTGCGTGGCCAAGGCCCGCGCCCTGGGCATCCGGCTGGGTGCGCACACGCTCTCGAACTTCATCCAGACCCAGGATTCCTATGTCACCCCCGTTCCTGACGGACGCCTGTTGCGGACCGGTTCGAGCACGCTGTCCGCGTCGGTCTCCGAGACCGAGACCACGATCCCGGTGGTGTCGCCCGAATACTTCGCGCACGAGGAACGCAACGAGATGCGCACGGTGGTGGTCGGGAAGGAGCTGATCCGCTATCGGTCGGTCTCGAAGGAGGCCCCGTGGCGGCTGATGGACTGCCAACGCGGTGCGTTCGGGACCACGGCGTCGGCCCATGCCTCAGGCGAGGCCGTGGGCAAGCTGATGGACCATTCGTATAAGGTTTTCTTCCCCAACCTCGACCTGCAGCGGGAGATTGCACGGAACCTGGCGAAGGTCTTCAACGAGACCGGGCTCAGCCACATGGACTTCGACGGCCATGAAGGCTGCCTGGCGCCGGGGCATGGGACGTACGGAAACGAGGTCTTCGCGAAGGAGTTCCACGACCACCTGGACCACACGGTGCTCAACGGCACCAGTCCGCCGCTGTCGCACTTCTACTGGCACTTCAACAGCTACTGCAACTGGGGCGAGCCGTGGTACGGCGGATTCCGGGACAGCATGCAGGAGTACCGCTTGAACAACCAGGCGTTCTGCGAGCGGAACTACCTGCCGAAGATGCTGGGCTGGTACCTGCTGACGCCGACCACGTGCCTCTCGGACATGGAATGGATGCTGGCGCGGGCGGCGGGTTTCGACGCCGGGTTCGCCCTGGCCACGAGCCTGGGTTCGCTGCGGAAGAACACCGACACCGCCCGTCTGATGGACACGCTCCGGGAGTGGGAAACCGCCCGTCGGTCCAAGGCCTTTCCGCAGTCGGTCCGGGAATGGATGCGGGACCCGAAGCGGGAGTTCCAGCTGAGGTCCACGGGACCGGGCGCCTGGGATCTGTATCCGTTCCACGACTCGGCGGCCTTTCGTCACGAGGCCCGGACGCTTCAACCCGGGGAGCCGACTGCGTCCCAATGGACGGTGCCCAATCCCGACGCCGCACAGGGACTCCAGCTCAAGCTCCGGGTCACCGGTGGCGAAGGCGGCAGCGTGGTGAACCCGGTGCTCGAGATCGGACGTGCCGCCACGCTCGAACTGCCCGTCGAGATCCGGCCCGGCCAGACCCTGCTGGTGGAGGAGGACGCGGTCGCCCGCCTCTACGACGCGCAGGGCAAGCAGGTGTCCGCCACGCCGCTGAAGGGCCGTCTTCCCAGCCTTGCGGTGGGCGGCAACGAGGTGCGTTTCGACTGCGAGTTCCGTGGCGACAATCCGCCGGCGGTGCAGGCGACCTTCAAGACCCGCGGCTCCGCGATCCGGATCGCGAAGTGACCCCGGGCGCCCGGATGGAACCGGGGCGGCCATCCGGGGTCCGGCAGTGGCCAAACCCGGTTGCAAGACGGCCAAGCCACGGCGCGTGACCCAGCCGTTTCGGTCCGAGTCTCCGCGGGACACGCCCCATGGGAAACCCGCCGACTCCCCGATGGTTCCCGGTCGTCGCCGCCTTCCTGGTGTGCGTGACGATCGGCTCGATGCTCGTCGTGCGAGACGGCGTGACCGGCCGGTCGCGGACGCCGGACGCCTCTGGTCAGCCACGGGTCGCCGGGTCCGCCCTCCATCTCCGTGGCCGATATGTGTTCCAACGCCACTGCGCCGTGTGCCACGGGAGGTGGGGCGATGGACGCGGGGAGATGTCTGTCGGGATGCGTCCGCGTCCGCGTGACTTCACCACCGGCGTCTTCAAGTTCCGAAGCACCCCGTCCGGCTTCCTGCCGACGGACGAGGACCTTCGCCGAACCCTCCGACGCGGCATCGCCAACAGCTCCATGCCGGCGTTTGGAAGCCTCCCTGAGAACGAGGTCGAGGCGGTGATCGCGTACATCAAGACCCTCTCCCCAAGGTGGATGGACGGGACCGCTTCCGATGCCACCCAGGACTTGGGAATGGAACCTTCCTGGCTCGGTGATCCGGTCGGATCCGCGGGACATCGCGCGGCGGGGGAGGTGACATTTGTCACCTACTGCGCGCCCTGTCATGGAGTCGCCGGCGACGGTGTCTCCGCCGTGTCGTTTTCGTTGGAGGACATCTGGGGCCAACCGAGTCCGCCTACGGATCTGAGAACCACATCACTCAAATCCGGTCCCGAGCCGATCGATGTTTTCAGGACCCTCTCCACGGGTTTGGATGGCTCACCCATGCCTTCCTTCGCCGAGAGTCTCAGCGCCGTACAACGCTGGGATCTGGTGGCTTACCTTCTTGGACTCCGCCGATCCAACGAAACGCCGTGTGCGTCTGAAACCCGTTGAATCCGGTAATGATATTTGTGCCGGATGCGGAGCGCGACGCTCCGCTGTTGACCCTAAGGTGGAATCTTGAGCGACATCAGTCCGGCTGTTGAATGAAATGCCCTTCACGAATGCTTGGGCAAGCATGGAACCTCCGGAATTCGTTTACTGATTTAAACAGAACGGGAAATTCCTCGACGGTTCGTTAGACAAGGGAGGGCTGGGTGAGTAGGACTTCGGTGGAGAGTTCCTGATTTTTCGGGATTCGGAATCGGATTGGATTCCCGATCGTTGACCAGGCCCGGATGCGTTGACGGATCGTCGTGGTTGTAGCGGAAGATTCAGTTGGAGATATCGTCATCATAAACCATTTTAAATCAGCGTTTAAGGAGTCGTCTTTTCGATCGGATTGCTTGCGGTGCTGGGACGGGATCGCACCAAAGAAGTGGTGGTTGCAGGAGCTTCGATGAGGATCTGCTAGGGGATGCCTTTTGAGGGTCAAATCGCTATTTCCAAAGATTCTTCTTTGACATTGGCCCTGTGTGTGTTGTTTTGGAGCCCTATGGATTTAACCAAGATCATCGAACAGCAGAAGCAGGAACTCACCCGTCGCCTCCAGTTGCTCCAGAGCAACGATCTCAGCACCCTGATCGTCGAGAAGGCCTCCTATCAGAAGAAGATCGACGAGATCGACGCCAAGATTGAGCACATCTGCTCTGAGCTCGGTATTGGTAGCGACTCCGTTGCGTCCAAGCCTTCCGCCTCGAAGAAGGAACGCGCTCCCCGCATGAACGGCGGTGAGATCACCCGTCGTATCCTCGAGTTGCTCTCCAAGCATCCCCATGGTCTCAGCCAGAAGGAAATCAGCGACCAGACCGGTGTCTCCTATCCTTCTGTCATCAACTTCGTGAAGGACAACGCCGACAAGCTCACCTCGACCGGCGAACGCAAGTCCAAGCGCATCTTCCTGAAGGCCTGATCTAGGTCTAGGAAGCTACTTTTCCATCGAACGATGGAAGGCCCGTGGGACATTCCTCACGGGCCTTCTCGTTTCCAGACGGTGAGGTTCCTCACCCTCTGGATGATCACCATTCGACCACGGCCGGGTCGCCATCCGTTCCGTGCTCACCGGACCCCGTCGGTCGGAACTCCGGGAGCCTCCCTCGGTCCACAACGAAGGGTGCAAAGGTTGCGAAGCCCTGCCGCGAACCGGACACCCAACCTCCGAAGCAGGCAAACCCGACTTGCGGCGTTTGCGTGAGGTCCGTCCTGACCCGTCTCAGCGGCTTGGGACGCCGTCGGGCTTGCCGGGTTCCGTCGGCTTGGGAGCGGGCTTCCGCCAACCGTCGAGCTGCCTGAGGAACTCCGCGGGATCCTCGAGCAGGCTGTCGTGTCTTCCCAGCACCCCGCCGTCGGCGTCGACCAACACGAACGCCGGATAGCCGTTCACCTTGTAGCGCTTCTCCAGTTCCGCGTTCTGGCGCTTCAACGCCTCGTCCTGCGGCTTCCGTTCGGGGAAATCGACCTCCACCAGGACCAGGTGCTTCGCCGCGTAGGCGAGGAACTCGGGCTTCTCCAGCACCTTGGTCCGGGATCGCCTGCAGCCGGCACACCAGTCGGACCCGGTGAAATCGAGCAGAACCGTCTTCCCCTCGGACCTCGCCCGACGCAGGGCGGCCGGGAAGTCCGACGTCCAGGCTTCCGCCGCGTGCCCCGCGACGGCCAACAGGCAGGACAGCAGCACGGGGATGAAATGCGGTTTCCTCATGGACGATGCCGAGGGTCGGATCATCGCCCACCCGTGGCCCACTCTCAACTCTCCCCGCGGTCCAATGATCCGAAGGATGGAGTCACCACCCGGCGCCTTGTCGTCGAAGTGTCCGACGCTACGGTGTCCGCGAAATGTCCGTGCCGTCCCCGCGTCCGCTCTCCCTTCTCCTCGCCTTGGTCCTCGGCGTTCCGACCGGCATGGCGGTGACCCATCAGGACTGGGATCAGCCTCCCCACCGTTATTTCGAACGGACGCCGACCGACCGCTTCTCGCGCTGGAAGACCCGGTTCGAGGCGGGCGAGGTGCCGCTGGACCGTTCTTCGGAACGCGCCTTCCTGCTCGGGCTTCTCGACGCGCTTAGGATTCCGGTTTCCTCCCAGCTCTGGGTCTACTCCACCACCAGCCTCCAGCTCAGCCGGATCGGTCCCTCCAGTCCGCGGGCGATCTATTTCACCGACGACCTCTCGGTCGGGTTCATCCCCGGCGGAAGGATCGAGATCCTCGCCCTCGACCCGGACCTCGGCGGGGTCTTCTACATCTTCGACATCCCGCGTCCGGGCGGACCGGTGGTGGTCGAGCGGGCCAACCGCTGCATGAACTGCCATGCGGGCGAGGACACGGGATTCGTCCCCGGCTGGTCCGTGCGATCGGTTGTGCCGGCGGTCGGCGGCGGCAGCCTCGACGCCTTCCGCGGCGGGCGCACCGGCCATGACATCCCGCTCGCGGAACGGTTCGGCGGCTGGCACGTCACCGGGGCCGACGGGTTCACCAACCACTGGGGCAACCGCCTGGGAAGCATGGAGGGCGGCGTGGTGGTCCCGAGTCCCTTGCCGCCGCGAAGCCGATTCGAGCCGGGGCGCTATGCCACCGACACCAGCGACCTGGTGGCGCACCTGGTCTTCGAGCATCAGGCCGGCTTCGTGAACCGGGCCGTCGAGGCCCAATACCGGGTGCGGACGCATCTGTACACCGACGTCGGCGGCCTCACCGACGCCCATCGCGCCGAAGTGGACGCCCAGGCGTTGGGGTTGGTGCGTTACCTCCTCTTCGCCGACGAGGTGCCGTGGCCTTCCGGACTCCGGCTGGGGGAATCGCCGTACTGCAAGGCGTTCGAGGCCGCCGGCACCGTCCCCGCGTTGGGTCGGCTGCGCGAACTGGACCTGGAGCGTCGCCTCTTCCGGCTCCGATGCAGCTTCATGGTCGGCACGCCCGTCTTCACCGGCCTGATGGAACCGCTGCGCGCCTCGGTGATGCGGGAGCTGGCGTCCGCCTTGGACCCGTCGCGGGAGCACCCGGCCTCGCGGCATCTGCCGGCGTCGGAGAAGTCTGAGATCCGTCTGGTCCTGGAAGCGGCCGGCGTGTTGGCCGCAACGGGTACCGGAAAATGAAGAACCCGCCCACCGTGAGGTGGACGGGTTGGTGACGGGTGATGGTCGGACGAAAGGGGTCCCGGGACCGGCGGGCTTACTTGGCCTTCTCGACCTTCTCGCCGGCCTTGTTCCATCCGGCGATGCCGGCGGACATGTGCTTCACGTTCTTGTAGCCGAGCTTGTGGGCGGCGTCGGCCGCGGCCTGGTAGGCCTTGCAGCGGGGATTGCCGCAGTAGGCGATCACCAGCGCGTTCTTGTCCTCGGGCAGGACGGACGCGAGCTTGGACTCGACGGCGTCGAAATCCAGGGCGCCCGGCACATGGCCTTCCTTGTAGGACTCGGTGCCGTTGACGTCGATGATGGTGGCCTTCTTGGTGCCGATCAGGGCCTTCACCTCGGCGATGCTGACGTCGGGATATTCGCCGGCGAAGGCGGTCACGGTCAGCACGGAGGCGGCGAGCAGGGCGACAAGTTTCTTCATGGATTCGGTTGGATTCGGATTGGACACCCACCGTGGACCGACGTCGGTTTCAGACGGTCGTCATCGCGGCGGAACCTCGGGAAGTAAGTTCATGAAGGAGCGGTCGGCAACCGGAAATCTGGGTGGCAACCGGGTTGTCCGTAGCCCGTCGCCTGTCGCCTGTCGCCGGCCATCCGTGGCCCGTCGCCATTCCTCCGCGCCTTTGCGCGCGGCTTCCTTTCCGCAGGGCTCAGGAGCCGCGGTAGGCTTCGGCGAGGAGCGAGACCGGATGGACCACGCGGACGGTCAGGCCCGCTTCGCGGCAGCCGTTGACCACCTGCAGCAGGCATCCGGGATTGCCGGTGGCCACGATCTCCGCGCCGGTTCCCGCGATGTGCGCCACCTTCCGGCGCAGCAGTTCGGCCGACATCGCCGGCTGGGTGAGGTTGTAGACGCCGGCGCTGCCGCAGCACCAGGTGGACTCGGGAAGTTCGACGAGCTTCAGTCCCGGTATCGCCCGGAGCAACTTCCTCGGCTGTGCGGAGACCTTCTGTCCATGGCACAGGTGGCAGGACTCGTGGTAGGTGACCGTGCGCTCCCGCACGCCGGACGACGCCGGTGCCGGCGGACGGATGCCGGTCTGGACGAGCCATTCGTGGATGTCCCGCACCTTGGAATCCCAGAGACGTGCCCGATCGCGGTAGGCGGGATCCTTCGCCAGCAGATGGGAGTAGTGGCGCAGGTGCGATCCGCAGCCGCCGGCGTTGGAGATGATCGCGTCGAACTGTTCGGGCGGGAACTGGTCGATGTTCCGCCGGGCCTGTTCCGCCGCGAGTCCCACCTCGCCGTTGTGGGCGTGGAGCGAACCGCAGCAGTGCTGGTCCGAAGGAGTCACTACCTCGCATCCGTTGTGGGCCAACACCTCGACGGTGTCCCGGTTCACGTCGCTGAACAGGAGGTCCTGCGCGCAGCCCGCCAGCATCGCCACACGGAACCGCCGCTCCCCGACGGCCCGGGTCACCGGCGGCACGAGGTCCTCGGTCCACGAGTCGCAGACCGCCGGGGTCATCGCCTCGAGTTCCCTGAGCCGCGCGGGAAGCAGGCGGGTCAACCCGGTCGCGCGGACGGCTTCCTGGAGTCCGAGCCGTTGCCACAGCCGGAGGGCGAGCCCGACCAGCTTGAGGCGGTTGAGGTCGGTGAAGAGCCATCCGAGGGTGAGTCCGCGGACCGCGGTGCGTTGCGGCGAGGCCAGGGCCCCGGAGGACTCGACCTCGGCGCGGGCGTTTTCGAAGAGACGCGCGTAGTCCACTCCGGCCGGGCAGGCCGAGGTGCAGGCGAGGCAGCCCAGGCAGAAGTACATCTCCTCGCCGAAGGTCTTCGTCGCCTCCAGTTGACCGTCCGCGATCGCGCGCATCAGGGCGATGCGCCCGCGGGGGGAGTTCCGCTCCAGCTTGGTGGCGTCGTAGGTGGGACAGGACGGCAGGCACAGGCCGCAGTGCATGCATTGCTGCACCACCGAGTAGTCGAGGTCCTGGAGATGGGAGAAGGGCTTGGCCACGGTCGATGGGAGGTCGGGCTGTTCAGAGCACCGCGGACCACTCCTTGGGATCGCGCAGCAGGATCTCGCGGAGCACGCGGATGGGCGGCGCGCCGTGGGAGAGGATCGCGTCGTGGAAGCGCTTCAGGTCGAAACGGTCTCCCTCCTGGCGGCGGAGGTCGTCGCGCAGCTTCAGGATCTGGAGCTTGCCGAGGGTGTAGAAGCAGTAGCCGGGGTCGAAAGTGCCGCGGACGGCCTCGCTGCGGGCGGGACGCTCCTCGTAGTAGGCGTTCTCGACGAAGAATCGGGTGGCCGCGTCCACGCCCATGCCCTGGCAGTGCATCTGGACGGAGCAGCAGAGACGGCAGAGACGGAGGAGTGCCTCGCTGGACTGCGCCATGCGGTAGCTCGCCCAGCGGCGCCGTTCCTCCGGGGTGGGGTTGGCGGGATCGGCGGGCGCCCCGAAACCGGCCTCGATCAGGAGCTGCTCCGTGTAGTGCGCCCAGCCTTCGACGAAGGCGTAGCTCGTGAAGACCTTGCCGACGGGACCGACGGGCGAGGCGTTCAGCGCGAGGAACTGCACGTAGTGCCCGGGATACGCCTCGTGGATGCTCACCACGTCGGTGGTGTAGTAGTTGAAGGCGGTGAGCCACTCGTCCTTCTGCGCCTGGGGCCATTCCGGCTCCGGCGGCGTGACGTAGTAGTAGGCTTCCGTCGCCTTGCGCTCGAACGGCCCCGGGGTGTCCATGGAGGCGAAGGAGGTGGCGCGGAACGGCGGCAGGGTGTGTTCGACCCGCGCGCGCACCTCGCTGGGGATGGTGAGCAGGTCCTTCGCGACGACGAACGCCCGGATCGCCTCCAGGTTCCGGCGCGTGTCGGGCAGGAGGGACTCCTCGGTCGGATGATCCCTCTGGATCTCGCGGAACACCTCCGCCGGCGGACGGGTCGGATCGATCTCCCGGGCCGCCGCGGCGAACCGCGCCTGCTCCGCCCGCAGCTCGCGCATCCCGGCCTCGAGCACCGCCTCCGGCGTCAGGTCGACCATCTCCGCCCGCAGCATCTCCATGTGGCCCGCCCGGCCGATCGCGAAGCGGTCATGCGCCCCGGGCAGACGCGTCTCGCGCAGCCACGCCGCGTAGGACCGCAGCTCGGCCACCGCACGGGCCGAGGTCGCGGCGAAGGAGGCGTTCAACCCGGGATCGCCGCTCTGCGCCGCCACCGCGGCGACGTCCTTCTCGAGGAACGCCGCGGTGCCCTCGGCGATCTCGACCGCGGTCTCGACCAGCGGACGCGCCAGCGAGGCGTCCAGGTTCGCACGCGCCGCGGCGAAGAGCGCCGGGGCCGACTCCAGCACCGATCCCATCATGCGCACCCGGTCGCGCAGCGGCGCGAAGTCGCGCTTCAGGTACACGCTCACGTCGAGCGCGCCGGCGTAGAACATCGGGTTGCGCCACGGCGCCTGCACCGTCGCCAAGCCCCACCGCGCGTTGGCGACGGCGGTCTGGAGCACCGCGAGTTCCCGACGCTGGCCGGCGTCGAGCTTCGAGGGCTTCACCGCGGACAACGCCAGGTCCGCCGCCTTCAGCCGCCGGATCTCGTTCTCCAGCGCGGACCGGTCGGGGACGACGAAGCGTCCGTCATGCTCGTGCAGTCCCATGGCCACGGCCTCGAGCGGACGCGCCGCCTCGTGCGATGCGATGTAGGCCGCGGAGAACCGGTCGAAATCCGCCGAATGGGGCCCACCCCTGCGTGCGGTGTCGCCGGTGTGGCAGCCGCCGACCAGCGCCAACGTCGCGAGGAGAACGCGTTTCATCGGCCAAGGATGAAACCGGTCGCCGTCGAGGCAAGACAGGATCCGACGCCGACCCGGTCACGAGACCGACCCGGCCGCGTCCAGCCGTCTCCGCGCGGCCCGGGCCAGCTCCACCGATCCCGGTGTGTCCGCATGGACGCACCAGGTCGCCACCGGCAGTTGCAGCTCTGCTCCGTCGGTCGCCTTCACCGAACCCGTGGACAGCCAACCGCCGAGCCGCTCCAGCGCCGCCGTCGGTTCCAGCAGCGCGCCTTCCGCACCGCGCGGCACCAGCCTTCCGTCGGACACGTAGCCGCGGTCGAGGAAACCTTCCGGCAGGAACGCGATCCCCGCGCGCCGCGCCGCGGCCTCGGTGGCCCGGCCCGGCTGTCCCACCCACGCGGTGCCCGGGTGACGTCTCGCGAGGAGGGAAGCCGTCGTGTCGGCGAGGGCCGTATCCGCTTCCACCGCGTGGTAGAGCGCCCCGTGCAGCTTGACGTGGTGCAGCCGGACGCCTTGCCGGCGCGCGGACGACTCCACCCGCGGGATCTGTTCCAACAGGAGGGCCTCCAGTTCCGCGGCCGACGGCGGCGGGCCGCCCCGCCCGAAATCGCCGGGCAGACCCGGATGCGCCCCGACACCGACTCCCAGCTCCACTGCCAAGGCGACGCAAATCGCGATGGAGTCGGCGTCCCCCGCGTGCCCGCCGCACGCGATGTTCGCGAGGTGCACCGCGCGGAGCAGCCCGTCGGTCCGTTCCCGCGGCTCGCCTTCGCCGAGGTCGCAGTTGAGGAGCGGCTTCAGGCGAGTCCCTCCCATCCCACGGGCTGCCACACGATGCCTCCGCCGGGTGGCGTCTGGACCACGCGCCACAGGTCGCGGGGATCCACCCAACCGATCTTCGGATACCCGCCGAGCGTCGGGCCCTCGGGGAGAGTCACGATGGGTCGGCCGTCCGGTGGGACCTGGATGGAGCCGGGAAGGACCGGTTCGGACTCCAAGTTGCCCGAAGGAACCGGGATCCCGGGTCCGGCCAGCCGGTAGCCGACCCGGTCGGATCGGGGATCCACCGTCCACGGTCCGCGCAGGAACCGCCTCACCGCCACCGCGCCGAACGCCCCGGCCTGCGGACCCGGCCACACGCGCACCGTGCGTTCGCGGCGGCCCGGGATGCGGTCCGGATCAATCCAACGTCCCGCGCCGGCAAGGTCCCGGGGGAACGGATCCGACTGTCCGCGGAATCCCTGTCCGGCCTTGGGCGACGCCCCGAGTCCGGCGCGGGCATGGTGCGCGGCGGCGCCCAGTACCCGTGGGGCTTCGACGCCTCCGCGGATCGCAAGGCAGCTCCAAACCCCGTCCGACGCGCCCCGGAAACGCAGGCGTTCGCCGGCGGCGAGCACGGTGTTGGACCACGGCCGCACCGGGCGCACCTCCCCGCGACGTCCGACGACTTCCCCCCGCGGATCGGCTCCGGTGATGGCGACCACCATGGCGATGACCGCCTCGAACACCTGTCCACCGCCGGCGAACTCGACCAGCGGCAGGTCCTCCGCCTGGCCCAGCAGCCGGTGTGCGGCCCGGGCGGCGTCCGGATCGAGCCAACCGCCGGGCGGCACCCCGAACCGACGCCAGCCCGGCCTTCCCGGATCCTGGATCCCGAGCGCCGCACCGGTTGCGAGCACGCGCATCCAGGGCGACTCCGGTTCCATCCACGCGGGCGGCACGAACGGATCCGGCGTCGCCGACGGGTCCTCGACGAAGCGGACCGAGTCGCCCGCCCGGAAGAGGAAGCGGTCCTCCTCGTCGGTGGCCGAAGGGTCGAACGGCCGCACCGGGGTGGTGCCGAGCAGGTTCCAGCCTCCGGGGCTGGGCACCGGATAGACCCCGGCGTGGTCCCCGCCGATCGCCACCGAGCCCGGCTCGACGCGGGGCCGTGGAGTGGATCTCCGCGGCAGGCGCAGGGCCGGGTCCAATCCGTCGAGATAGGCGAACCCCGGACTGAACCCGAGGCATCGCACGCGGAACGCCGAACCGACATGGCGTCGCACGACCTCCGCCCGATCCATCCCCGCCGCCCGCGCGACGGACGCGAGATCCTCGCCGTCGTACCGCACGGGAATCTCGATCCGGCGATCGGGATCGGGCGTTTCGGAGACTTCCGACGCCTCCCGAAGCCAACGGGTCAACCGGTCCGCCTCGGGCGCCTCGCCGTGGAACTCCAGCAGCAACGTCGAGAAGGCCGTCACCGCCTCGGCCAGCCCTGGGGGAGGCGAATCCCGAAGCCGGGCCGGCAACAGGGCGGGTGCACCGTCGGGGTAACGCAACAGCCACGCGGAACAGCCCCAGCGCCAGAGCATCGGAGCCGCTTCGGGAGAAGCGTTGCGGCTTTTCGTAGGACCTTCCGTGTCTGGGATGAATTCCGTCATCCTGCTCTCCTTCTCTCTGAACCCGCGGATCGTGCCGCCAGCAAAGCGCGTTCCCGCGCCGAGCCCAATCGGAATCCGGCCCCACACCGGCGCCCGCGCCCGGGGTGCAGTCGGCAATTGGTTTGAGCAGCCCGGATGTTTGCGGGATTGTCCACGACGACGCGGCGCCTCCCCGCAAGTCCGATGACCCAGAAACCAGAAGAGTTCCAACGCCCGCGACTGGACCGGCAGTCCTTCCCATGGGAGCGGTTCGATCGCGCCTGCCGCGAAGGCCTATCCGCGGTCCGACCTCTCCGGACCCGCGACTTGGAGGACGCCTACGGATGGAACTTCGGCTCCGCCGCCCCGCCGTCCTACTGGGCCTACGGCCGCATGCGGGCCTTGCTGGCCATCGAGGAGACCCTCGCGATCCCAGGCGAAACCCTCATCGAACTGGCGGCGGGCGATGCGGCGCTCTGCGCGGCCGCGGCCGAGGCCGGCCGGAAGGTGGCCGCCAACGACCTGCGCGCGGAGCTGCTCGCCCAGCAGGTCCTGAGCTACCGGAACCATGAAGACATCCGCGTGGTCGGCGGGAACCTGTTCGAACTCGACCCGGAGGTCGTCGGGCGGTTCGACATCCTGGTGGCCTGCGAGGTCGTCGAGCACGTCGCCCACACCGTGGACTTCCTCGCCCAGTGCCGGCGCTTCCTCAAGCCGGGCGGACATGCGCTGATCACCACCCCCAACGGCGAGTTCTTCCGGAACCGGCTGCCGACCTGGGCCGACATCGACGACTTTAAGGCCCTCGAGACGAACCAGTTCAAGCCCGACGCCGACGGCCACCTCTTCCTGCTCACCCCGGCCGAGATGGCCGCCCTCGGACGTCGTGCCGGGTTCGAGCTCCATCGCCTGACCGTCTGGGGTTCCCCCTTCCTCACCGGCAACGCCGGGTTTGGCCGGTTCTCCAGCCGCGCGTTCGCGCCCTTGTGGAACCTTGGGGAACGGTGTGTGCAGCGGCTTCCTTCCGCGCTCCGGTCCCGCCTCTGCACCGCCATTTCTGTGGTCTATCGCAACCCGTGACCGTCCAAGGGATCCGCGTTTCCCCTTTGCTCCGGTGAGGGTCCGCCGGGGACCTGTCGCCTGAAGCCGGACGTCGAGGCGCAGGCCTACCGGACCCTCCGCACGGTGAACGTGTGGCCGCGCGGCTTGCGGTTCTCGTCGATGCGTTTCTCGAGGTTGGCCACCTCGGTGTCGAGGCGCTGGAGCTCGGCTGTCCGTCGGGCCTCGACCTCCGGTCCCTTGGCCCAACCGGGGAAGTTGTGCAGCTGCACCCCGCGCCAACGCTCGAAGTAGACGTCGTTCTTCCGGAACACGCCCTTGAGCACCTCCTGCGACTGCCGGGTGACCGCGCCCGCATTGCGGGTGAGGTCCACGCCCCCGGCCAACGACTTGGAGTCCGTCTTCAGCGTCGTCTCGCCGTCCACGCCGACCTCGTAGTCGCCCTCGGGCAGGCCGGTCACGGTCAGGGTGTATCGGCTCAGTTCGGCAACCACCGGGGCCAGGCCGAGCGCGGGCACGGCACGGTCGTCCACCGGGAACGGCAGCGCCGAATCAAGGCGGTCGAACGTCACGCCGTCGGCGGACACCTTCAGGTTCGAGACCGTGCAGCCCTCGGCCGAGGACTTGGAACCGGTCGCATCGATGGACACCGAGGACACCGGGGCGGTCGCCCCGAGGCCCTTGAGCACCGCCCAGGCCATCAGCAGCTGGCCGGAGGGGCCGGGATGCACCGCGTCGCCGCCTCCGATGAACGCCTTCGGATCCGTGGCCCGGGCCGTCATCATCAGGTCCATGAACGGCTGGAACTGGTCGACGAAGCCGGCGCCGGTCTGCGTGGCGACGTCCTTCAATCCGTCCGAGAACTGCCGGAGCGACAGGTTGCGGTCGTCCTTGTCCGGATCCGGGCGGCGTTCCTCGATGGGTTGGGGCGTGAGGAAGGCGACCCTCGCCCCGGCCGCCTGGAGTTCGCGCGCGATCTCCGCCTGGCTGCGGGCATAGGCCCGGAAGATGTCGGGACGGAACATCTGGTAGGAGTGGTCGTTCATCCCGAACTTCACCGTCACGAACGTCGGCCGATGCGGCAGCACGTCCCGTCCCAGTCCGCGCGCCACGGCGTTGGTCACCATGCCGTCGAGCGCCTCGCCTTCCGCGGCGAAGAGGCGTCCCTCGTCGGGATGCGCGCGCTGACGGAGCCAGGCGGTGTCGCCGCCCCAGCCGACGTTGCGGAAGCCCAGCTTCCAATCCGGATGCCGTGTGAGCGCGTAGGCCTCGATGTAGGTCGTGTAGAGGCGCTGTTCCGTGATGCTGTCGCCGAGGAACACCACGCGGTCGCCGTCCCGGATGGCGAAGTCGGCGGCGAAGACCCCGAGGGTCGTGGCAAAGGCGGCCAGCGCGAGCAGCGGACGGCGGAGGGACATGGACCGACCCTGAGCCGTCCACATGGGGCCGGCAAGACCGCTCCAGGCGCACCGTGCTCCGCTCCGCGAACCATCCCCGGCTCCGACGGATCGTTTCCGCGGGAGCCCAGGGTGAACTGACACAAAACGCAAATGCGCCAACGGGAAGCCGCACGTAAGGAGTTGTCCCACTGAACCGAGGCAAACCCCACGGTTTGCTTCCCACTCCTTTGCGGCTTCGCGCCTTTGCGTGAGGCTCCTTTCCCGGGCGGGCTTCCGGTCAGACCGCCTGCTCGCCGCGTTCCTCGGTCCGGATGCGGATGACCTCGGTGACCTCGGAGATGAAGATCTTCCCGTCCCCGATCTTGCCGGTCTTCGCGCCCCGGATGATGGCGTCCACGGCCTCGTTCAGCTGCACCTCGGCCACCACGAGTTCGATCTTCAGCTTCGGATGGAAGTCGATCGTGTACTCCGCGCCGCGGTAGACCTCGGTGTGGCCCTTCTGGCGCCCGAAGCCCTTCGCCTCGGTCACCGTCATGCCCTGGATGCCCAGGGTCTGGAGCTGCTCTTTCACTTCCTCGAGGCGGAACGGCTTGATGATGGCTTCGATCTTCTTCATGGGCGGCAATCTGGCTGCGGACCTCCGGCAACACCTCCAGTCTCCCCGCCCCGACCCATTCCGCCAGAAGGAATGACGGATCGAAGCGAATCGGGGGAGGGCCAATCCAGAACGGAGACTCACGCCAGGGCGCCAAGCCGCCAAGGAATGGGAAGGAAACCGTCGGGTTGCCGAGGTGACAGCCGGTCTCCTTGGAGTCGTGTCGCCCTACAGGTCCTTCCGAGCCGAAATGGGGCCGCTCAGCGGGAGAGAGCGGGTGCGATTTCCTCGACGTGGTCGAAGACGAAGTCGGGTGTCGCGGACCGGAGGACGGCGGCGTGGTGCTGTCCCCAGGTGACGGCGGCGAACCGCAGGCCCGCGTCGCGGGCGGCCTCGGCGTCGCGGAGTTCGTCGCCCAGGTAGACCGCTTCACCGCCCGTGACCCCGAGTCGACGCAGGACGGCCCGGAGCTTTGAGGCCTTGCCGAACATCGAGGCCCCGCAGTCGAACAGGGCGAAGAGGGGAACGAGGTCCGGTCCGAGGATGCGTTCGACGTTCCGCCGCGAGTTGGAGCTGACCACCGCGAGTTGGAATCCGGCGGCCCGGAGATCCCTCAACATCGCGGGCACGCCCGGGAACGGCAGGAGCGGTCCCCCGTGGGCGGCCATGCGTCGCCGGATGTCGCGCACGAGCAGCGGAAGTTTCCAGAGCGGCACGCCCGCGGCGTCGAGCAGCGAGCTGCCGTGGAGGCCGCGGTGCTGCTCGAACTCCTCCGGGGAGAAGGTTCGGAGCCCGTGCCCCCGGGCGACGTCGTTGTACACGGAACGCACCCACGGGAGCGTGTCGGCGAGCGTGCCGTCCGAGTCGAAGACGGCGAGCCGCAGCCGGCCTGCCGGCGCTGGATGGGGATGTGAATGGGGCACGGAGACACGGAGTTCACGGAGGGCCGCTGCCCGTCGTCCGTTGTCGGTTGTCCGTGGCCTTGGCCTTCAGGCCACGGACGATCGTCGTCGCTGCTCGGTTCCCCACCGGATACTGGAAACCGAAAACTTCGAACTCCCCGATCACTTCTTCTTCAGGCCGATGCTGCTGGCGCGCTTGGCGACCTTCCGGCTGGTCAGGACCTTCGAGACCGTGCCGGTCTTGAGGTACTTGGACTTCACGGTGTCCAGGATCGCGTCGCGGTGTTCGTACAGACGCTTGAGCTTGCGGGGCTTCACCCGGGCGGTGACGTAGGCCGTGAGCAGCGGCAGCGCGATGGTGGTGTCCGTGTAGCAGACCACCGAGTCGGGGAGCTTGTCGGGATCGACCTTGCCCCAGCTGACGGCCTCGGCCGGCGTGGCGCCGCTCAGGCCGCCGGTGTCCGGACGGGCGTCGGTGCACTGCAGGAAGTAGTCGTGGCCCTTCTCCTGGATGCCCATGACCTCCTGGATCTGGGGCTCGGTCTGGAGCATGAAGTTCTTCGGGCTGCCGCCGCCGAGGATGAACACGCTGCTGGTGTGGCCGGTGCTCTTGGCGTGGTAGACGATGCCCGCGGTCTGGTTCACGTCGCGGTTCACGTCGGGCAGGAGCTTCGAGCCGCGCATCGACATCGCCGCCACGTTCATGCCGATCGAGCTGTCGCCCGGGCTGCTGGTGAAGATGGGGATCCCGCACTCGTACGCGGTGGCCAGGACCGAGCTGTCGGCGATCCCGAGCTTCTTCTGGCGCGCGTGGACGTACTTGCCGAGCAGGTAATGGAACTCGTCGGTGCCCATCGTCCGCTGGAATTCCGGTCCCTGGATCACCTCGCGCACGAAGGCGTCGGTGTCGAGCAGCACATTGTAGTCGAACAGCACGTCGTAGATGCGGATGACGCCCTCCTCGTGCAGCTCCACGTCGTCGAGGAACGGCGTGCCGCTGTGCAGGTGCATGTCCAGGCCGAAGTGCAGGTCGTGGTAGAGGTTCGCGCCGGTGGAGATGATCCAGTCCACGTAGCCGCCCTTCATCAGCGGGATGAGGCAGCTCTTCCCGAGTCCGGCCGGGGTCAGGGCCCCGGTGAGGGACATGCCGATGAAGCCGTCGTCGGGCAGCATCTTCCGCGCGAGGAGCATCGCGGCCTCGCGCAGGCGTCCGCCATTGTAGGCCAGCATGGACTGGTCGATCAGGTCGGCGGCGGAGATGTCCTTGCCCACGCCGAACGGATTCAGGCGCGGGTAGGCGGCGAACTTCTTCGAGATCTTGTGGGCGGAGGCTTTGCTCATGGTCGGGACGATCGGTTTGCG
>JAIXUV010000316.1 GCA_027483345.1 Verrucomicrobiales bacterium | reverse complement strand
TCGCGCCACGTCTGCGCCTCGCTCAAGATCAGCACCGAAGAGGCCCACGTCCGATTCGGCCTGCCCGCCTGAGCCTACCGTTCCGGTGGAGCGAGAAGATCCGCACGCAACGGCAACAGGATGCGCTCGGCCGACGCCGGGCGTCCGGACCGACGTCAGCGGATGCCCCGCACCTCGGGTGCGGGACCACACCGCATTCCGCCACCTCGTGTGGCGCGGCGTTGATGCGCGGGGATCGGAGGGTACAAGCTGCCGCGGGAAGACATGCACCACCTGCTCCGCGACATCTCGGTCTGCATCGGCACCGCCTGGCTGCTCGGGGTCCTCGCCCAGCTGATACGCCAACCCGCCATCCTGGCCTATCTCGTCGGCGGATTCGTGATTGGTCCGTCCGTATTGCGTTGGGTCACCGACGCCGAGTCGATCGCCACCATCTCGGAGCTGGGGCTGATCTTCCTGCTCTTCATGATCGGCCTCGAGATCGACCTGAAGAAGATCATCTCGGCGGGACGCTCGATCACCGTCACCGCCGCCTCGCAGATCGTGGGTGGCACCCTGCTCGGGGTGCTGGTGTTCCGACTGATCGGATTGCCATTGGGGAAGGACGGCTGGGATGCCCTGTACCTCGCGATCGCGGCCGCGATGAGCAGCACGGTTGTGATCGTGAAGATCCTCTACGACAAGCGGGAGCTGGATACGCTTCCGGGTCGGATCACCCTCGGCATCCTCGTCCTCCAGGACCTCTTCGCGATCCTGTTCCTCGCCATCCAGCCGAACCTCGACCGCCTCGAGGCGACGGTGCTCCTGCTCTCGCTCGGACGGGTGCTGGCCCTGGTCGCGATCGCCCTGTTGGCCAGCCGCTACCTCCTGCCGACGATCTTCCGGCGCGTCGCGCGGCTTCCCGAACTGGTGCTCGTCGGCGCCATCGCCTGGTGCTTCCTCGTGGGCGAACTCGCCGAACGCCTCCACCTTTCCCGGGAGATGGGCGCCCTGGTCGCCGGCGTGACCCTCGCCACCTTCCCCTACGCGCTCGACGTCACCGCCAAGGTCACCGGACTGCGGGACTTCTTCGTCACCCTGTTCTTCGTCGGCCTCGGCATGAAGATCCCGGTGCCCACCACCTCCCTCGTCGCGGCCGGGGCCGCCTACTCGGTCTTCGTGGTCGCCAGCCGACTCCTTTCGACGGCGATCCCGCTCCACCGCATGAAGCAGGGCCTCCGCACCAGCCTGCTGCCGGCGATCAACCTCTGCCAGATCAGCGAGTTCTCCCTCGTGGTCCTCGAGCTGGGGGTGAAGTCGAAGCACATCCAGGAAGGCACCGCCGGCCTCGCCTCGCTCGCGTTCGTGCTCCTCGCCGTGGGATCCACCTTCGCCATGACCCGCTCGGACGGCATCGTGCGCTGGACCATTCCGTTCCTGAAGCGCCGCGGCGTCGAGGACCTCGACACGATGAAGCGCTCGGAACTCGACCAGGCCGCGCACGGACACGGACACGGCTCGAAGATCCTGCTCCTCGGATTCTTCCGCACCGCGAGTTCGCTGCTCGCCGAGCTGGAACGCCACGCGCCGGACCTCCTGCCGCAGGTGGGCGTCGTGGACTTCAACCCCGAAGTCCACGCCGAACTCCGACGCCGTGGCGTGCGGGTGATCTACGGCGACATCAGCCAGCGGGACACCCTCGTCCATGCCGGACTCGAGTCCGCCGAGGTGCTCGTCTGCACCATCCCGGATTCGCTGATCAAGGGCATCACCAACGAGAAGCTCGTCCGTCAGCTGCGCGAGCTGAACCCGAAGGCGAGGATCATCGCACCCGCGGAGGAGCTGCGCTCGGTGAAGGCGCTCTATGCGGCCGGTGCGGACTTCGTGACGGTCGCCCGGCTCCGCGAAGCGTCCGGCCTCTGCGAGGCGGTCCGCGCCGCCGACGAGAACCTGCTCGAATCCCTCCGGGCCACCCAGGAAGCCCTGCTCGAAGGCCGCCGCGAGGTGCTCCCCTGATCCCCGGCACGGCCGAACCGATTTCCGACATCCCGACATCCCGAATCCCACCATGCCCGCATTGCCCCTGAACCGGATCCTCGACGCCGCCACCGAAGCCGCCCGTGAGGCCGGAGCGCTCATGAAGGCGAACCTCCGGAAGACCAAGCGGGTCAACGAGGCCAACCAGCACGACATCAAGCTGGAACTCGACGTCCGCTGCCAAAGGCTCATCACCCGCAGCCTTGCCGCCGCGTTTCCCGGGATACCTGTCCTGGGGGAGGAGGGCATCGACAAGGCCGCAGAGACTGCCGAGGCGCGCTGGGTCGTCGATCCGATCGACGGCACCGTGAACTTCGCCTACGGCATTCCCCACGCCGCCGTGAGCATCGCCCTCGAGGTGCGGGCCAAGACGGGGCGACGCGCTTTCCAATCCGTGGTGGGCGTCGTCTACGACCCGTTCATGGACGAACTCTGGACCGCCATCCGCGGCAGGCCGGCCAAGCTCAACGGCCGACGGATCCGCGTGAGCACCCGGTCACGCGTCGACGAGGCGGTGGTTTCGCTCGGCTTCGCCAAGAGCGGGAAGAGCCTGGAGGTCGTCCGGGCCGACTTCGCGGACCTCACCCACCGCGTCCGGAAGCTGCGCATCATGGGCTCGGCCGCGCTTGCGCTGGTGTACGTCGCGGATGGCCGCTTCGACGCCTACGTCGAGGCCGGCGTCCGGCTCTGGGACATCGCCGCCGGCGGACTCATCGTCGAATGCGCCGGCGGGGAGTTCTGGAACCGCCAACTCGAGGGCGAACACCGCTACGGACTCGTCGCCAGCAACGGGCTGCTCCGCCG
>JAIXUV010000235.1 GCA_027483345.1 Verrucomicrobiales bacterium | reverse complement strand
GCTCGTTGGCCCGCCACTCGCGTTCGATCCGGGAGACGTGGTTCCCTTCATGGTTCGAACCGTCCCGGACCTCCGTCGAAGTGAACCCGAGGTTGTCCGACCTGCAGGAACAAAGGACTTCAGCCAACAGCAGCCAGGATGCGGACACGAGCACCCGGCGCGGCACCTGGCGGGAGGAGTGGATTCCGAAGGAGGAAAGGACCATGTCGGAAGCCTCCATCGGCAACCGTGGGACTCAAGTCCCGCATTCCGGAACATGCAGGTCGGCTTCCTACCTCCACGCGGTGGGCAGGACCAAGACGACTTGCGTCCGAGGCGTTCCCCGGGGTCGCGCTTGACCCGGGACACCGCACCGCCGTTGCATCTCCACATGCTCCGGTCCGGTCTCCTCAATCCGCACCTACTTTCCCTCCTCGCGAGGATCCGCCACACCAACACGCTGGTCATCGCCGACTCGATGTTCCCGTCGTGGCCCGGGGTCGAGACGGTGGACCTCGCCCTCGTGTACGGGATCCCGACCGTGCCCCAGGTCGTCGAGGCGATCCTCGCGCAATGGCATGGCGGAACCGCCCGGATGGCCTCGGAGTTCCACGACCACAACGACGCGCAGGTCCGGGCCGAGTTCGCCGCGGCCTTCGGTTCCACCCGCCTCGAATTCGAGCCACACCTCGAGCTGAAGCGGCGCGTCCCCGGCGCCATCGGCCTCGTCCGCACCGGCGAACGCCGCATCTACACTAACGTCCTGCTCGAATCCGCCTGATCCCACCGGGGTCCCTTCCCAGCCCGCCCTTCCCATGAAGCCCCGCCCGTTCCTCCTCGCCGCGCTGCTCCTCGGCGTGGGACCCGCCTTCGCCGCCGACGAAGCCAAGGCCCGCGCCTTCACGACGGCCGCATCCGCTCCCGCCCCGGCTTCGGATCCGGCCATCGGCTCCGGCGCCGCCGACCCGGGTGGCGCCGGCTACCGGTTCACCCTCACCAACGGTATCGCCCGCGTGCCGGTGGTGGTCGTGGGCGGCACGCCGTACCAGATGGGTTGGCGGTTCGGTCGCCTATCCCGCGAGGAGATCCGGGCCTTCGTACCGGCGGTGGTCGCGGGATTCCGCCAGCAGCTCGGCGTTTCCGAGGACGAACTCGATCGCGCCTGGGCGCTGACTTCGGGCCACACCGACTCCCGGGTGCTCCAGGAAATCGTCGGCGTCGCCGACGGCGCCGGCATCCCCGTCCGGACGCTCCAGCACGCGCACACGCTGCCGCTGCTGATGCCCTACTCGTGCAGCAGCATCGCGGCCTGGGGCGAGGCGACAAAGGACGGCCACCTCTACCAGACCCGGAACCTCGACTGGTCCCTCGAGGCCGGCGCCCACGAGTTCCCGGTGCTGCTGGTCCACATTCCGTCCGAGGGACACGCCCACGTCATGCCGACCTTCGCGGGCGTCGTCGGCGCGAACACCGGCATGAATGACGCCGGCGTGGTGCTCTCCGAGATCGGCGACGCCGGGGCCAAGGAACGTCCCTACAACCTCCATGCGCCGCACTTCACCACCTGGTTCCGCACGATGCTCTATGACGCCGGCGACCTCGACCGCGTGCAGGCCATCTTCCGCGGACTCCCCCAGACCAAGAGCTACCACTTCGTCTTCGGCGACGGCAGGACCCGGAAGCGCGCGGTGAAGGTCCGCACCCTCGCCAACGCCCCGGCGGCGGAACGCGTGCGGACCTGGACCGACAACGACGCCGGCGACGAACTGGCCCCGAACGTCCTCTCCTGCGTGGTCTACCACGACGAAGGCCGCGGCGCCTTTCCCACGCTGTCCGGCAGCCGCGGCAAGCTGGACGGTCCGTCGCTGGTGGAACTCGCAAACAGCATCCCCATCAAGGGCGGCAACGTGCTCAACGCCGTGTACGACGGCACCGGCCTCCGGCTCTGGGCCAGCTTCGCCGGAGGCGACAAGGAGGCCTACCAACGGCCCTACGTCTTCCTCGACCTGAACGCCCTCGACGGCGACCACGACGGGAAGGGCGACCTCGCCGAAGGCGTTTCCGACGGCAACCACAACGGCGTGCCCGACTTCCTCGATCCGCGCTGAGCCGCTTCCACACCGCCTTTCCGACCATGTTCCTTTCCGGTGTCATCGAGGGCTTCTACGGCCCGCTCTGGACCGTCGCCGAGCGCCGCAAGCTGCTCGACTCCATGAAGGCCTGGGGCCTCAACACCTACGTGTACGGCCCCAAGGACGACCTGCACCACCGGGTCCTCTGGCGCGAGTGCTACGACGCCGCGGCCGCCGCCGAACTCGGCGAACGCATCCGTGCCTGCGCGGAACGCGGCATCCGGTTCCTCTACGCGCTCGGGCCCGGACTCGACATCCGCTACGGCGCCGACGCCGACTTCCAGGCCCTGCGCCGGCGGCTGGAACAGCTCTTCGATCTCGGCTGCCGCGACTTCGGACTCCTGTTCGACGACATCCCGGACCGGATGCATCCCGAGGACGCCGCCCGCTGGGGCCACCTCGCCTCCGCCCAATGCGACCTCACCCACCGGCTCCGGGACGCCCTCCGCGAACGCGGCGAGGTCCGGTTCCATTTCTGCCCCACCCCGTACTGCGGCCGCATGGTCGCCGCGAAGCACGGCGGCGACGGCTATCTCGAGACCGTCGGCCGGGAACTGGATCCCTCGATCCCCGTCTTCTGGACCGGACCCGAGATCGTCTCCGAGAGGATCACCCTGGAACACGCCGCGGAACTTGCCCGCATCCTCCGGCGTCCACCGCTGATCTGGGACAACCTCCACGCGAACGACTACGACGGTCGACGTCTCTATTGCGGGCCGTACTCCGGCCGTCCACCCGCGCTCCGGGGCCTCGTCGCGGGCGTGCTGTGCAATCCGAACACCGAGTTCCCCGCGAACTTCCCCGCACTGCACACCTTCGCCGCCTGGGTCCGCAACCCGTCCGACACCTGGGATCCCGCGGAGGCGCAGCGGTCGGCCCTCTCCGATTGGCTCCCCCTCTTCGCCTCGGCCGGCCAACCGGTCCAACCGGAGGACCTCGCCCTATTCTGCGACGTCTTCCATCTTCCCTACTCGGAAGGCCCCGGCGCGGAGGCCCTGCGGTCGGCGTTCGACTCGCTGCTGTCCGCGGATCCGTCCACTTGGTCGCCCGAGGCGGTGCGGCGGTTCCTTGGACCCGCCGTCCGGCTGCGCGAATTCTGCGTCCGTGTTTCCGAGTTGCGCGATCGGACCCTCTTCCAGGCCCTTCACCGGCGCGTGTGGGAACTGCGCGAGGAGATCGACCTCGACATCAAGTACGTGGAACACCACGCCGACCCGGCCCGCCGAGGGAAACCCTTCCACTCGGACTTCCACCTTCCGAGGACCTACCGCGGCGGCTTCGTCGCCTCGCTCCAGTCCCGGCTGCTTCTCCGCCCGGACGGCTCGTTCACCCCGGGGAATCCACCAGCGCAGTCCACCCGCAAGGGCCCGTGATCCCCAAGGGAACACACGTCCCCACAGATCCCCTGAAGCCCTGTTCCCTTCCAGTCTGCGAAGTCCTGCACCATCTGCGGATGAGCCCTCCGTTCCGAGGCATCTCCGGATTTCCTGAGACATCCTGAAACTTCCCGACGGCTTCCGTGTGGTTCCAACGCGGGCAACCCCGAATCGAATCCAGAAGCCATGAAGACTCTCCTCCGAATCCTCCTCCCGGTGTTCGTCGCGACCTCGATCCTCGGATCGAACGTGAAGGCCGGAAACGCCGACGGCTCCGTCGACGCCAGCCGCTTCGTCCCCGAGAACCTCGAGGG
>JAIXUV010000211.1 GCA_027483345.1 Verrucomicrobiales bacterium | reverse complement strand
CCAATGCGTTCAGCATCACGTTGAGGGTCCTCGACGTGGATGGCCTGTCCGGTACGAACGTCGTGGAGATCGTCGTGCTGCGGGATCTCGACCGTGACGGGATCCCCGACCGGGACGACGCGGACCGGGATGGCGACGGGCTCACCAACGTCCGCGAGGTGGAACTCGGGACGGATCCGGACCTGCGGGACACGGACGCCGACCGTCTGGACGACGCGGCGGAACTGGTCGCGGGCACCGATCCGCTGCGGCGCGACACCGATGGCGACGGCATCCTCGACGGCAACGATCCGGATCCGCTGGCCTTCACGGCGGACCTCGACGGCGACGGCATCGCCAACGACCTGGACGACGACCGCGACGGGGACTTCCTGGCCAACGCCGAGGAGGTCCGCATCGGAACCGATCCGGACGCCCGGGACACGGACGGCGACCGCTGGCCGGATGGCGCGGAGGTCGCAATGGGAACCAGTCCGACGGACGCCGCCTCGGTACCCGTCCTCAACGTCCTCGGCGAACCCGTTGCCACGCTGGTCCTGCCGGCCTTCCAGGAAGCCGACGGCTTCACGACGGGACCCTGGTTGGGCGAGCCCGTGGCGACCTTGGTCCTGCCCGGATTCGCCGGTGCAGACACAGCCGCGTTTGGACCTTGGGTTGGCGAGCCGGTTGCCTCGCTGCTGTTGCCTGGATTGCAGGCGGTGGAAGGGATCGAGTTCGGTCCGTGGATCGGGGAGCCGGTGGCGACCGTCCTGTTGCCGGGCCTCTCACCGGTTGCCGGAATCGAGTTTGGTCCCTGGGTTGGCGAACCGTTGGCGACGTTGGTGTTGCCTGCGGCCGTCCTTGCGAATGGTGCCGAGTTCGGGCCGTTCATCGGCGAGCCGGTGGCGACCGTGCGCTTCCTGGGTGAAGGCGAGTCGGCCCCGGGCTCCGTTGGCGATGCGCCCGGCGGCGGCGGGGACCCGGGCTCCGGCCCCACCGACGGCGGTGCTTCCGTCCTTCGGGTGCGCCTTCTCGCCCTGGAGAGCACCGTGCCGATCCAGCCGCGCTCGCTCGATGCCATACCGGCTCCAGTCACCTGGTCCGTCCTGCTGGAATGGACCTCGGATCCGGGTGCCCGCCACGTGCTGGAGAGCAGCACCGACCTTTCCGCCTGGACCGCCGTGGAGGCGGAGGCCGTCGAGAACGTCGACGGCAAGTCCCGGGCCCGTTGCCGACTGATCCACCCCGAGGCCGCGTTCTACCGCGTCCGCCGCATTCCATGAACCTCCTCCGTCCCCTTTCCAGATCCAGCGCCCACATCCGTTCCACACAGTCCATGAACACGACCAGCTCCATCCTGAATCGCCGCCCCGGTGTCCTCCTCGGTGCGCTGGCGGGCCTCCTCCTGACGTCCCTCGGCGCGGCGCGCCTGGCGGCGCAGGGCTTCAACGCCGGCAGCAACGGCTCGCTCGGCGACGTCGTCCTCGCCGCGAGCACCAACATCGCCTTGCCGCCCGACGGCATCCTCCACTTCGCGTCGCTGCGCGTGGAAAGCGGCGCCACGGTCACCTTCACCCGCAACGCCCGGAACACGCCCGTGTACATCCTGTCGCAGGGCGACGTGGTGGTGAACGGATCGATCAACGTCAGCGGATCCCGTCGGACGGCCAATGCCGGTGGCGTGAGCGGTCCCGGCGGATTCGACGGCGGCAACCCCGGCTTCGGCGCCGAGACGCCCCCGGGCAACGGCTACGGTCCCGGCGGCGGGGAGGGGGGATTCCGCGGTTGTTGCAACGAGGCGGACGTCGCGGGCGGTGGTGCCTTCGCCACACGGCGGGCCGACGCGAACAGCGGTCAGACCTACGGAAACCCATTCCTGATGCCGATGATCGGGGGCTCCGGCGGTGGTGGTGGCTTCGGCGCCTTGGGTGGCGGTGGCGGTGGTGGCGGGGCCATCTTGATCGCCGCCAACACCCGGATCGCCGTGGCCGGTTCCATCGTGGCCAACGGCGGTGGTCTCGGCGACTCCTTCTCGATCAACGCCGGCAGCGGCGGCGCCATCCGGCTCGTGTCCGTTTCGGTTTCCGGAAGCGGATCCATCTCCGTCTCCGACGGCGGCAACGCCGGGTTCGGCCGCATCCGCATCGACTCCATCGACCGCTCCCAGCTGAACCTCAACTTCAACGGCTTTCCCAATTCCATCGGGAGCAACCTGCTCGTCTTCCCGCCGGTCCAGCCGACGTTGACCCTGACCGAGGTGGCCGGGACGCCGATTCCCGCGGGCACGATCCCGGGCACGATCTTCCTGCCGTTCGGCTCGACCACGAACCGCACGGTGAAGCTCCGCGCCCGCGACTTCGGCCGGGTGGTCACCAACCGCGTCACCCTCACCCCCGACTCCGGCCCGGCGCGCACCTTCGACACCGTCATCGACAACACCACCACCAACCCTGCCGAAGGCTCCGTGGACGTCGTGGTGCCGGTGAACACGAAGGTCACGGTCCATGCCTGGACGCTCTGATCGTCCGGGCGGAAGCCCTTGGGCCGGGAGCCGGGAGCGGAGAGCGCGCAGCTGAAAGCTCGGTGTCCGGCGAGATGGAGAGCTGGGGTCGCCAGCGGTGAACAACGGACAACGACGACAAACCACGGACAACGGACAACGGTCGAACCGCTTTCCCATTTGTGGTCCTGTCGTTCGGTAGCAGGATGTCGCGGTGACGATCGAGCTGATCAACACCGGTTCCGAGCTGATGCTGGGCAGGGTGCTCAACACCCACCAACAGTGGCTCTGCGCCCGCTTCGCCGACCT
>JAIXUV010000188.1 GCA_027483345.1 Verrucomicrobiales bacterium | reverse complement strand
TCACTGGATCCCGACCTTGAAGTAGCACTTCCAGTCGCCGATGTCGCCGCCGCCGGCACCGATCAGGACGCGGCGCCCGGCAAACCACTCGGCGTGGCCGTCCTCGAAGAGGAAGTTGCCTCCTTCCGGCGCGTTGCGGGCGATCCGATGGACCGTGGTCGGCACCGGCTTCCCGTTGAAGGTGGTCATCCAGTTCAGGCGCCCGTCCAACACGTTGGTCGCCGACGCCGGACCGAACCCCTGCAGACGGTCGATCAGGACCGGCGCGCCGCTGAACTCCCCACCCGGACGCTGACGGTAGAACCAGTCCGACGTGCCGAAGCTCCGCGCGAAGCTGTCCACCGAGCCCGCCCGACGTCCCGGCAGGTAGAAGTATCCCGTCAGGATCGGCGACGTCTCCGGCCCGGTCGTTCCGAACCGGTCGGAGTCCACCGAGCGATGCCAGTCGTCGGTCGGACAGAACAGGATGTGGTTCGCGCCCTTCTTCTCTCCCCGCGCATTCGGCTTGGTCGAACGCGTGAGGTAGTCGGTCCAGAACTTCATCATGTTGGTTCCCATCCAACTCAGGTGGAACCCGTCGCTGTTGTCCGGGAAAAGGTCCCGGTTGTCGGAAGTGTACAGGGCCAGCGCCACGCCCCACTGGCGCTCGTTGCTCATGCACTGCGTGCGGACCGCCTGGCGCTTCGCCTTCGACAGCGCCGGCAGGATCATGCCGGCGAGGATGGCGATGATGGCGATCACCACGAGGAGTTCGATCAGCGTGAAGCCGGAGCGTCGTGCGTTCATGGAAGGTGGGATTTGGGGCGCTTTGGATTCGGTACGCTTCCGTCGAAGGAAGGTCAATGACGCCGCCACCCAGCGGCGTGATTCCCGTTCCCGGCCAACTTCCCGTTGCACCCCCGTCGCGTGTGCGGAACATCCGTGCATCCCCATGATCCCGGCCTCCACCCTTGGCAGCCCCGCGGCCGCCATCCTGCGTCTTCTCGCCGCCGGATGGCTTTTTGCGTGCACGGTGGTGGCGGCGGTGCGCCCCCAGTCGGACACGGAAGCCCGGCGCCATTGGGCTTTTCTTCCCCTGGGAAACCCTTCCGTTCCTTCGGACTCCGCGGCTCCATCGGCCACCGGTGGGCCGGTTGACGTCTTCCTGCGTCGGAGCCTTGCGGCGAAGGGTCTCGTTCCGTCACCTGTCGCACCGGCTTCGGTGGTGCTGCGCCGGCTCCATTACGCCCTGATTGGATTGCCGCCGTCCGATGCCGACCACGCCCGTTTCGCCGGGGCTTGGAAACTTTCGGAGGACCAGGCGGTGGAACGGGAGATCGAGCGGCTGCTCGCCGACCCGCGCTACGGCGAACGCTGGGGTCGCCATTGGCTCGACGTCGCGCGCTACGCCGACACCAAGGACCTCGTCCTCCAGTACGGCACGGATGCCATCCGTCCGTTCGCCTACACCTACCGCGACTACGTCGTCCGCGCCTTCAACGAGGACCTGCCTTTCGACCGCTTCATCCGGGACCAGCTTGCCGCCGACCTCGAATCCCCGCCGGTGCCGTCGTGGCGGCTGGCGGCGATGGGTTTCCTCACGCTGGGCCGCCTCTTCGACAACAACCCGCACGACCAGATCGACGACCAGATCGACACGGTCACCCGGGGCTTCCTCGGCCTTACGGTCTCGTGCGCCCGGTGCCATGACCACAAGTACGACGCGGTCCCCCAGGCGGACTACTACAGCCTCTACGGCGTCTTCGCCTCCTCGGAACGCCCCGCGCCGCCGCCGCTCATCGAGGATCCCGCCTCGGTTCCCGGCGGACCCGAGTTCGAGCAGCGGATGGAGAAGGCGCGCAAGGAACTCGAGGACCACGTCGACGCCGAGTTCGTCCGTCTCACGGGAATCCTTCGTGGCCGCATCGGCGAGTATCTCGTCCGCGCGGTCACCACGCCGCCCGACCTCACCGAAACCGCGCAGTTCGGCCTTTCGCTCACCCCCGACGACTTCCGGCCGACGTTGATGCTCCGAACCCGTCGTTTCGTCGCGCGCCGTGTGGTGGAGACCGACCGCGTCTTCGGACCTTGGGCGCGGCTGATGGCGCTGCCGGAAGCCGTGTTCCCCATCGCCGCTGTGGACCTGCGTCCGCGCCTGGGAAGCGACCTTGGCTGGAATTCGCTCGTCGTCGGCTTCCTCGCCGGACGCGGCGTGACGAACCGCGCCGATGTCGCACGGGCGTACGGCGAACTGCTCCTCCGCGAATGGACGGCTTCGGAATCCACGAACGCCTCGCCCTCGACGGCGGATTCCCGTGAGCTGGTGGGAATCGTCACCGGTGAGGACAGCCCCGTCGGGTTCGCCCGCCGGGACACGCCCGACCACATGTCGCGGCCCGAGAAGGACCGTTGGGGCGGCCTCGTCCAGAACCTGGACAAGATCGCCGCCCACGCGACGAACCGTCCTCCGGCGCGCGCCATGGTGCTCCGCGACCTGCCCGAGCCGATCCAGCCCCGGATCTTCGTCCGTGGCAGCCCCGCACGTCCGGGAGATCCCGTCCCGCGTTCCTTCCTGCGTTTGCTGACGGGCGGCCAGGTGCGGCCGTTCGGCGCCGGCAGCGGACGCCTCGAGCTCGCCGCCGCCATCGCCAGCCCGACCAATCCCCTCACCGCGCGGGTCTTCGTCAACCGCGTCTGGATGGAACACTTCGGCGAACCGCTCGTGGCGACTCCCGCGGACTTCGGCGCACGCAGTGAACCGCCCACCCATCCCGAGCTGCTCGACTGGCTCGCCGCGGACTTCATCCGGTCGGGCTGGAGCGTGAAGCACCTCCATCGCGTGCTTCTCCGCAGCGCCGCGTTCCGCCAGTCGGGCGAAGACCCCGTGTCGCCGTCGCATCGGCTCGCCCGCTCGGTGGATCCGGAGAACCGTCTGCTCTGGCATCATCCGCGGCGTCGCCTCGACCTCGAGGCGATGCGCGACACCCTGCTCCACGTCTCCGGCCGTCTCGATCCCGCGCGCGGTGGACGTCCCGTGGATGTCGCTTCCGATCCCACCAACCGTCGGCGCACGGTTTATGGATTGGTGGACCGCCAGAATCTCCCGGGCCTGTTCCGTTCCTTCGACTTCGCCGTGCCGGATCAGTGCGTGGAGAGGCGTCCCCGCACCACCGTGCCCCAGCAGGCGCTGTTCCTGATGAACTCGCCGTTCGTCCACGAACAGGTCCGCGCCCTCGCGTCGCTCCCCTCGGTCGCCGGGGAACGGGATCCGGTCCGCCGGGTCGAGGCCGTCTTCCGCCGCGTGCTGGGTCGGCCCCCGTCCGGTTCCGAATCCGCCGCAGCGCTGCGGTTCCTCGGAGGGAGCGACGCCGACCAGGTCGACGACTCCCGGTGGGAGCAGCTGATCCAGGCCGTGCTCGCCACCAACGAACTGGTTTTCCTGGATTGAACGTGGACCTTTTCCCCATGAGCGAGGTGATTCACAGGACCCGTGCGGAACTGGATGCGGCGTTGGATTCCC
>JAIXUV010000388.1 GCA_027483345.1 Verrucomicrobiales bacterium | reverse complement strand
GTCGCCCAGGCCGCGGGCATCACCGCCACCGCGATGTTCGTGCTGGCGCTCGCCCTGTCCTTCTTCCTGCCCGAACCCAAGGCCAACGGCCCCGAATAAACCGGTTGCCCCCGGGCGTCCGACCCGCCTTCCATCCCCATGCCCACCGTGACCGCCATGCGCTCCCTCCTTCTTCTCGGCCTCCTCGCCGCCGTCCGGCTCGCCGCCGGACCGGTCGATGAGATGACCCAGGCCGCCAACTCCTTCCTCGCCGCCCTCACCGAGGAGCAACGCGCGGTCGCCGCCTTCGAGTTCGGCGCCGACGAACGCGAGAACTGGCACTTCATCCCCAAGGAACGCAAGGGCGTCACCGTCGGCAGCCTGAAGCCGGCGCAGCAGAACCTCGCGTTCGCCCTGCTGTCCACGGGCCTCAGCCCCCGTGGATTCAACAAGGCCGCCACCATCATGAGCCTGGAGCAGATCCTCCAGGAGATCGAGGGACCCAACCGCCGGTTCCCCCGCGATCCCCAGCTCTACCACATCTCGATCTTCGGCAAGCCCGACGCCAAGGGCACCTGGGGATGGCGCTACGAGGGCCACCACATGTCCTTCAACTTCACCGTCGTCGACGGGAAGTTCGCCGCCGGCACCCCGACCTTCCTCGGCACCAACCCCGCCGAGGTCCGCACCGGCCCACGCAAGGGCCTGCGTGTGCTCGCCGCCGAGGAGGACCTCGCACGCTCGCTGATGGAGTCGCTCTCGCCGGATCAGCGGAAAACCGCCGTGATCCTCGCGGCCGCGCCGGACGACATCCTCACCGTCGCCTCCCGCCGGGCCGAGATCGGCGAACCGAAGGGCATCGCCTACTCGGAACTCTCCCCGGAACAGCGGAACACCCTCGACGCGATCGTGTACGAATACGTCGGACGTCTCCGCGGTGAACTCGCCGCGGACGACATGCTCAAGATCCGGAAGGCGGGCCGCGACACGATCCGCTTCGGCTGGGCCGGTTCGCTGGAGCGCGGCAAGGCGCACTACTACCGCGTCCACGGTCCCACCTTCCTGCTCGAGTACGACAACACCCAGAACGACGCGAACCACGTCCATGCCGTCTGGCGCGACTTCACCAACGACTTCGGCCGCGACCTGCTCGGCGAACACCTGAAGAAGGACCATTCCGGCAAGTAGTCCGCGACCCCACGCATCCATGAAGGCCACGCCGATCCTCGTCCCGCTGCTCCTCGCTTCCGCGGTCCAGGCCGCCGACTGGCCTTCCTGGCGCGGTCCGGACGGCAACCAGGTCTCCCCCGAGGCCTCCTTCCCGCTCCGCTGGAGCTGGTCGAAGGAAGGTTCGACGAACGTCTCGTGGCGCACTCCGCTGCCCGAGCCGGGCAACTCCTCGCCCATCGTGCATTCGAAGCACGTGTACCTGACCCAGCCGCTCGAGGACGGACGCCGTCGCGCCCTGGTCGCCTTCGACGCCGCCGGCGGACGCGAGCTGTGGCGCCAGGTCGTGGAACGCGACGCCGCCGATCCGCGTCACGAGACCAATCCCCATTGCGCGGCTTCCCCGGCGGCGGACGCGGACGGAGTGGTGGCCGGCTTCGCCGCGGCCGGCGTCATCGCGGTCTCCCATGACGGCAAGCTCCAGTGGAAGGCCGACCTCGGACCGCAGGACCATTCCTGGGGCAGCGGCCCTTCGCCGGTGATCCTCGGCGATCGCGTCCTCGTGTACCACGGCCCCGGCTCCCATTCGGCGCTCCACGCCCTCGACCGCAAGACCGGGAAGGTCCTCTGGAAGACGCCGATCCGGGAGGTGCAGCCGACGGAGAGGTTCGACGGGTTCGCCGGCCGGAACGGCGGCATGATGGGATCGTTCAGCACGCCGCTTCCGGTCCGTCATGAAGGACGCACCGAAGTGGTCCTCGCCGCCGCCAACCGCCTGCGCGCGTTCGCCCCGGACGACGGCCGCGAACTGTGGTCGATCGACGGCATGAACCCGCTGGTCTACACCTCCGCCAGCTTCGGCGAGGACACGATCGTCGCCATGGGCGGGTTCTTCGGCTCCACGATCATCGCGAAGCCGGGCGGATCCGGCGACCGCACGGCCGAGCGCCTGTCTTACGAACGCCGCGCGAAGAAGCACCGGATCGGTTCCCCGATCCTCCACCGCGGACACGCCTACCTCGCCTCGACCGACGGTTTCGCGCAGTGCGTCGACCTCAAGACCGGCGCCATGGTGTGGGAGGAACGCCTGCCCGCGACCGGCTCCAACGGCGAGACCTGGGCCTCGATGACGCTCGCCGGCGATCGGCTCTACGTCGTGAACCGCTCGGGCGACACGCTCGTGGTGAAGGCGGCGCCGAAGTTCGAGCTGCTTGCCAGCAATCCGGTCGGAGAACTCTCCAACTCGACCTTGGCCATGTCGGACGGCCGGATCTTCCTTCGCACGCATTCGGCCCTGTACTGCATCGCCGAAGGGACGGCCCGGTCCGAGACGCGCTGAATCCATGTCGCCCACGAAAAACCCCGCCCTGGAACGCCTCGCCGGAACGATAGCGCATCCCCGGCTTTCCCCGCTGCGCTTCGGTCCGGTGCTGCTGCGTTCCAACGGACCCGGGATCTTCGAACTGCTCCATGTCGACGACGCCTCCACCGACTCGGCCCGGCTCGCCCCGGTCGAGGTCGAGGCCTTGGCCGATCTCGCTGCCAACGACCGCCTCGGCCGGTTCCGTCCCAACAAGGCGTCACCCGACCTCGTGTCCGGTTGGATCTGTCGTCCGCGGGACGCGGAGTCCCTCAGCGAAGGCTTGGAGTCGCTGCTGCCGGGCGGCCTTTCGGACTGGTATGCGTCCCAGGCCACGGACCTGCGGGTCGTCCCCTTCCGGGAGTTCGCCGACCGGCAGACCGGCATGTTCCGGAAGATCGCCTCGCTGAGCGATCCCGAGGCCTGCGAGGTCGCCCGCGCCTGCTGCGACGTCCGGTTCTGCCTGCGTCGCCGGCTGTGGCCCGTCGGGGAGATCGGGGTGGACGCCGCGGCTTCGAAGTCGGATGCCCCCTGCCTCGAACCCTGCGCGCTGCTGCTGGAACTGGCCCGCCGTGCCCATCGCATGAGCCAGGAGGAGCGCTCGACCCTGCACCTCGGCGAGACCGACCTCGCCTCGATCGCCGTGGCCCTGGACACCGCCATCGCCCATCCGCCGTCCGACCTGCGCGAAGGCGACCTCTCGAATCCGGCCCATCCGAGGCGCCTGCTGCTCCTGCGAGAGAAGCTGCTGCCGTGGCTGCCGGAGGCCGCCCGCGGCAAGGGTGAGTGAGGCCTTTCAGGTCCCCGTGGGTCCGTTCGCCCCGGCACGAACCGCGTTGAGCCGGTTCCGTCCGGCCCACTCCGCGACGTTCTCACGCCGGATCGCGGCCGCCATCAGGTCCGGGAATAGGTCCGGAGTGCAGGCGAAAACCGGCACCCCCATCGAAGCGAAGGCCTCGGCGTGGGCGTGGTCATGGCAGGGCGCCCCCTCGTCGTTCAAGGCCAGGAGACAGACCATCTGGACGCCGGACCGGACCAGCTTCGCCGCCCGCGCGAGCATTTCGCGGGCGTTGCCGCCCTCGTACAGGTCGCTCACGAGCACCAACACCGTCTCCTCGGGCCTGCGGACGATCCCCTGGGTGTAGGCCAGCGCCGCGTTGATGTCCGTGCCGCCACCCAGTTGGGTCCCGAACAGGACATCGACCGGGTCCTGCAACAGGTGGCTGAGGTCCACCACAGCCGTGTCGAACACCACCATCCGCGTGGAAACCGAGGGAAGGCTGGCGAGGACCGCGGAGAAGATCCCGGAGTAGACCACGCTGGTGGCCATGGATCCGCTCTGGTCGACGCACAGGACCAGGTCCCGGAGCGAGTTCCGGCGTCGGCCCGATCCGATCCGCACCTCCGGGACGACCGTCCGCAGTTCCGGGATGTAGTTCCGCAGGTTCGCGCGGATCGTGCGGTTCCAGTCGATCTCGGCGAGCCGTGGACGCCGGTTCCGCACCGACCGGTTCAGGGCGCCCAACACCGAGTTCCGCACCGGTTCCTCGAGGCGCCGCCGGAGTTCCTCCACCACCTTCGCCACGACCTCCCGGGCGGTCTGGCGGGTCTTGGCCGGCAGCAGTTCCTTCAACGCCAGCAACTGGGCCACGAGGTGCACGGAGGGTTGAACCGTCGCCAGCAATTCCGGTTCGAAGAGCATCTGCCGCAGGTCCAACCGCTCCAGGGCGTCCTTCTGCATCACCTGGACCACCTGGGAGGGGAAGTACTTCCGGATGTCCCCGAGCCAGCGTGCGACGTTCGGGCTGGAGGAGCCGAGGCCTGCCTTCCGATCGCTCTCGTAGAGGGCCTCGAGGACCTGGTCCATGCCGCGGGCCTCGGCGTCGAGGAGGTCGGACGGCGCATCGGGATCCCCGGCGGCGCCGAGCAGGAGGCGCCAACGGCGGCGGTGTTCGTCACGGGAGGTCGCGTTCATGTCGGAAGATGCGGCAGGCCCAGGAGACGGGAGACGATGGGCAAGGCGGCCCGCGCCCTGCCGACGTCGACGTCCGTCGCCGTCGCGGCAGAGCCCTCCAATCCGAGCCGACCGGAGGCCGCGGCGTCCGCGAGGGCGGCGATCTGACGTCGCTCCGCCACGGGGAAGCTGCTGAAGGTGCGTCGAAGGAGCGGCAGGACCGTCCGGAACGCCTCACCGCGGAGCGAGACGAGCCAGTCGTCGAGAAGGCGCCACAGGACCGGGTCGTGCACGACCATCAGGCCGCTGCCCCGCAGCAGGCCGTCGACCCAGGCCGCCGCCGACTCCGGCCCCGACGCCGGCGACAGGGCGAGGCCGAGTCGGCGGGCCACCTCCGCGGCGTCCATCCGCCCCGCCTGCATCAGCAGGCGGCAGGCGCGTCCCGCGACGAGCCCGTGGATGCCGGGAAGCCCGGCCAAGCGGGACAACGCCCCCTGCCAGGCCTCGGCATGGCCCGGGCGTTGGAGCAACGCCACCGCCTCCTGTACGGCCAGGACGCGCGGAAAGACCTCCTCGGCCGCCTCCGACGAGAGTGAGCCACAAGCGACCGGGAGCGCGACGCCGATGCGGGCCACGAGTCCGTCCACGATCCCGAGGACCGTCTCCACGTCGTGCTGCCGCACCGAGCCATACCGGCCAAGGGACGCCAGCGGCGGCAGGGCGTCCATCAGGTGCGCGACGTCGCCGCTCGCCGCGGCAAGCGCCTGGAGCCGGCCCATGACCGGCCCGACGGCCCCGGGGAGATCCGACAACAGCGCCCTCGGAAGCAGCGGCGTGAGCCCTGGAAGGGAATCCGTTTCCGCCGAAAGCAGGACGACACGGGTCGTGGCCGCGGCCTCCAGGGTGTTGCCCCAGGCGCCGGCCTGGATGAGGGCGACGGCGAACTCCGGCATCCAACGCAGACGCCATTTCTCGTGGAACGTCCCACGATGGGACGCCGGGGAAACGAGGAGCCGCCCCCACGGCACGCCGACCAGGTCCAACCGGTGGAGCAGCCGGCTCCGGTCCAGGTCGTTCGGCTTCCGGAGGTCCAGCTCGAGGTCCCGGTCCAACGCCTCCGGCGGCAGGCGGAGCCGACGCTGTTCGCGGGCCACGTCGTCCACCAGGGGCACGGACGGCACGCCGTCCGGAACCCGTCCCATCCGGTCTCCGACCACCAGCTTCTCGCGCACCAACCGGAGCGGCCCCACTTGTCCGCCGCAGAAGACCGTGAGGACCGCCTGGTCCATCTCGCCAAGTCCGGGAACGCGGAGCCCACGGAGGTCCGCCAAGGTCTCCGCCAGACGCACCGCCTCGATCACCCCGGCACTCGAGGCGTCGAGGTCCTCGCCTCGGAGCAAACGGGCGACATGCACCATCCAACGGGTCGTCGCGTCCGGGGAGGTGCCGTGATCCCAGAGGAATCCATACCAACCTGGCGAAGCCACGCCGGCCCCGTAGCCGCTTTCGAAGGTGAGGCGGCCGTGTGTCCACGGGATCCAGGTCGCGGACATCCGACGCTTCGTCCCGCCCTTCAGGCGCGCCGCATCCTCCTTGGCCGTGGGCATCTCCGCCAGCGCCGGCGTGTGCCACGCGCCGCACACCACGGCGATCCGCTGGAATCCCTCCTTCTGCGCGGCCCGCAGGACCTGCCGCATGTGGGCTTCCCGCCGCTCCTCCCGGGCGGGATCCGACCGCTGCAGGGACGTGACCCGGCCGGACTTCCGCAGCGCGCACATCGCCTCGTGGACCGCCGCGAAGACCTCGACCGCGCCGCCCTGGCGTTCCACGCATTGCTCCCACCACTCCTCCGGGTCCTGCAGCCCCGACAGCCGGGCGAGGAATCCCCACGGATCCCCTTCCCCGGCCGCGGGCTCCGGCCCTGGCCCGGGCTCCGGCGAAGACGTCGAGGCGGCGTCCGACACCGGTTCCGGACCTGTTCCGGTGCCCGCCTTGGAGTCCGGCTCCGGTGCGTCGAAGCCGCGGGGAAGATCCATCATGCGCACCGGGATCCGTCGGCGGGCCGCATGGATCAACGCGCGCCATTCCGGGGAGAACTCGCCGAATGGCAGGTAGGAGGCGCGGGAAGGTTCCGACGGATCGTACACGAGGATCGCCACCGGCGGTCGGAGTTCCTCGGATCCCACGAAGCCCAAGACGGTCTCCGCCTCGGCGGGTGCCTCCAGCAGGAGACAGTCCGGCTGCAGGGCCTCGAGGGCGGCCTCGAGACTGCGGGCGGAGCCGGGGCCGTGGTGGCGGACGCCGAAGAGATGGGGAGCCGGGGCCGCCATGGATCAGTCGACCTTGCGGCAGGCCCGGTAGAGGTCCTTCCAGCCGTCCCGCTCCTTCACCACCGTCTCCAGGTATTCCTGCCAGACGACGCGGTCCTGGACCGGATCCTTCACCACGGCTCCCACAAGTCCACCGGCGACGTCGGTCGCCGTGAGGGTGCCGTCGCCGAAGTGGGCCGCGAGGCTGAGTCCCTGGTTGAGCACCGCGATGGCCTCCGCCGTGCTCAAGGTCGCCGTCGGGGACTTCACCTTGGTCTTCCCGTCCTCGGTGACCCCGTTCCGCAGTTCGCGGAAGACGGTGACGACGCGCCGGATCTCCTCGGCCGCCGGCGGCGCGGCGGGAATCTCGAGGGAACGTCCCAGCTCCGCGACGCGGTTCCGGACGATCCGGACCTCGTCGTCGGCGGAATCGGGGACCGGGAGAACCACCGTGTTGAAGCGGCGCCTCAGCGCGCTGCTGAGCTCGTTCACGCCACGGTCGCGGTTGTTGGCGGTGGCGATGACGTTGAAGCCCTTCTCCGCCGTGGCCTCGCGACCGAGCTCCGGGATCGCGAGGGTCTTCTCGCTCAGCAGGGTGATGAGCGTGTCCTGGACATCCGCCGGGATGCGGGTGAGTTCCTCGACCCGGGCGATCCGGCCGGACCGCATCGCGGTCAGGATCGGTCCGGGCACAAGCGCCGCCTCGGAGGGGCCGCGCGCGAGCAGCTCCGCGTAGTTCCACCCGTAGCGCAGGGTCTCCTCCGAGGTTCCCGCAGTGCCTTGCACCAGGAGGGTGCTGTCGCCCGAGATCGCCGCGGCGAGGTGCTCCGCCAGCCAGGTCTTCGCGGTCCCGGGCACGCCGAGAAGGAGCAGCGCACGGTCCGTGGCGAGCGTGGCGATCGCGATCTCCACCAGGCGGCGGTCGCCGACGTACTTCTCGCTGATCACGGTGCCGTCCTCGAGCGTGCCGCCCCGGATGTAGGTGAGGACCGCCCAGGGCGACAGGTTCCAGCTCGGAGGACGGGGACGGGAATCGTTCCGGGCGAGGGCCGCGAGTTCCTCGGCGTACTGCTGTTCGGCGTGGAGACGGAGTTGGCTCATGTTCGGGGCACGGAATGGGTTGCTGGGAACAACGGCGGAAAGGCGCTCAGGATCTGCTGCCGGAAGGCGACGACGGAAGTCATGGCGTCGAGGCCGGACGCCCAGAATCCGCCGTCGTGGGCGGACTCGGGCCAGCCGGCCGGGACCTCCGGAAAGGTGTCCGGATGCAACCGGGCGGCGAACCGGCCGAAGCGGTTCCGGAGTTCCCAGTCGCCCATCGGTTTGGAGGTCTCAAGGCGCAGCAGCCGGAGCATCCGGCGGCTGAAGGCGACGCTCCAGGAATGCCCAAGGTCGTCCGCGAGGTCCCAACCCGTGCCGTTCCCGGCGTCGAGCATCCGAAGGATCGACGTCTCCCGCCGGGGGACCGGAAGGCAGCGGGCCAAGGGGCGGAGCGCCGAAGGTTCAAGGGAGCCGAAGCGGCGGGACAACACGGCCTCCGCCCACGCGGGATTTCCCTGACGGATCGCCGCCTGGGTCCATCCGTCGAGGATCTGTTCCCGCCATTCCCCGGCGGCCCCATCCACGAGGGCTTCCGGCGTGAGACCGGTCTCCCTTTCCCAGGTTCCAAGGGGAGCCGCGGCCAGGACCTGCAACATCCACCAGGCGCGTTCACCGGTCGCCGCGGGAGGACGCGTCTCGACGCCGTCGCGGACCATTCCGGCATCGCACGCGACCGGGGGAACGGCCTCGATCCTTCCGGCGTCGAAGGAGAGACAGCGCCGGGCCCGATCCGCCATACGCTCGGCGTAGCCCGATCCGGGCAGCTTCGCCAAGCCGCGCTCCGCGAGGCGGCGGACTTCCCTCCGACGATCCCTCAGGAGCGATTCGAGGAACACGGCATCCGACGGGACCGGCGCGACGACCAGCTCCTCGAGAAGTGCGGTCCGGTCGTCGGCGGCCTCCTTGGGCCAGGACGTCTCCAAGGCGGCTCGGGCGGACTCGGGATCGGACAGACGCCACCGCCGGAGGGCGACAACCCGCCGGGAGATGTCGCCCGTCTCCCAGTCGCCGGAATCCGGCTCCGGCTCCAGGACCGAGGACCACTCGGGATTCTGCCCGAGCAGCCAGCGTCCCCGTTCGCCGCAGACCGTCTCGATCCGGCCGCGAAGCCGACGGTCCTTTGCGGACCGGTCCAGGACCGCCGGGAGATGTTCCGCCGGGATCCGGACCCCGCACCGCTTCGCGCCTTCCAGCCATTCATCGAGCAGGAATTCCATTTCCCCAAGGAGCATCCGGCCGAGAAGCGAACCCGCCGCCGCACCGGCCTCCGGCAGGTCCTCCTCCGGCGCCATCCCGGTCTCGAGACCCGCTTCCCGAACCGGCCTCCGGCCCGCCCGCTCCCACGTCCAACGGACGGCCGCCTCGATCAACAAGGTCTCCTCCCCCGAAGACGCCGGAAAACGCGAGGCCAAGTCGCCGGGTTCGTCCGCCGCTGGCGCCGACGGCGGCCTCGGGCCGGATTCCGTTCCCAACATCGCGGCGGTGACAAGGCGGGCGAAGCTCATGGAAACCAGGTCCTCGTGCCGGTCCATGCGCCCAGCGGATGGAGGGTGCGGCCATCCCACTCCGCGGAGAGCCCCAACGGCCGACCACCGGAAAGGGCCAACAATGACCAGAGCCGTTCCTCCGGAGCCTCCATCGGCAACCAGTCGCCGGTCGGATCGGCAACGCCCCAGCCGTGGCCGCGCCGGCCGGGCACCACCGCCGCCAAGGCCAACGGAAGGCGTTCGATCCACGGATTGCCCGCCCAGGTCCGGCCGGCGAAGGACAGGGCTTCCTCCAGGTTCGCATGGGGCAGCGGCAACGCAGGGGATCCGCCCGAGGTCGGCGTCCCATTCCGGGACTTCACCACGGCGCGAACCGACGCCACGCCGGGGAAGAAGGCCAAGCTTCCTGTGACGGTCGTGCCGGGCACCAGCGACAGGTCCAGGGGCTGTGCCGGCGTGGCGCTGAAGCTCAGGCAAAGCGCCGGGCGCGCGGAGCGGAGTCCCCAAAGCCAGGTTCGCTGCGACCGGACACGGTCCTCCTCCAGGATCCGCCTTCCGAGCACCAGCCAGTCGTCCTCGACGGCTTCGCCTGCCAGAACCGTCTCCTGTGGCACCGGAACGCCCGCGAGCGCCAGGAGATCCTGGTACTCCGCCTCAGGAAGCTCCGCACGTCGTCCCCAGCCCTCGGCGGCGAGGTGCAGCAGGGCGAACTCGGAGAGGATCCGTGCGGCCCAGTCGGGCGAGCGGCCCACCTCGGATTCCAGCTGCGCCAAACGACGCGCGATCCCGGGAAGCTGGGCGTCCACCAGTCGGGCTGTCGGACGTTCCCAGAAGGTCGGAGGGCGCCCCGGCAGGGTCGCCAGGCCGGATCGCACGACGTCGGAGATCCACTGCCTCAGTTCGGCGATCCCCTCGGTCATGCGGGACTCCCGCTGCTGGGCCCTGCGGGCAATGGATTCGGCCGCCTTGGCGGCCCGTTCCGGATCCGGTTCACCGGACGGCGCCTCGGGCGGCGACTGTTTGCGGATGGCCTTCTCCGAACGCTTGGCCATCCATTCGGCCACCCAGGGGGGCGGTGTTCCGGAAGGGATCCTGGTGGGCTCCTGGACCAGGATCAGGAAGAGACCGAGACCGTGCTTGCACGGAAACTTGCGGCTGGGACACGAGCACTTGAACGCCGGCTCGGAGAGGTCGATCCCGGTCCTGTAGGGTTCCTTGCCGCTGCCTTGGACCGCTCCCCAGACGCTGGAGCCATCGCTTCCGAGTTCCGACCATTTCCTCGATTGGCCCAGCTCCCGGCCGGCCTTCGCCGAGCCCGCATCGGGAGCCATCGCCAGGACCTGTTCGACACTCCACGACATGCGGTGTGGAAAGGTTGACGGAAGCCTCCCATCGATGGGAAGTCCTTCCTGTCCTCCGGAGGGAAAATCACCTCCACCCGGAGACGGCCGGGTTTCCGCTGGCCTCGGGAACGGGGACCGCTTCAATCCGCCCGTGCGCAATCCGATCATCGTCGCCCTCGACCTGCCGGCCGCCGACGCCGCCCTCGACCTCGCCCGCCGCGTCGCCCCACACGTCGGGGCCTTCAAGGTCGGCAAGGAGCTCTTCGTCGCCGAGGGCCCGGATTTCGTCCGACGCCTGCGCGACACCGGCGC
>JAIXUV010000135.1 GCA_027483345.1 Verrucomicrobiales bacterium | reverse complement strand
GCAAGGCCCTCGACCTCGTGCTCGAAAAGGCGGTTGAACTCGGTGCCGCCTCCATCGTGCTGCTGGAGACCGATCACGGCGTCGCACGCGTCCCGGCCTCGGAGGTGGACCGCAAAAGGGAAACCTGGCGCCACACCCTCGTGGAGGCGTCCAAGCAGTCCCGCAACCCGTGGCTGCCGGAGTTGGTCGGCCCGGTTCCGGTCGTCGTCGCGGCCGCAACCGCGCGGGAATCCGGCGACGCCCTGATCCTCGCCTCGCTGGCCGCCGACACCCGGCCGCTCGGAACCGTACTCGCGGGACTTCCCCAAGGGGTCCCGGGAATCCGAATCGCGATCGGTCCCGAAGGCGACTTCACCGCAGAGGAGGAAAGGATCCTCCGTTCCGCCGGAGCCCTTGCGGTCGACCTCGGCCCCCGGATTCTCCGCGCCGAAACCGCCGCCATCGCCGCCCTGGCGATCGCTTCCGAGCATACCCGCCGTTGACCCCACCGGCCCGACCCCGACACTGACCCGACCGTGCCGCTGCGATCCTTCTTCCTCGTGTGCCTGCTCGCCCTGATCGGCGAAGCCGCCTCCCCGACACGGGCGGCGACCCCGAAGGCCAACGACCAGGAACCGCCCGACGCACTGGCCCTGCGCCCGTTGGAATGGATCCCGCCGTTCCGGCAGTTCCGGGTGGTTCCGGTCCGCTTTCCCGAAACCACGCCCATGGCTGGAGTCCACAGTCTCGCCGTGGGCGGCGACCGCGTCTGGATCTCGGCCGGCCCCTGGGCCGACACCAACCTGCCGACCGGAACCGGCCGGCTTTGGACCTTCCACCCGTCGGACAACCGGATGGAACCCGTCCGCGGGGCATTGGAAGTCCATGCCATCGCCGGACTCCTCACCCGGGGCCGCCAACTCTGGCTCAACATCGACGGCGGACTCGCGACGCTCGACCCGAACACCTACACGGTGGATCCCTTCGGCTCCGCACAGGGCTTCACCAGCCCAAGGCCGGTCGGGGTCGCGGACACCCGTCGCGGACTGCTCGCCCTCGGCGACTCCGGCACCCTGTTCCGGCTCTCTGCGGACCAGCGGACGTTCCTGCGTCACGAAGGCGCCGCCCCGGTCCAGGATCCGCGTGACCCGTCACCATGGCGACACTTCGCCGGCTCGGGCGACTGGGTGGTTGCCGCGACGGAATCCAGCATCTCGTTCCGACATGCCGACGCACCGCAATGGACGGCGCTGCGCGACGCGCTCCGTCCCATCGGCCCCGACCTTCAGCCTGCGACCGTCGCGGCGGTGGTAGGGGATGGCGAAGGACGCTTCTGGGTCGGAACCGATGCCGGACTCTGGCTGGTGGAAGGCGAATCCGGCCGGATCGAGAGCCGGGAACGCAACGGTTCCATGACCGTTCCCGGAGGCCTGGGAATCCGGATCGCGCCCGGCATGAAGCCCACCGCAGCGGCGATCGCAACAGCCCGCGAACGGGTCCAAGCCGGCATCCGGGAGCGGATGAAACTGCGGGCCCGCTATGCCCGCGCCGCCCGGGAAATGGGACGTCGCCTGGATCCGGTCACACCCCGGAGTCGGATCCCGGGAGAGGTCCTCGCGCTGGCCTCGGATCGCGGCTTCCTCTGGGTCGCCACCGCAGACCCCCAGTTCCAAGGAAGGTCCCGTGTGCTCCTCTTCCATCCAGGAAGCCGGAAATGGGTCGGCTGGTTTCCGATCGGGTTCCCCGTCCGCTGCCTTGCCGTCGACGACCGACATCTCTGGATCGGCGTGGACGCCCGCGCCGCCCGATCCACGCCATTGTTCGCCGTGGAGAAGGCGCCGATCCTTTCGGTTCCGTCCGCCCGATGGACACCGGACGAGATCGATCCCGCGGATATCGCCGCCAAGGTCGCCTCCCTCCCTCCATCGGAACAGCGAGTGTATTCGTTCTTCTCCGGGGACCACGCGCGCGTGCTCGCTCTGTCGGAACCGGAGACGACCGACGAGGAAGGCCTGTTCCTCCGCGCGATGAGCCACGACGCCCTCGGATTGGACATCTCCTCCTCGCTGGTCCTGAACCTGGAGACGTTGGTCCGGCGGTTCCCGAACGGCCTGTACGCCGCGCTGGCGACCAACCTGTTGCCGACCCTGACCGGGACGCGGAGCGCAGCGCCCGCCGTCACCGTTCCCTCCACCGTCCCGACACCAACACCGACACCACGACCCGATCCGGCGCCGGCGGAAACGATCGACGCCGCAGCCCTGATGGAACGGCGGGACCTCAACGGCGATGGCAAATTGAACATCGTGGAACTGAGGTTGTGGCTCGGACCGAAGACGGAGCTGGCAGCCTGGGACGGCAACGGCGACGGAGCCATCGACCTCACGGAGATTTCGGCCGTTGCCGCGGCCGCGGCAACCGCCCCGCCTACCAGCCCACCGGGACGCTGAGCCGCGCCCCGAAGCGGTTCTTGTAGTAGAGCAGCCTGTTGGTGGCTCCGAACTCGTGGACCATCTTGGTCAGCTTCACGTCAAAGCAGCAGTACTCGGCGATCTCCATCATCTTGCCCTGGCGGAACCACTCGATCGCCTGAAGCCCTTCGCTGGTCTTGGCCAGCCCGAAGGTCGCCTCGGCAATCGAATCCAAGGAAAGCCGGTGCTTCAAGGTGTCGGCCAGCACCACAAGCATGTCCAACGTGGGCAACTGAGTGAGGTCGAACACCGTGTACCCATGCAGCACTTCATAGTCGAAGCGCAGGTGGTTGAATCCCACCACCAGGTCCGCACGCTGGAGCTCCCGGATCAGGTCGTCCACCCGGGACTCGCCATAGATCTCATAGCCGCCGCGCGCGGTGGAGTACGTCACCCCGACACTCATCCGCATGTCCCGGATCCGATCCCAGCCCCCGACCTCGTCGGCGGACTTCTGGGTCTCCAGATCGAAGTAGACGATGTTCTTCACCGCGGCCGGTTTCCGGCAAACGGAGTCCCGGATCAATCCCGAACTGATTCCGTTGCGCGGTTCAGAAGGCCGATTCCTTCTCCTTGAAGAGCAGGTTGAAGGTGGTCATGGAGCCGTAGCAGCGGGTGATGTACTGCTGCCAGTCGAACTTGTCCGCCGAAGACAGGGTCTCACTGGAATTCACCTTCTGCTCCAGCACCCGGAGCTGATTCCGCATCATCACCAGCTTGTGGAAGAAGACCTCGAGTTCGATCTCCTTGGGCTGGAGCGCCGGGTCCGAAGGCCTCAGGACGAGCATTCCCTTCCTCCACCGCGGAGCCAGTTCGTGGACTTGCGACTCGAGCTTCTCCAAGCCAAGCCTGTCCGCCGCCGCCTCCACCACCTGCTGGATCAGGGTGTCCAAGGGCACCTTCAGGCCGCTCAAAGCCGCCTGCGACTCCGCCGGCATGAGACCGCAGGCCTCGGGATCCACCGGCTTCCGGCCGTCGCGGAAAAGTATCTCGGCGGCATGGTCGTGGATCGAGCGCACTTCGCCCTCGCCGTATTGCGGATGGACGACCTTCTGTCCCAGATGGAGTTCCGAAAGTTTCACGGTGCGCTTCCAATAGCATCCGCCGGGGAAAACGCAGCCGGAAACCGGCTCTGGGCCCTCCGCCTGCCCCTTCCAGCTTGGGAAGGTGTCGAACGTGCGCTTGCCAAGGCCCCGCCCCTCCCTAGTCTCCCCGTTCCTTTGCACGTCATGTTTTCCGTACTTGTTAACCCTGTGTTGGCCATGAACGGCGTGTCTCCGAACGCGTCGCCGGAAGAGCAGAAGAAGCAAGCCGTCATGCAGATCGGCATGATGGTTTTCTTCGTACTGATCTTCTACGTGATGCTCATCCGTCCCCAGCAGAAGAAGGCCAAGGAGCAGGCCGAACTGATCAAGGCCCTCAAGGCCGGCGACAAGGTCGTCACCGCCGCCGGCCTGGTCGGCATCGTGGTGGGCATCAAGGACAACACCGTCACCATCCGCTCCGGCGAATCGAAGCTCGAGATCACCAAATCCGCCGTGACCGACGTCACCGAGCGCGCCGCCTCCTGAAACCCCTCCCCTTTCCCCTGCCCGCATGAACCGCAGTCAACTCACGAGGTTTCTCCTCATCCTGTTCATCCTCGCCTGGTCGGTGTCGGAACTTTATCCGCCCGCCGCAAGGAACCTGATCGACACCTTCGACTCCCAGTCCGCAACCCCGGACAAGACCTTCGACGAGATCGTCAAGAAGGCCCGGGAACTGGATGCCCCGAACGCCGACGGCGCCTCCGGGATCACCTATTCGAACCTGGTGGTCGCCATCGGGACCAACGACATCACCCGCTATTTCCCGACCAACTACATCAACTACGCGATCGAGCGCGATCCCGTCCGCGGCATCCTGAACCGCGTCCAGCGGGCCGCCGCCGGAAAGTTCCGCCTCGGCCTCGATCTCCAGGGTGGCACCCAGTTCCTCCTTGAGATGGGCGCTTCGCGGTCCCAGTCCAACATCACCGCCGGCCTGAACAACGATCTCGCCGTCCAACAGGCCGTCGAGGTCATTCGCCGTCGCGTCGACCGCTTCGGCGTCGCGGAACCGGTCATCGCCCCCGCAGGCGCCAACCGCATCCTCGTCCAGCTCCCCGGACTCAGCGAGGCCGACAAACAGGCCGCCAAGGAACAGATCCAGAAGGCCGCCTTCCTCGAGTTCCGCATGGTCCATCCGGACAGCGACAACCTCCTTCAGCGCGGCATCGTCCCCCCGGGATACATCCGCATGTTTGAAATGGTTCCCGGCCAGGTCCAGGGACAGAAGGTCCCCTACCCCATCCTCGTGAAGCGAAACAGCGAACGGGGTCTCTCCGGCACCCACATCTCCGGCGCCGGCGTCGGCCATGAACCGGCCACCGGGTCGCCCTACGTCAGCTTCTCGCTCAACACCGCCGGCGCCCAGCTCTTCGCCGAGATCACCCAGGCCGCGATCGGCCAGCGCCTCGCGATCATCCTCGACGGCGAGGTCATCTCCGCCCCCCGGATCAACTCCGCCATCGTCGGCGGCAACGGTCAGATCACCGGCAACTTCTCGGACAAGGAGGCCTTCGAGCTCGCCACCGCCCTCGAAAACCCCCTCCCGACCCCGCTGGAGATCCGTGAGGAACGGGGAGTCGACCCGTCCCTCGGTGCTGACGCCATCGCCTCCGGCAAGCTGGCGACCATCCTCGGCGTGGCCGCCGTCGCGGTGTTCATGTTGGTCTACTACCTCCTCTCCGGCCTCATCGCCAACATCGCCCTCATCCTCAACGTCATCATCATGCTCGGCGTGATGTGCTCGCTCGACGTCACCTTCACGCTGCCCGGCATCGCCGGCATCGTGCTCACGGTCGGCATGGCCGTGGATGCCAACGTGCTCATCTACGAGCGTCTCCGGGAGGAACTGGCCGCCGGCAAGTCGCTTCGCGGCGCCGTCGCAGCCGGCTACGACAAGGCGTTTGGAACCATCTTCGACTCGCATCTGACGACGCTGATTTCCTCGGCGCTTCTGGTGATCCTCGGAACCGGCCCGATCAAGGGCTTCGGCGTCTCCCTCGCGGTCGGCCTCTGCGTCTCCCTCTTCACGGCGCTGGTCGTCACCCGACTCATCTTCGACCTCCTCCTCCAGAGGAACCTCATCAAGAGCCTGCCCATGCTCCACCTGATCCAGGTGACCAACGTCCGCTTCCTCACCTGGGCGAAGCCGGCCTTCATCGCCTCGTGGTTGCTGATCCTCGTCGGCTGTGGTTACGGATTCTACCGCGGCGAGAAGATGCTGGGCACCGAGTTCGCCGGCGGCGACGAATTGCAGGTCCGCTTCGTCCAAAGGGTCGACGTGGAGAAGATCCGCGCGGAGTTGAACAAACTCGGCATCGGCGAAACCCGGATCAACTACCAGACCGAGGGCGCAGGCGCGTCCCGCAAGGAGTACCTCTCGATCGTCTCGTTGAAGGATTCCGGTCCCAAGGTGGAGACCGCGTTGAAGGCGGCCTTCCCCGAATCGAAGTTCGAGCGGGCCCGTCTCGACTCCATCGGTGCGACCGTCGGCAAGGAGATCCAGAAGTCGGCGATCCTCGCCTCGATCCTCGCCCTGTTCGGCATCCTGGTCTACGTCGCCTTCCGCTACGAGTTCAGCTTCGCCGTCGGCGCCGTCCTCGCGGTCCTCCACGACGTGCTCATGACCATCGGCTGGTATTGCCTCACGGGCCTTTTCGGCGAAGGACGCCAGTTCAACGCGACCTTCGTCGCGGCCCTCCTGACCATCATCGGCTTCTCGATCAACGATACGATCGTGATCTTCGACCGGATCCGTGAGGACCTGAAGATGGGTGTGGGTGGCTCGTTCCGTGACCTGATCAACCGGGCGCTGAACCAGACTCTCAGCCGTACGATCATCACCTCCGGCACCACGTTCATCGCCACGATGTCGCTCTACCTGTTCGGCGGCGGAAGCATCAACGACTTCGCGTTCACCTTCCTGGTCGGCATCATCACCGGTACCTACTCGTCGATCTACATCGCCAGCGCCTTGGTGCTCTGGTGGCACAAGGGCCAGCGCCCGAGCCTCGGCGCCGTTTCGGTTCCACAGGGAACCTCCGTCCGTACCGAGCCGGCCACGCCCTGATCCGATTTGGTTCTCCACGAGCCGCCCCTACCAAGGGGCGGCTTTTTCGTTTCGCCAAGCGCACTAGATCGCCACGCCGGTCGGCCGCGGTTCGCAGCGGACGGCGACAAGCACAGCGACCGCCGGCTCCGTCCCGCGGATCCCAGCGGCCACATCGACTCGGGATGCCGATTGACGGGCCACACCGGTCGATGGCTTAAACGCCCGGCGGGATACGACCCAGTCCCACCCAACCCACCCGATGCCCGACTTCTCCTCGTTCGCCCACGCCCAACCCGTCGCCTGGGCCGTCCTCGTCCTCGCGGTGGTCGCCGTCTCGGGACTGGCCTTCGGCAGCCTGAAGTTCCGAGGGGTCGGACTCGGCACCGCCGGGGTCCTCTTCTCAGGCATCCTCGCCGGACACCTCGGATTCCAGGTCGAGACGCCGATCCTCCATTTCGTGAAGGAATTCGGCCTCATCCTGTTCGTCTTCACCATCGGACTTCAGCTGGGACCGGGATTCTTCGCGGCCTTCCGCAGGAACGGCCTCCCGCTGAACGGTCTCGCTGCGGTGATCGTCCTCGGCGGAGCCGCTGGAACCTGGTGCGTGGCTCGATGGTTCGGAATCGATCCCCTGGCCGCGGTAGGGCTGTTTTCCGGCGCGACCACCAACACGCCATCCCTCGGAGCCGCCCAACAGGTCATCCTCTCGCTGCCCAACATCGAGGCGGCCCGTGCAGCCCTTCCCGCCCTCGCCTACGCCGTCTCCTATCCGGCCGGCATCGCGGGCATCATCGCCTCCCTGATCCTGCTGAAGCTGGTGTTCCGCATTTCCCCCGAGGCCGAGGCCGCACGCCACTCCGCTTCCAGCCAGCCCCGCTCCGCCCCCCTCTCCCGTCAGACCCTCGTCGTGGAGAACAACAACCTCGACGGCCTCCGCCTGGGCGACATCCCCGGCCGCCGCGAAACCGGCGTGGTCGTCTCCCGCGTCAACCGGCCCGGCACCGGACGGACCGAGGCCGCCGACGAGGACCACATCGTCCGCATCGGCGACCTGCTCCTCGCCGTGGGCACACCCGCCGCACTCGACTCCTTCCGCCGGATTGTCGGACGTGTCACGGACGTGGACCTGACCCAGGCCTCGGGCCCGGTGACCTTCCGCCGCGTGCTGGTCACGCACCGGGATGTCCTCGGGAAGACCGTCGGTGAACTCGCACTCAACGACCGCTTCGGGGTGACGGTGACGCGGGTGACGCGGGCCGACCTGGAGATGGGTGCCGTGCCGGACCTCGCCCTTCAGTTCGGCGACCAACTCCAAGTCGTCGGCGAGGCCGCGAACCTCGACCAGGCTTCGGCCGTCCTCGGGAACTCGCTCAAGGAACTCAATTCCACCCACTTCATCCCCGTGTTCACCGGCATCGCCCTTGGCGTCGCCGTGGGCCTCGTTCCGATCGCCCTGCCGGGACTTCCCGCCCCGCTGCGACTGGGTCTCGCCGGCGGTCCGCTGATCATCGCCATCCTGCTCGCCCGGATTGGCCACTTCGGTCCGCTGGTATGGCACATGCCGATCACCGCCAACCTCGCCTTCCGCGAGCTTGGCATCACCCTGTTCCTCGCCTCGGTCGGCCTCGGCGCCGGACAACACTTCTTCCATTCCGTCTTCACTCCCGCCGGCATCGCTTGGCTCGGCTCGGCGTTCCTCATCGCCATGGTCCCGCTGCTCCTCGTCGGCTGGTTCGCCCGGAAACGGATGAACCTCGACTTCATGAGCATCAGCGGACTGTTGTCGGGCGCCATGACCGATCCTCCGGCCCTGGCGTTCGCCTGCGCCATCGCCAAGGCCGACTCCCCCAGCGTCGCCTATGCCACGGTCTATCCAGCCACCATGCTCCTGCGGATCCTCACCGCACAGCTGCTCGTGCTCGCCCTCGCCGCCTGACGTCCGTGGACAGCCGGAAAGCCCGCTCCCGCCCCCGTCCGGCCAAAACCGAGGGAAGCTTCCCCCGGGAAAGGAAAAACGGCGGCCCCGTCGCCGGGTGCCGCCGTCCGATGGCCCTTGGGGAGCCGGAAGCCGATCAGAGTCCCTTGGACAGGACGTGCTTGATCAGGTCGCCAACGCGGTTGCTGTAGCCCCACTCGTTGTCATACCAGCTCACCAGCTTGAAGAACCGGCTGTTGAGCTCGACGCCCGATCCGGCGTCGTAGATGGAGCTGTGCTTGTCGTGGATGAAGTCGGAGCTGACGACCTCGTCGGAGGTGTAGTCGAGGATGCCCTTCAGGTAGGTCTCGCTGGCCCGCTTCATCGCGGCGTTGATCTCGGCGAGCGAGGTCTCCTTCACCGTGCGGACCGTGAGGTCGACGACGGAAACGGTCGGCACCGGGACGCGGAACGCGACGCCGGTCAGCTTGCCCTTGACCTCGGGGATGACGAGCGCGGTCGCCTTCGCGGCACCGGTGGTGCTCGGGATGACGTTCTGCGCGGCGGTGCGGCCACCCTTCCAGTCCTTCTTGGACGGACCGTCGACCGTCTTCTGGGTCGCGGTGTACGCGTGGACGGTGGTCATCAGGCCTTCCTCGAGACCGAACCCTTCCTTCAGCAGCACATGCACGACCGGCGAGAGGCAGTTCGTGGTGCAGCTCGCGTTGGAGATGATGTTGTGCGCGGCGGGGTCGTACTTCTCGTGGTTGACGCCCATGACGATGGTGATGTCTTCACCCTTGGCCGGGGCCGAGATGATGACCTTCTTCGCACCGGCGACGATGTGGCCCTTGGCCTTCTCCGCCTCGGTGAAGAGTCCGGTCGACTCGATGACGATGTCCACGCCCAGATCCTTCCAGGGCAACTCTGCCGGAGACTTCGCCGAAACGACCCGGATCTCGGCGCCGTTGACGATCAGGACGTCGTCCTCAGCCTTTTCCGGGGAGGACTTCTTCGATCCCACCGTGCCGGCGAAGCGGCCCTGGGTGGAGTCGTACTTGAGAAGGTAAGCCAGGTTGTCCGCGGGGACGATGTCGCCGACGGCGACGACATTGATCTCCTTGCCCACCATTCCCTGTTCAACAAGGGCGCGGAAGACGAGGCGGCCGATACGGCCAAAACCATTGATCGCTACGTTGACTGCCATAATTCGTGTTCTTTGATCGGATTCCGTTTTCGGAAACCGGGAAACTATCGGCCGACAGGGTCGGGTCAACGCGGATTTGAAGCGGGACCGCGGTTGGCCTCGCTGATAGGATCCCCGACATGCCCCAGGTTTCGATCTCGATTCCTCGAGCCGTCGCCGCATTGCTGTCCTGCCTTCTTCATTGGATGGCCGCGGCCAAGGACTTCCACGTGGCCAGATCGGGGCATGACTCCAACGACGGTCTCCTACCAGGAACCGCTTGGCGGACCCTGGACCGGGTGAACCGCCATCTCCGCGACAATGGCCTGAAACCCGGGGACCGCGTGCTCCTGCGCGGAGGAGACACCTTTGAAGGCGGACTGACTTTCTCGGATGCCGGCGGTGGAACCGAGACCGCACCCGTGGTGGTCTGCGGAACAGGAAAACGCCCGGCCCGGATCCTGGCCGGGAAGGGCACCGGTATCCTTGTCCGTGAGACCCCATGGGTCGTCGTCTCCAACCTCGTTCTCCAAGGCCGTTGGGACGGCGACGGCGACGGCATCCGATTCGACCGCCTTCGGCCCTCAGGGGGACCGGTTTCCGGCGCGGTCGTTTCCGATTGCCGCATCAGCGGATTCGCCTGGCATGGAGTCATGGTGGACGCCTCGCAACGGGAACACGGCTATTCCCAGGTCCGGATCCTGAGGGTCCATGCGGCGGCGAACCGCCACGCCGGAATCCAGGTCTACGGGGGCAACCCCAGCGGGCGGACCCGGCGACCCCACGCGGATGTGCTCATCGAGGACTGCACCGCCTTCGACAACCCGGGGGACCCGGACCTGGTGAAGCATCACTCGGGCAGCGGGATCTTCGTCGACGGTGTCGAAGGCGCTCAGATCCGACGGTGCGTCGCCTCAGGCAACGGCATCGAGTGCCGCTCGGAAAGGGGCGGTCCGGTGGGGATCTGGCTCCATGCGTGCCGAGGCGGGATCATCGAACACTGCGAGTCCTTCGGCAATCGCTCCGCACTCCGGGACGGCGGCGGCTTCGACCTTGACGGGGGCTGCGAGGACTGTGTCCTGCGGCACAACTATTCGCACGACAACGACGGCCCGGGACTGATGGTCTACAGCTACTCCGGCGCACCCTACGCCGACCGCGGATGCGTCATGGAGCACAACATCTCCATCCACGACGGACGGCGGGGATCCGGCTACGCAGGTCTCCAGCTTGGCGGCGAGGAAGGCTGTCGGATCCGGGATCTGCTGGTGACGAACAACACCGTGATCGCGCCGGAAGGTGCGGTGACGGCGTTTCGGGTCTTGGGGCACGGAGTCGAAGGTGTGGTCCGCGGGAATCGGATCCTCGCCTCGCCCCACGCCGCCCTGCTCAGCCTGTCGGGCTACGGTCACCGGATCCGGTTCGAGGAGAACCAATGGTGGCGCAACGACGGACGTCCGGTCTTCGTCGTCGACTTCCAATGGCCGGTGACGGAATTGGCCCGTTGGCGCAATTCAGCCGGTCCCGAAACACGCTTCGAGGTCCATGCCGAGATCTTCGCCGATCCCGGCCTGAAGCCCCTTCGTGGGAAACGCCTCGCAACGTCACGCCCGAGCAGGGCGAGTTGGCCCAGACTGGAGTTCGAACGTCCCGGACCACAGGGATCCCGGTTGTCCGAACCAGGGCCGGAGTAGGCTCTCTCTACTTGCGGTCGAATCGGATCGTGGCGGAACGCCCGTGCGCCGAGAGGCCTTCGAGGCGGGAGAATTCGCCGACCGCCGTCAGGGCCTTCTTCAACGCAGGGCGGCCGTACTCGATGAGGCTTGTCCGGCGCTGGAACTGGTCCACGGTGAGCCCCGCGAAGCTGCGCCCGCCGCCCCCGGTGGGCAGGGTGTGGCTTGGACCCGCAACGTAGTCGCCGAGCACCGTCGGCGAATCCGGTCCGATCAGCAGCGCGCCGGCGCTGTGGATCCGTGGTGCCAGCTTGCGGGCTCCACGGACCATCAGTTCGCAGTGCTCCGGTGCCAGGCGGTTGGCCAGGCCGACGGCGGCGTCGATGTCCTTCACCTGGATCAACCATCCGTTCGCATCCAAGACCTTCTTGGCGAACTCGGAGCGCTCCAGCAGCGGCAGTTGGCGGGAGATTTCCTTCTCCACGGACTTCAGCATCCGGGCCGAGGG
>JAIXUV010000380.1 GCA_027483345.1 Verrucomicrobiales bacterium | reverse complement strand
TTCCGCACAAGGGATTCGAAGCATGAGCACCAGCGGACAGCCAGAACAGCTGTGGACCAAAATCGTGGAGGACTTCCGGGAGGCCTGCATCCTCCGGAAGAACGGCCGCCACGAGGAATCCAACGAACTACTCCAACACATCCTGCCGGCGGAGATCGCCGAATGGTCGCGGCTGCCAGCCGCAACCGGGGTGAACCGGAGGGCGCGGTTGGAATCGATGTTCCGCGACGAGCAACGCCGTGTGGACGACGCGTTCTTCGTCCAACGCATCGTCACCAGCCAACTCGAGGAACACATCCTCCCGAAGCTCTGCTTCATGGTCGCGGAGGAAGTCCGCGAGGCCGTCCGCAACGATGTGCGCGCCTTCGGCTTCGCCGCATCCTCGCCGCGCAACACGCCTGCAAAGGCACCCGCTGTCGAGCGCCCCCAAACCGCCTCACCCTCCCGGCCGCGCGTCCGGTTCGACGACATCCCCGGCATGATCGACTCGATCCTGCGGGACCAGGGATCCGAGACCGGACCCGGCCTGCAAGCGGCCTGACCCTCTTCGCCTGTAACAGCAACCAGAAGCACCGGCAGACCGACGACACAGGCCGTCGGCGCCAACCAGAGCAACTCGGTCAACACCAGGAAACATATGCGCAGCAGCACCCTCATGCCGTCGGTGGAACCGACGGACCGCAAGGCCGCCGTCAACGGACGCGGCATCACCCCGGCCATGGCAGAGCCGGCCCGCAGGCCGACCGCCGTGTCCACCGTCCTCGTCGGTTTCGACTGGGGAACCAACAAGTCCTGCATCCAGGTGGTGAAGCCCGGAACGGAAGGGATCGCAACCACGGTCGTCCCTACCGTCGTCGGCTACGCCAAGGATGGGATCGTCGACGGCATCCTGCCCGGTGAAGGCCGCACCTTCTTCGGCGAGGAAGCCCTGAAGTACCGCATGCACCTGCGCCTGGTGCAGCCAATGATCGACGGCGTCATCAACGACGTCGCCGCCTCCCGCGACTTCGCCCAGCACATCCGTTCGCAGATCGCGAGCGAGACGGGCACCGAGATCCGCGCCGTGATCGGCATGCCGGCCAACGCCGAACGCGCCGCCCGTGAGAATCTCCGCCAGGCCGTGAACGGCGTCTTCGACCGGGTCCTTCTCGTTCCCGAGCCCTTCCTCGCCGCCCTCGGCTACCGCGACGAATCGCGCCTCGGCCAGGAAGGCTACGTGGATCCCGTCAGCAACTCCCTCTTCGTGGACATCGGCGGCGGGACCACCGACGTCTGCATGGTCCAGGGCTACTACCCGACGGCCGAGGACCAGATCAGCTTCGCGTTCGCCGGCGACAAGGTGGACGCCTTGATCGACGAGGGCATCCGCAAGACCTACCCCGACGTCCAGCTCTCCAACCTCAAGATCCGCGAGATCAAGGAGAAGCACTCCTACGTCGGCAAGGCCGAGAACCCCGTGGTCGTCTCCGTCATCGTCGGCGGCAAGATGCGCAAGCTCGACGTGACCGCCCAGATCGGCGCGGCGACGGAAGCCCTGCTGATGGAGATCTACGAGGCGGTGAAGACGCTGATCGTCCGGGCGAATCCGGACACGGTGGCGGAGCTGCTTGAGAACATCGTCCTCACCGGCGGCGGCAGCCGCATCCGGAACCTCGACAAGGAGCTTCAGCGGCTCCTGACCGAGGAAGGCTTCGAGGCACCCCGGGTCCATGTGGTGGGCGACGGGTACAAAGAATTTGTGGCCAAGGGCGCGCTCAAGGCGGCCCGTCAGGCCAAGGAGACGCAGTGGCAGCAGATCGTCGGTTGAACCGGCGGTAGGCCCCGCTTCCTCCCAGAGACATCCTCCTGGTTGCTCCTCAAACCGCCGCCGTGCACCTGCCTGCGCGGCGGCGGCCTTTCCTTTCGACGGTGTCGTCTTCTTACGTCCCGTCCTCCGGTAGGTGCGCCTTCTGGCTTCCCCGGACGGCTGGTGTCGTCAACCTGAGGCCGGTTCCGATGAGCGCCTTTCCGAATCCCTTCCAGAATCTCGACTCCACCGGGCTTCCGCCGGGCCCACCGGACAGCGCCCTGCCACCCGCTCCCAAGAAGAGCCGCGGCCGCGTCGACATCGTGCGCGAGAAGTCCGGTCGCGGCGGGAAGACGGTGACCGTGGTGAAGAACTTCGTCGGGATCGGCCTGCCCGAGAAGGAGGCCTTGGCGAAGGCCATGCAGCGGAGCTGCGGCACCGGAGGCACGGTGAAGGAAGGCCGGATCGAGATCCAAGGCGACCAACGCGAGGCGGTCGCGCGCATCCTGACCGAGGCCGGTTTCCGTCCGGTGATGGCCGGCGGATGACCACAAGCCTACGGCCGTCTCAAGGTAAACTGAGGGATCCGAACTTCACCACCGGACAGATCCGGATCCAGGGCGCGATCGCCTGAACGTAGGGACGAGGGGCATCCGCGAATCGGCAAGTCGCCCCCTCCGCGCCGCCCCCAATCCAATCGGAGGACGCCCGACGGCACCCGTTGCCGTAGCCAAGGGCCTCCAGCCGACTCAGTCCATCTTGTCGATCTCGTCGGCCCGATTGCTTCCGGCCTTGGAGGCCATCCGGGTGCGGCTGCCGGTCATGCGGGTCTCCGCGGGATTGTTCGGCCGCAGCATGCGCTTCTGACGTTCCCGGTCGCCGGCGGTCTTCACGACGTGGATCGGCTTGCCGGTGTTGATGTCGAGTCCGGTGACGTACATCGCCGCCGAGCCGGTCATCGGCAGCGGGATGAAGTCCTGGACCTGTTGGAGGTTCCACTTCTCCTTCTTCAGGAAATTCTCCACCGCGCCCATCTCCTTCTCGCTGCATCCGGGGAAGCTCGAGATGAAGTAGGGCACGAGGTACTGCTCCTTGCCGGCCTCCTCGCTCAACTCGAAGAACTTGTCCATGAACGCCGGGAAGTCACCGGCCGGCTTGCGCATGCGGCGCAGGACGTCGGGGTTCATGTGTTCGGGTGCCACCTTCATGTGGCCCGAGACGTGGTTCTGCACGAGTTCCTTGAGGTACTCCGGAGTCCGGAGCGCCACGTCCATGCGGATGCCGGACTGCACGAACACGTGTTTGACCCCCTTTTGGCCGCGGGCGCCGCGGAGCAGGTCGAGTCCGGCCTTCTCGTTGATCTCGAACACCGGGCAGATCGAAGGCCAGAGGCAGCTCGGCCGATGGCACTTCTTGCATTCCTCGGCATGGCCGTTGCGCGCGCCGTAGAGGTTGGCGGTGGGCCCGCCGAGGTCGGAGACGGTTCCGCGGAAGCTGTCGGACTCGGTCAGCCGCCGGATCTCCTTGAGCACGGAATCCTGGGTGCGGCTGGAGAGGAACTTCCCCTGATGGAAGCCGAGACCGCAGAAGGTGCATCCGCCCGGGCAACCGCGGGAGACGATCACCGAGTCCTTGATCGTGGCCCAACCGGGGATCGGTTCCTTGTAGCTCGGATGCGGGAGCCGCACGTACGGCAGGTCGTAGATGGCGTCGAGGTCCGGGCCGTCGAGGGGCATCGCCGGCGGCTCCTGCAGCAGGGCGCGGTTGCCGTGCATCTGGACGAGGCGGCGTCCGCTGTAGGGAGTCTGCTGCGCCTCGACCACCTTCGTCAGGCGCATCAGCAACGCCTTGTCCGCCTGCAGCTCCTCCCAGGAAGGCAGAATGATGCAGTCGCTGAAGTCGGACTCGGCGGTGGCCTTGGCCCCGAGGAACAGCGCGGTCCCGGGAATGCCGCCGAAGTCCTTCCGGCCGGCCTCGAGGCGCGAGACGATCTCCCTCACCGCCCGTTCACCCATGCCGTAGACCAGAACGTCGGCCTTGGCATCGGCCATGATCGACGGACGCAGCTTGTCTTCCCAGTAGTCGTAATGGGCCACGCGGCGCATCGACGCCTCCATGCCACCGAGAACGACCGGGACTCCGGGAAACGCGCGGCGGGACATCTGGGTGTAGACCAAGGCCGCGTGGTTCGGCCGCTTTCCGGGCGTGCCTCCTTCGCTGTAGACGTCCTCCTTCCGCTTGTGACGCGCCGCCGTGTAGTTCGACAGCATCGAGTCCAGGTTGCCGGCGGTGACGCCGACGAACAGCCGTGGCGTACCCATCACCTGCACGGAATCCGCACGGGTCCAATCCGGCTGCGCCACGATTCCCACACGCAGGCCCATCGCCTCCAACACCCGGCCGATCACCGCGGCGCCGAAGGACGGATGGTCCACGTAGGAGTCGCCGGTGATCAGGAGAACGTCCAATTCGTCCCAGCCACGGGCCTTCATCTCATCCCGGGTCATCGGAAGAAACGCTCCCGGCTTCCGGGACTTGGCAAACTGGATCGGGGACGACGACATAAGCTCGCACCAGAAAAGCCCACATCCCCCGCCGAAGCAACCAGAAGCGGACTGTTTTTGTCCGCTTTTGAAACAGGGGACGCGGGGTGTATTCCATCGCGACCGGGGCGGCCCCGCGGGTAGGTTCGCGGTAAGGCATGAACGAGGACATCCGAGCCCTCATCGACGGCATCCGCCGGGGCCAGTACGAGGACGCGGGCGAGAAGATCGCGCTGCTGGCGGCAGCGATGCTGGAGCAGGCGACGGATCCGGCGTTGGTGGTCCATCTGTTGCAGGCGCCACAGGAGCCGTTGCGGCGGGCGGTGCTCGCGTTCCTCGAGGAGCGACCGGAAGCCGTGCCGATGCCGGAGATCCTCCGGCGTCTGAACGACACCAGCGAACGGGTCCGCACCGTTCTCGCCCGTATTCTCGGGAGGATATCGGGATCGGAAACCACGGAGGCGTTGGGGCGCCTGGCGACGGACTCCAGCTCGGAGGTTCGGGAATCGGCCGTCGAAGCGGCCGCGGGGAATCCGGCCCTGACCGACGTCCTCCTCGGGAGGCTCGCCTCGGACTCCGACTGGTCGGTCCGACAGCAATCCGCGAAGTCGCTCGCCGGTGTCGAGATCACCCGGACGGCGACGGGACTGCTGCGGGCATTGGGGACGGACAGCGATGCGGACGTCCGCGGCACCTGCGCGGAGCAACTGGAGACGGCGTTGGCCGCCAGTCCCGAAGGCGGCGGAACCACCTGGGAGGTGGATGCTGAGGTGCTGCCGGCCGCGCGAAAGCAGGTCGCCGCAATGGAACGCGTTCCCCGCCTGAAGGCGTGGCTTACCTCGAACACCGATTCGACGGTCGATCCGAGGGAACTCGCCCGCTTCGGCACCGACCTGACGACGCAGTCCACATCGGGTTCGCTCGCCCGCGGCTTCCGCCTCGAACGGGCCGTGGAAACCCTGGCCGCCCGGCTGTCCTCGCCGAAGCCGCGATCCGTTGCACTGATCGGGAAGTCGGGAACCGGAAAGACGACTCTTGTCCACGAGTTGGTGCGCTTCCTCGCCCGACCCGAGAACGGCGCGTGGCGGGTGGTGAGGATGTCGCCGACCGACTTCATGGCGGGGACCCGCTATGTCGGGGACTGGGAGACCAAGGTGGCGGAGCTGATCGAGGCGGTGCGCCGACCGCGCCGGGTGCTGCTCTACATCCCGAACCTGTCGGACCTGGCGGCGATGGGACGATGGTCCAAGTCCGATGCGAATGTCGCCACGGCCCTCGCTCCGTACCTGGAGGACGGAAGCCTGGTGATCCTGGGTGAGAGCACGCTCGACGAGTTCGAGAGGGGACTCGGTTCCGACCTGACGCTTCGGCGGCTTTTCGATCGGGTGCTGGTGGAGGAACCCACCGTCGAGGAGACGCGCGGAATCCTCATGGAGGTCCGCGGATCGGACGAGGCGTTGCTGGGGGATTCGGTCCTGGGTTCGCTCCAGGAAATGGGCGAGGCCTTCCTGGGACACCTGGCTCGGCCGGGAAGCTCGGTTCCGTTGCTGAGGGCGGTCCTCGCCGCGGCCCACGAACGGGGTCGTCCCGTCACGCGGCGGGATGTGTTGGAAACCCTGTCGGTGTCCACCGGCATCCCGGCGGACCTGCTCGACGACGCGACGCCGTTGGATCCGGCCGCGATGGCGTCCTTCTTCCAGGGCCGGATCCTGGGACAGGACGAGGCGGTCGCCGCGGTGGCGGACACCGTGACCCTGATCAAGGCGGGGTTGAACGATCCGCAGAAACCGTTCGCCGTCCTGCTCTTCGTGGGACCGACCGGCGTGGGCAAGACCGAGCTCGCGCGGGCCCTGGCGGAATACATCTTCGGGGATCCCGCCCGGCTCCAGCGCTTCGACATGAGCGAGTTCGCAGGCCCGGATGGCTTCGTCCGCTTGATCGGAGGACGCGGCGAAAACGGCCTGCTGACCGACGCGGTGACCCAACGGCCGTTCTCCGTGGTCCTATTGGACGAGATCGAGAAGTCGCATCTCAACGTCTTCGACCTGCTGCTCCAGCTCTTCGACGCAGGACGGCTCACGGACGGCCGCGGGCGAACTGTCGACTTCCGTCGGACCATTGTGATCCTGACCTCGAACGTGGGAGCCGAGTCGACGTCGGCCCCACTCGGCTTCGGACGTCAGGCGGACCGTGCCTCCGCGGACGGCGACCGGACGTTCAAGGAGCTGTCGCGGTTCTTCAGGCCCGAGTTCCTGAACCGAATCGACCGCATCGTCGAGTTCAAGGCGTTGACCCTCGAGACGGCCGAGAAGATCGCGCGCCGCGAACTGGAGCTGGTGTTGCAACGCAGCGGCATCCGACGCCGTGGCCTCACGGTCACGCTGTCCCCCGAGGTCAACGCGCTGCTGGTCCGCGAGGGCTACTCGCGGCAGTTCGGGGCGCGACCGATCAAGCGGACGGTCGAGAGACTGGCCCTCCTGCCGCTCGCGCGAGCCCTCGCCGCCGGGGGCGCGGAGCCGGGAAGCCTCGTGCATCTCCATCTGCGTGGTGATGCCGTGTCGGTCTCGATCACGCGTCCACCGGAGTCTCCGGCTGCACCTTCGTCCAAGGTCGGTGGCGGCCGGAAACGCGGTCGCAATCCGGTGGAGATGCTGGGCCGACGGATCCTGGAGCTGATGCCGCTCGCGACTCCGTTGCTGGATTCGAAGAGCCGGCTGGTGGATTCGACCCGCTCGCCCGATTTCCATCGGGACGCCGTCGCCAGGGCGCGCGTGTTCGACGAGATCGGCCGCATCGACCGCTTCGCGTCGCGGATCGCCGCGGTACGGGACGGGATCGTCCGGCTGCAGTCCGACAGCGAGACCACCGATCCGGCCGAGGCGTTGGCGGAGTTGGAGTCGGAAGTGGAGCACCTCGAGAAGGTGGTCGTGGCCGCCGACGATCCGGCGGGATTGGCGGATGCCTTCGTCCTGATCGTGCGCGTGCAGGGCCATGG
>JAIXUV010000133.1 GCA_027483345.1 Verrucomicrobiales bacterium | reverse complement strand
GAGCAGATCCGGGAGCTGGCCCGACATGGGAACGTCCTGTGCAAGGTGTCCGGGATGGTGACCGAGGCCGATCACCACGGGTGGAAGGGCGGCGATTTCCGTCCGTACCTCGACGTCGTTTTTGAGGCCTTCGGTCCCGGCCGGCTGATGTTCGGTTCCGACTGGCCGGTCTGCCTGCTGGCCGGTTCCTACGAACAGGTGGAAGGGCTGGCGAGGGACCATCTCCGCCACCTTTCGCCGGAGGAATCCGCCGCGTTCTGGGGCGGCAACTGCGAGCGGTTCTACCTCGGTTGACCGCGGGCCTTTTCGCGGCCGGTTGGACCGTCGGGCTTCCGCTCAGGGCCGTCGGACCTCGTGGCTTCTCCATCCGGGCGTCTCGTGGACCGAGAGCCGCCCGTCGGGCGCGCGGAAGAGCAGGGCGTCGATGTCGAACCTTCGGCAGAGGTCGTCGGCGCGTGTGGGGCCGAGGACGCTGAGCACCTTCGACAGGGCGTCGAGGGTCATGGGATCGCGGCCCACGAGGGTGACCTGGGAGTGGTCAGTGAGGGCCTGGCCGGTTCGGGGATCGACGATGTGGGAATACCGCACGCCGCCGATCTCGACGCGTTGGAACAGGTCCCCGGAGGTCACGAGCGCCCGGTCGCGGAGACGGACCTGGCGTCCGGGTGGGGCGTTGGTGAGGTCGAGGAGGCCGACGGTGACGACCCATCCGGATTCGCCGGGCGGCGAGGAAGCGGCGTAGAGGTCGCCGCCACCGCTCACCAGGCTTCGGGTGATGCCGTGGGAACGGAGGACCTTGGTGGCCTCGCCGATGGCATAGCCCTTGGCGATGCCGCCCGGGTCGAGGCGCATGCCGGGGCGCAGCAGGCGGGCCGTACGGCGGCCCTGTGCGTCGCGTCCGAGGACGACGTTGGTCCAACCGCAGGCGTCGCGGGCGGCCGCGATCCGGGAAGCGTCGGGCAGCGCCCGTTGGCGTCGGGCCCGTTTCCAGACGTCGACGAGCGGACCCACCGTGATGTCGAAGGAACCGTCACCGGCCCGGGAGACCTGTTCGGCGCGTTCGAGGACGCGGAAGAGATCCTCGGAGACGGGGACGTCGGTCCCGGAGCCGGAGGAGCGCGAGAGTCGGCTCAGTTCCGAATCGGGCTCGTAGTCGCTGAGGATGCGGTTGAGTTCCGTGATGCGGTTCCATGCGGCTTCCGCGGCCTCCTCGGCTTCGCGATCGGAGGCGGCGTAGAGGACGATCCGCCACGGCATCCCCATCCGGGTCGCGGTGAACTCCCGTCGGACCGCGGGGGGGGAACCGGTGCGGCATCCGGTCCAGGAGGACAGGAGGCACAGGAGCAGGACGAGCCGGAGCAGCGGCGCGGTGCGGCGGCCGGGGTTCAAGCGAAGATGCGCTCCCGAATCTGGTCGACGCCGGCGGTGCCGGTGGTGCCGAGTTGGTGGATGACGCAATGGGCGGCGGCCATGGCCATCTCCATCGCCTCGGAGGGCGAGGCGCCGGCGGCGAGGGCGAGGGCGAGGTTGGCGCTGACGGAATCGCCGGCCCCGACCACGTCGATCGGACCGAGGACGGGATGGGCGGGAACGTGGGCGGTGGATCCGTCCGGGCCGGCGCCGACGATCCCGCGTTCGGCGAGCGTGATGAACACGTGGCGGCCGTTGGACCGGGCCATTCGTCCCGCGGCGTCGCGGAGGGCGGACAGGTCGTCGACCGGGCCGCCGTTCAACCGGCCGAGTTCCGCTGCGTTCATCTTCCAGTCGACGGCGGGCCAGCCGCGGAGACCGCGTCGGCTGTCGGCGACGATCGGCAGGAGGGGGCGGCGTGCGGCGAGCCGGCCGACCTCGGCGAGCACCGCCGGGGTGACCACGCCGGTGCCGGGGATGTCGACCTGGTCGAGAACGATCCAGGCGTCGGTGGAATCCGCGGCGCGACGGATCCCTTCGATCACGGCGGCCTCGCCGGTGGGCGGGGTCGGGGTGAAGTTCTTGAGGTCGAGGCGGCTGAGTTCCTCGGGAGGGAGGCCGGGGCGGTGCAGCAGGGGCTTGGTGTAGGTGAACGTGTTGCGGCCCGAGGCGACCACGATGCCGGAGGGATCCGCGCCGCGGCGTTTCTGGACGGCCCGCTGGAGTTCGAAGCCCTCGCCGTCATCGCCGCGCAGCCCGACGCAGCGGATGGACCCGGTGCCGAGGGCGGAGAGGTTGTTGAGGATGGTGCCCGCGGCGCCGGGGAGGCATCGGACGCCGGTGATGTTGTGCACGGGCAGACCGGTCTCGATGGAGACCTCGGCGCGTTCGGGATCGATGTCGAAGTAGCGGTCCAGGCAGAAGTCGCCGAGGAGGCCGAGGGTGAGCGAGGGGAAGCGGCGCGTGATCGCCTCGAAGCGTTCGGGGGTCATGGGAGCGTGGCGACCAGGCGGCGGTGGAGGTGGTGGATAAAGGCGAGGTTGTCGCACTGGGCGTAGTGCATGGTGCCGCCCATGCGGGAGAAGCTCTTGCAGAAGCGGAGGTAGTAGGCGGGGTTGGACTTCGGGGGTTCGCCCCGGGTCCAGTCCCAGCCGCCGCCGTCCTGGAGGTCGACGACGAAGATCCGGTGGCCGGCCACCGGGCCGGCGCCCGCCTGGAACCGGATGTTGTGGGCGCAGCTGAGGCTCTTCTCGAAGACCTGGGGGGCCATGATGGCGGAGCCGACGGAGAGGACGACGCCGTGGTCGAGTTCGGCGACGATGCCGGCGAAGCGTCGGAAGTCCTCGGCGGCGGCGCGTCCGAGGACGGCGCCGTTGAACATGGGATGGCAGGAGATGATGTCGTAGCCGATGCCCGGGTGGACGGTGGCGGTGACCCCGTGTCGCCATGCCGCCGCGAGGATGGAGCCGTGTTTGGAGGGGTGCTGGACGTCATGGCGGCCCTCGTGGAGGTCATGGCGTTCCATGGCGGCGAGCAGTTCGCAGCAGGCCGGAGCCATGGGGTCCGCGGGGAACTGAGAGACCAGTCCGGCGAGTTGTTCGCGTGGCGGGAGGTCGCAGCCGTCCTCGTGGATGAAGCGGCCGAGGGAACCGCCCCAGCCGAGTCCCTGGAGGGCGCCGGCCATGAGGGCGAGGTGGATGTTGCGGCCGGTTTCGTCCCAGGTGCCGAAGGTGCCCGCGGCGACGTTCTCCTCGACGCCCTCGGTGGAGCGACCGAGCCAGGAGTATTCCCAGTCGTGGATGGTGCCGGCGCCGTTGGTGGCGACGTGCTGGAGGAAACCCTTCTCCATGAGGTCGGCGAGGAGGAGGGCGGCGCCGTTGCGGAGGAGGTGGGCACCGTACATGAGGACCACCGGCGCACCGCGGGAACGGGCTTCGCGGATGGCGTCGGCGGCGAGGTCCACCTGGGCGGACTGTTCCGGGGAAAGGGGGGCCGGTTGGCGGTCGATGGGGACGAGGATGTCCTCGAGGCGGGTCAGGCTGCGCCGCTCGGCAAGAGGGCGCACGCGCAGTCGGCTGAGATCCAGGGCGGGCACCCGGAAATTGGAGCGAGGTGGGAGGAGGATTGGGAAGGAGGATCTCTGGGGGGGAGGAAGATAGGACTTATAGGACGGATGGGACCCATGGGACGGATAGTACACATCCGTCCTATCCGTCCTATCCGTCCCATAAGTCCCATAAGTCCCATAAGTCCCATAAGTCCCAGATGACCTACCCTCTCCCCCTTCGGGCGCGTGCCATCCTTTCCCGGACGCCGCCGTCCCTCAGGAAATCCTGTTCCAGGCGCCTCAGCTGCCGGTCGATCAGGTAGTTGGCCTGGTGGCACAGGCAGATCGCGATGTTGGCCACGATCCCGGCAGGGCGGGTCTCCACGAATTCCTGGTAGATCCCGTACTCCTGGGGCTTCCGGCGGCCCAGTTGGCGCACGTACAACGCTTCTTTGGAATCCTTCGCCCAGATCTCGAGGTTCCGGGTCCGCAGGAAATCCCGGTAGTCCTCCAACAGCTCCTCCAGGCTCGCCCGGGCGACGTTGGTGAGCTTGATCTCGCTCTCGCTGGAGACCACGGCCGCCCGGCTTCCTTCGACCAGGTTCTGCTTCCCGGAGCGCGCCGCCTGGACCATCTGGTCGACGGTCCGGTCCCGCTTTCCCAGGTGCCGCCCGGTGAAGTCGTACGTGATCCGGTACAGCACCTCCGCCTTCTCGTACCCGAGCAGGGCCTCGTAGTTCCCCTTCCGCGGCAGGAAGCCGCCTTCCGTTCCGTGCATGACCGGAGCCTGCCCGACCGGGCCGGATCCGGCGGATGCGCTTCGGGCGCCCTGTCAGATCGCCTTCTGGAACAGGCTCGCGATCGGCTTCCCGACGCCATCCCGGGTCACGTAGAACGGCCGCTTCTCGATCTCGTAGGCCAGGTTCGCCGGAATCCCCAGCGCCCGGTGGATCGTGGCGTGGAGGTCCTCGATGACCACCCGGTCCTTCAGCGTGCGGCAGGGACGTTCATCGGCGGTGACGCCGTGCAGGTGCCCCTTGCGGATGCCGCCCCCGAACATCAGGACGCATCCCGCGTCGGTGAAGTGGCGGTGCATCCCGTAGTGGGTCAGGGATTCGATCCGGTCCGGCACCGGCACCTGGTTGGTGATCGGTTTGTCCGGCTTGCCCTCCTGCATCATGTCGCGGCTGAACTCGCTCGCCAGCACCACCAGCGTGCGGTCCAGCATCCCGCGTTCCTCGAGGTCGAGAACCAGCTGGGCCACCGCGCCGTCGATCGCCCGCTTCATGTTGGCCAGCTTCTCGTGGCCGTGTTCGTGGGTGTCCCAGTTCAGGAACGGGATGTACTCGGTCGTCACCTCGATGTACCGCGCCCCGGCCTCGGCCAGGCGGCGGGCGAGAAGGCATCCGAGGCCGAACCGCTGGATGTTCGCCTTCTCGTAGCTGCCCTCGCGGGTGAAGTCGCCGCCGAGCCGCTTCGAGAAGTCCCATCCGCCCGGCACGTACCTCGCCACGGTCTCGGGCTTCTCCAGCGTGAGGTCGAAGGCCTTGGCCGCCGGCGAGGCCAGCAGGCGGTGCGCGTTGTCCAGGGAGCGGATCAGGGATTCCTTCTGGAACCCGCTGCCGAGCTGGCCCACCGGCGACGCCGCCGCGAGCCGACGGTAGAACGCGTCCCGGTTCGCGAAACGCCCCGGACTCATCCCGCCGGGCGGGGTGACCACGTCCTTGGCGGCGTCGGGGAAGGGGACGTTGAACGGTCCGTACTCGCTGCCGAGGAACCCGGCCGAGGTGAACGCCTTCAGCTCCTCGCCTTCGCCGACGTCCAGCCTCTGGCCGATGTTGATGAACGCGGGGACGGCCGGGTCGCGCGGCCCGAGCGTCCGCGAGATCATCGCCCCGATGTGCGGGCAGGCCACCGACTGCGGCGGCGCGTAGCCGGTGTGCCAGTGGAACTGGTGCCGCGAATGCAGGATGAAGCCCAGGTCCCCGGCCGTGTAGCTGCGGATCAACGTGCCCCGGTCCATTACCGAGGCGATCCGTTCCAGGCCCTCGCTGAAGCGGATGCCGTCCACTTTCGTGGGGATCGAGGGGAAGGTCGAAAGCACGCGGTTGGGATCCATGCCCTTCTCGAAGGGGGCGTGGCGCTTCGGATCGAAGGTCTCTGTCGCGGCCATGCCTCCGCCCATCCAGAGCACGATGACGGTGTCGGCCGTGGCCGGAAGCCGTCCGGTGGATCCCGCCCCGAGGGCCACGCGTGGGAAGCCGGCGGACAAGGCCCCGAGCGTCGCCGCTCCCAGGCCCTTCACGAATCCGCGGCGGGTGTAGTCGATGTGTTTCATGTCGGGTTTCGGGGGATCAGAGGGTGAGCTGGAATTCGGGCAGCATGGCGACGCTCCAGAGGAAGTCCTCGACCCCCTCCGTCTTCGGACGGCTTCCGACGAGCCCCAGGGAAACCCGGAGTTCCTCGCGGGTGGGCGGACGCGAGAGCGCCTGCCGGAAGACCTGTTCCACCAGCGTCCGTCCGTCGCTGTGCTTCTCCACCAGTTTGCCGGCTCCCTGTTGCAGGATCTTCGACAGCGTCTCGCCGTTGGTGAGCTCGAGGGCCTGGAGGGTGGTGGCGAGGGACTGGCGGACGGTCGTCACCTGCTCGCGGTTCGGACGGCCCAGCGCCAACTGGAGGGGATCCGCCGAGGTCAGGGACGTCCGGACGCGTCCGTAGGGGCTTCTTCCGGCGACCGCCGTGGCCAGGGCGTCGGCGACGTTCCAAGGCGCCAGCGAAGCGCCGCCGAGCACCTGCGCCGGCTTCCAGCCGGTGGTCGTTCCGCCACGGGTCCATTCCCCGGTCGGCGCGGAAACGGCCATCCAGGCGGCGTCGGTCGCGAGGTCGTGGACCCGTTCGCCCTTGCGGTCCGCGGTCCGGATCCGCGCGTGCAGCAACAGTCCGGCGGGATTCGGGGCGCCGCCTCCGTTGACCGCCTCGACCGCGATCCAGTTGGTGCCGGCCTTGAGGCGGGACCGTGCGTCGTAGATCCCGGACTGGCTCCAATCGGACGCATCCACGCCCCGCAGGCGTTCGCCGTTCACGAAGACCCGGGCCGAGTTGTCGACATGCACGAAGAAGGTCGCCTCGGTCGGCACGGCGGGCAGGACGAGGCTCCGCAGGAATCCGTTGGTCCCCGGCGGCACCCCGGTCGCCCCGTGCGGATCGCCCCAGATCCAGAACGCCTCCGTCGACGACACGGCAGTACCCGTGCCCTCGAGCAACAGCCGGTCGAGGCCACCTTCGGGCTGTTCCTGCCAGACGCCGGTGAGGGAACCCAACGCATCCCGGAACTGTTCGGCCGTGAGCCGCCGGATCCTGGGGCCGGTGAAGACGTCTTCCGGACCGGGCTTCTCGGGGAGGTCGACGGACGGCAACTGGTAGGCGCGGGACGTCAGGATCAGCTCCAGCGTCCGCTTGAGGTCCCAACCGTGGGCCACGAGGTCCTCGGCGAGCCAGTCCAGGAGGTCGGGGTCCCAGGCGGCGTTCTGCATCACGTCCAGCGGCTCCACGAGCCCGCGCCCGAGAAGTCGGGCCCACAGGCGGTTCACCACCGTGCGGGACAACCGGCCGTTCTCCTTGCGCGTGATGATCCCGGCCAATTGCCGCAGGCGTTCCGGGCGCGGCGCCTTCGGATCGACCGCGCCGAGTTCGGGGAAGAGGAACTTCAACGGCGCCGTCTTCCCGGTGGGCCGGTCGCACAGGACCATCTCGAGCGGTCCGTCGGCGTAGATGCCCGCGAGCCCGTAGGCGTCACCGAGCTGCCAGTCGTCGATGAACGAGTCGTGGCAGGAGGCGCACTTGAGGTTCACGCCCATCAGCACCTGGCCGATGTTCTGCGCCGCCTGCATCGAGGGGGTCATCGAGGCGTTCACGGTGCCGCGCCACACGATGCCCTTGGTGAAGCCCTCGCTGCCCTCGCCGGGATCGACCAGTTCGCGGACGAAGCGGTCGTACGGCGTGTTGTCGCGCAGCGCCGTGTAGAGCCAGCGGCTGATCTGCTTGCGTCCGCCGTCGATGTAGCCCGTGCCCTTGTAGTCGTTCCGGAGGAGGTCGTTCCAGAAGGTCAACCAGTGCTGCGCGTAGCGTTGCCGGTCGGACAGCAGGGTCCGCACGAGCTGGGCGCGCTTGTCCGGGGAACGGCTGCGCTGGAAGGCGTCGAGCTCCTCGGCGCTGGGCAGCATCCCGACGGTGTCCAGGTAGACCCGCCGGGCGAAGAGGCGGTCCTCCACCGGCTTCGGCGGCGTCCAGTTCCGCTGGCGTCCGTAGGCTTCGAGAAAGCGGTCCAACGGATGCTTCGCCCCACCCTTGGGCAGTTCCGGCATCCGGGGATCGAGGTTCCGCACCGGGGGCTTGGCGAAGGTCACGGACGCGTCCCATCCGAGTCCCTGGTCGATCCATGCGCGGAGGATCCCCACCTCCTCGGGGGTGAGGCGCTTTCCCTTCTCGGGCATGACCGAATCCGGATCGGTGCCGGCGACGAGGTGGACGAGGTGGCTGCGTTCGCTGGAACCGAGGACCACCGCCGGACCGGAGTCGGCGGTGCCGAGGACGTCCGCGCGGGTGTCGAGGCGCCAGCCTCCATTGGACTTGCCCCGTCCGTGGCACTTCACGCAGCTCGCGTCGAGGATGGGCTGGACGTCCCGGATGAAGTCGACCTTCCGGGTCGCGGCCGGCGGGAGTTGGCGGATGGCCTCGGGAGTGGGTTCCGCCGCGAGGGCCGCGAAGGTTCCCAGGAGGCCGGCCAGGCCGGCGAGGCCGCTGCGGGGGATCGGTCGGGGGAAACGCACGCCCGAACTTCCACGCGGAAGCGGTCCCGGGGCAAGTCCCCGGTGGTCGGATTCGGGGCGCGACTCAGGCCGCGGGTCCGGAAGCCTTCTCGGCCACGGCCCTGGCCATCGCCGACACGCTGCCAAGCACCCGCGTGGCGACCTCGCGGTCGGTGACCTTGACGCCGTACTTCTTGTCGAGGGCCACCACCAGCTGCAGGGCGTCCACGGAGTCGAGGCCGAGGCCCTCCGGACCGAACAGCGGGCGTTCGTCCGTGATCTCCCCGGCCGGGATCGGGAGCATCAGCGTCTCGACCAGCATCGACCGGATCTCGTTGCGGAGGGCGGTTTCGTCCATGGCAGTCGCGGCGGTATATCCGGAACGGCGGGCCGGTTCAAAGGATACCGCCGTCGACCTTGATCTCGGCGCCGGTGACATAGGAGGCCTCGGGTCCGGCGAGGAACCGCACCACGGACGCGACCTCATCGGGCCTGCCGAAACGGCGCATGGGAACCGAGGCCACCGCCGCATGACGCCGCTCCGGGGCCATGTGCGAGAGCGCCTCGGTGTCGATGAAGCCCGGGCAGACGGCGTTCACCGTGATGCCCAGCCGGGCCACCTCCTTGGCCAGCGAATGGGTGAGACCGACCACGCCGGCCTTCGCCGCGGCGTAGTTGGCCTGGCCCGGCGGCGCGAGCAGCGCGCTGAGCGAGGCGATGTTCACGATCCGGCCTTGGCGGCGGCTGATCATCCCGCCCAACACGGCCTGGCAGCCATGGAACACGCCGTCGAGGTTGGACGAGATCACCCGGGTCCAGGACTCCACGGGCATCGTGGCCAGGAGGCCGTCCTCGGACTCCCCGGCGTTGTTCACGAGCACGTCGAGCCGTCCGTCCGTCACCTCGATTTCCGTGACCGCCCGGTTCCATGCCGCGCGGTCGGAGACCTCCAAGGCCACGGTCCGGACCCGGTCGGGGAACTCGGCGGCGAGGGCGTCGGCGTTCTGGCGCCGGTTGCGGATCCCGAGCCAGACCCGCGGTGCGGCGGGGCTGGCGAGGAGCGCGCGGGCGATGGCGATCCCGAGCGCGCCGTTGGCGCCGGTGACGAGGCAGACCTGCATGGAGGGGGAGGAGATCACCGCGGAGCCGCGGCCTGAAGCGGCAAGTCGCCGGCGGGCACCCGGCGGAACCGTGCGCCGAGGGACTGGAGGTTCGCCCCGCAGACGAGGGCCGCGGCGGTTTCGGCGTCGCCCTTGAGAATGGCCTCGATGGCGGACACACAGGTCCATCCACCCGCGGCGCCCAGTCCATCGCCCAACCGCGATTCGACGCCTTCCGATCGGCCTGGAAAACCGTGGGTCGCGAGGTGGTCAACCGGACCGAGTTCCGCCTGGAGGCGCCGGAAATCGCGTTCCGGGTCGCGTCCCGCCGAGTGGGGCAGGGGATCGGTGATCGCGGTCAGTTCGACCGGACCCGGTTCCTTGCGGAGGAGGATGGCGGCGGATCCCTCGGCGATGTGTCGGCCGCGGGAGAACAGCCGGTAGGCCTCGGCCGTGGTCCAATCCGCCTCCTCGGCGGACACCACGAGGCAGGAGCCGACGACGCCGCGTCCCAGCCAGTCCGCGGCGACGGCGAGTCCCGCGAGGAAGCCGGACTGGTCGCCCACGTGGGTGTCGTTGCGGGCCTCCGTTCCCAGCACCGCCGCGAGGTGGGAGGCGGGGGCGTTGAAGACGGTCTCCGGGAACAGCATCGGGCTCGCGGTCGAGGGATCCGCCAACGCCTCGGCGAAGAACCGTCTTGAATACTGGACACTGCCACCGTGCACGCAGAGCAGGATCCCGGTTCCCGGCGCCTGCGGGGCGGCCGGGCCCAGGGCCTCGAGCGCGGCGGCGACGGTGTGGTGGGAGACGGGGCTGGAGCGCCGGAGCCGGGGATGCCCCATCCAGGGGAATCGCGCCGGCGGCGGCGGCACGCGCAGGACGGACAGCGCGCGGCCGTCCGGACGTTCGAGCCGGGAGGCCGTGACGTCCCTTCGCCCCGCGAGAAGTTCGTTGAACGGTTCCACGCCCCATCCGGCGGGGGAGACCACGCCGCAGCCGTGGACGAAGACGCGGCTCACGGGGACCTCCTCAGCACGAGGCTCGCGTTGGCGCCGCCGAAGCCGAAGGAGTTGCTCAGCATGTATTCGACGCGGAGGTCCTGCGGACCGGCGAGGATCGGGAACCGGCAGGCCGGATCCGGCGAGGCGACGCCGCGTCCGGGCGGCAGCCAGCCTCCGTGGAGGGCCATCGTGCACACCGCCGCCTCCACGGCTCCGGCGGCTCCGAGCAGATGTCCGACGCAACCCTTGGTGGAGCTGACCGGGACCTGCGCCGCGGATACGCCGGCCCAACGCGTGATCGCGGCCGCCTCGGCGGAGTCGTTCAACGGCGTCCCAGTGCCGTGGGCGTTGAGGTAGCCGACGTCGGCCGGGCCGATCCCGGCCTGTTGGCAGGCCGCGGTCATGGTGGCCAGGGCGGCGTCGCCGGCCGGATGCGGCTGCGTGAGGTGGTGGCGGTCCGTGGCCGCGCCGTAACCGGCCACCTCGGCGAGGATCACCGCGCCGCGGGCCTGTGCGGACTCGAACGATTCCAGGGCCAGCACCGCGGCCCCCTCGCCCAACGCCAGGCCGTCGCGGGCGGCGTCGAACGGGCGGCAGGTCGTGGTGCTGAGCGCCTGCAGGGAGTCGAACCCGGCGAAGACCAGTTGGCTCAGCGCGTCATAGCCGCCCGTGAGCACCCGTTCCACGCGGCCGGACCGGATCCATTCGAAGGCTTCGCCGACCGCGTTGCTTCCCGAGGCGCAGGCGTTGGCGATGAGCGTGGTCGGACCCCGGAACCCGAAGGCGGCCATCAGGTCGAGGGCCTGCCGCTGCGGTTGGTAGTGGACCACCCGTGACGCCTGGCCGCGGAGCATCGCCGGGTTCCTGGAACTGCGCCGGAAGAACTCCTCACCCAGGGCCATGCCGCCGCTGGTCGTGCCCAGCACGAGTGGAAGCCCCTCGAGCCCCTCGGGCCAGGCGGCCTGCGACCACGCCTCCTCGGCGGCGATGAGCAGCATCCGGCCGGCACGGTCCATACGGCCTTCCTGCCGGCTTCCCAGGGCGGTCGAGGGCAGCCGTTCCGGGAGGTCGACCTCGGCCGCGGACCTGGCGCGCTGCCGGGTCACGTCGAATCCCCGGACCTCGCGGAAGGCCGTGCGACCCTTCCGGAATCCCTCGGCGTTGACCGCACGGCCGCAGCCCAACGCGGTCACGATGCCCACTCCGGTCACCGCCACGCGGACCGGAACCTCGGATCGGCGTTGGAAGGGGAAGAGCATCGGCGTGCGGAGGCTATGACCCGTCCGACGGGAGTCAAACCGGCGCGGGAACCCGGCGGAAGGCGGGGACGTCCCCTTGCTGCTTGAATCCGGTCCCCCACGGCCCCGGAATCCGGCGCGTGCAGTCCCAACGCTTCGACGTCGTGATCCTCGGAGGTTCCCTGGCCGGGGCGGCCGCAGCGCTGCTGCTGAAACGGCAGCGGCCCGGGCTCCGCATCGCCATCGTCGAGAAGTCCACCTCCTTCCCGCGCCGCGTCGGGGAATCCACGGTCGAGGTCAGCGCCTTCTTCCTCGGACGCGTCCTCGGGCTGACCTCGTTCCTCAACGAGACCCAGTTGCCCAAGCACGGGATGCGCTTCTGGTTCGCCAACGGCCGGACTGCGGGCCTCACGGATTCCAGCGAGCTGGGCGGACGCTACCTTTCCCGGCTGCCGGCGTGGCAGGTCGACCGGAGCGTCATCGACGAGGAGGTGCTCCGGAGGGCGGTGGCCGAGGGCGCGACGCTGTTCCGTCCGGCCAAGGTCCGCGACGTCGAACCCGTCCCGGGCGGGATGCAGAAGGTCTCCGTCGAAGGCGCGGACGGCGTCGTGGAACTCGAGGGCCGCTGGGTGGTGGACGCCACCGGCTTCACCGCGCTCATGGCCCGTCGGATGGGTTGGCTCCGCACCAACCGGGAGCATCCCACCACCGCCTGCTGGGCCCGCTGGACCGGCGTCGCCGACTGGGACGGCCTGGATTTCTCGAAGCGTTTTCCCGAGTGGAGCCGCGTCTGCCACGGCATCCGGAACACGGCCACGAACCACATCGTCGGCGACGGCTGGTGGGCCTGGTTCATCCCGTTGAAGGGCGGCGACACCTCGGTCGGGGTCGTCTTCGACCAGCGCCGCGTCGCCTGGCCCGGCGGAAGCGACTCCCTGGGCCGCCGTCTCAAATCCTTCCTGTGCGCCCATCCGGTCGCCGCGGAACTCCTGCGGGACGCGCAGCCGGTCGAGGGCGACGTCCGCTGGCGGGCCAACCTCGCCTACCGGTGCGAGCGCACCGCGGCGGACGGCGTGGTTCTCGCGGGCGACGCCGCGGGCTTCATCGATCCGTTCTACAGCCCGGGCATGGACTGGCTGGGCTACACCGTGACCCGCGCCGTGGAGCTGGTGACGAAGTCCCTCGACGGCGAGCCGGTGGAACCCCTGGTGGCGGCGCACAACCACGACTTCGAAATCAGCTATCGGCGCTGGTTCGACGCCGTGTACCGGGACAAGTACGCGTGGATGGGCGACTTCGAGCTCCTGCAGATCGGGTTCCGCCTCGACCTCGGACTCTACTACATGGGAGTGGTTTCCCAGCCGTTGCGGGACGGGGCCCCGGCCTACCGCAACCCCGTGTTCAGCCTGCCGACGTCGGAAATCCCCTACCGGCTCATGTCCATCTACAACCGGCGACTCGCCCGGATCGCGGACGAACGCCGCAGGCGCGGGACCTTCGGACGCCACAACGACGGGCACCGCTATCTGCTGAACGGATTCCTGCCCGACAACTCGACCGGCAAGCCGGTGCTCGGGGCCGTGGCGGATTGGCTGCGCCTGGAGTTGTGTGAAGGATGGCGGACCTGGTTCGGGCGCGGGGCCGAGGCGCCGACGTCGGAGGTGCCGGTTCAGCCCGCCGCCGTGGCGAGGTGATCGGCGAGGCGGACCTTCGAGACCTCGAGACCCTCGTCGGAGATCGCGGCAAGGATCCGTTCCTCGTTCATGATGAACCGGTCCCGGCGGTACAGCAGGTAGTTCTCGCGCTCGCCGTCCGGGGTGAGGTTGATCGTGCAGAGGTTGGCGCCGGTCGCGAGGCCGCGGCGGTACCCGGTGCCGGGTCCGGCGATGTTCAGCGCGCTCACCGCGGGGATCACCCAGTCCGGACGCATCAGCCGCAACGCGGCCATGGCGTTCAGGGTCTGCCCGATGCCGGCGGCCGGTGCGGCCGTCAGCGGCGTCGATTCGCCGGGCACGAACGGACTCACGCTGCAGCCGATCAGGGGCAGCGACTCGGCCAGACGGAAGTTGCCCAAGGCCGCATCGGCGTCCATGCCGGGAAGCCCGCAGATGAAGCCCGAGCTGACCTTCCATCCGCGTTCCGCGAGCCAGCGGATGTGGGCGACGCGTTCCTCCAGCGTGCCCGGCGCCTGGAGCGCGCGGTAGCGCTCCGGGTCGGCCAGCTCGAACTTGATGATGTAGGTCGAGGCCCCGGCCTCGGACAACGCGTCGGTGATGTCGGCGGAAAGCGTTCCCAGGCAGACGCTGATCCCGAGCGGCGTCTCCCTGCGGAGCGTCCGCACCAGCGGCAACACCACCTCGCGGGCCGCGACCGGGTCCTCGCCGGCCTGGATGTTGATGTCGGTGATGCTGGCCGGACGGTGGTGGACGAGCAGTTCGGCGAGGGCGTCGTGGGTCGCGCGGTAGCGTCCGAGCGTCCGGTTGTCGCGCCGCATGCCGCAGTAGTGGCAGTTCTCGCGGCAGAAGTTCGAGACCTCGACGACGCCCCTCACGAACACGGAGCGGCCGAAGCCAGCCCGGGCGGACGCGGCCGCCCGGGCGTGGAGGAGCTCCTGGGCCTCTCCTGAGGCCTCGAGATCCTCGGCGGCGGGAAACCAGCGTCGATGCACCATCCGGAGATACTGTGTGCATCCCCATGGGTGCAAGGTCGGGCTCCTCTGGAATCGCCGTCCGAGGAGAGGGCTCGACAGCCGCGGGCCGCAGCCGGGAGGCTCCGGCGTGTCCCGCGTCCGCGACCTGACCATCGCCGTGATCCCGTGCCTCGACGAGGCCGGCCGCGTCGGCGCGGTCGTCCGCGGGCTCTCGGGGACCGTGTCGCGGATCCTGGTGGTGGACGACGGCTCCTCGGACGGCACCGCCGCGGAGGCCGGCTCGTCGGGGGCGACGGTCCTGCGCCATTCGAGGCCGCTCGGCAAGGGGGCCGCGCTGGCCGCCGGATGGCGACGTGCGCGCGAGCTGGGAGGCGAGTGGATGCTGATGCTGGACGGCGACGGCCAGCACGATCCCGCGGAGGCCCCGGCCTTCATCGCGGCGGCGGAGACGGGGGCCCGACTGGTGGTGGGGAACCGCATGCCGGGTTCGCGGGCGATGCCCGTGGTGCGCCGTTGGACCAACCGTTGGATGAGCCGGCGCATCTCGGCATTGGCCGGGCTCGAGGTGCCGGACTCGCAGTGCGGCTACCGCCTGGTGCACCTGCCTTCCCTGGAAGCCCTCGCGCTCCGTTGTCGCGGATACGAGATCGAGTCCGAGATGACCGTGGCCTTCGCGCGGGCGGGACATCCGATGGCCTTCGTCCCGGTCCGGGTGCGCTATGGCGGGGAGCGGAGCAAGATCTCGCCGTTGCGCGACACGGCGCGGTGGTTCCGGTGGTATCTCCGGACCCGGTCCGCTCAGGACGGACGCCGGTAGGAGAGCAGGATGTGGGCGGAATGCTCCGTCCAGACCCGGGCCGAATCCAGTCCGGCCTCCTTCGCCAGACGACGCCACTCGGCGGCGCGCCAGCCGCGTCGGACGGAGAGCAGTCCGTCGTTGCGGAACTCCCGCGGCGCCCGGCAGGCCCGCAGCAACGCCCAGAGCATCGCGAGGAACAGCACGCTGCGCTGCATGTCGCAGATCAGCACCGCGCCCCGCGAGACCCGCGCCGCCTCCTGGAAATGCCGGACCACGTCCTCCTCGGAGCCGAGGTGGTGGGTCATGGTCGAGGCGATGACCGCGTCGAAGTGGCCGTCCGGGAAGGGGAGCAGCGTGGCCGAGCCGACCGTCACGCGGAGGTTGGGATTGCGGTTGCAGGCATGCGCGGAGAGGTCGAGGTCGGTGAACCGCCATTCCCAGCCCCGTCCCGCGGCCCATGCGGTGAGCGTCCGGCCGAGCTCGCCTTCGCCCGCACCGATGTCGAGCACCGACATCGAGCGGCAGGTGGACTCCGGCAGCAGGCGCGGCAGCCATACACGGAACGGGCGCTCGAAGTGGGTGATGCGGTTGATCCGCTGCAGCCAGGCGTAGTGGGCCCGCAGCTCCGACGCGGTCCGCTCGGGCGCGTCGAAGTATTCGGCTTGCGCGCTACGCTCGCTCAAAAACATCGTCGGAACACAAACAGAATGCCCGATGCGCCACAAGATGAGCCGGCCCCAACCGCGGGAGGACCACGTTGGATCCCATGGATCCGTCGTGGTGCGGCCACGGTCCTGGTTGCGCTCGCCGTGGGCACGGGCTCCTCGGCGGCGATGCGTTGGGACTCGCGGATCGCGACCCCGCCGGGCTTCGGACGCGGGCTGCTCCACGGTGCGCTCATGCCGTTGGCTTGGCCGACCCTGCTCGCCGGCCGCGACCAGACCGTCTACGCCGAACGCAACGAGGGACGTCCCTACAAGCTGGGCTACTCGATGGGGGTCAACGTGTGCGGACTCGCCTTCTTCGGATGGTTCTTCGCGCGGGTCCGCAGGTGGACCCGGCGGGAGGCGGGGCTGAGGACATGAATGTCCATGACGTCGTCGTGATCGGCGGCGGCCCCGCCGGGAGCTGCGCGGCCACGCTCCTCGCCCGTTCCGGGCACCCCGTGCTGGTGCTGGAACGCGAGCGTTTCCCGCGGTTCCACGTCGGCGAGTCGCTGTTGCCTTACAACACGGAGATCTTCGACGAACTGGGCCTCGGGCCGAAGCTCGCCGCGGCCGGATTCCCCGTGAAGCGGGGCGCGCAGTTCCACCTCGGCAACGGCGCGAAGGGGACGTCCTTCGTCTTCCGCAACGGCCGTTTCACCCGCCATGGCGAGGCCTATCAGGTCGAACGCTCCCGCTTCGACGAGATCCTCCTCCGACACGCCGCCGAGTGCGGTGCGGAGGTCCGTGAGGGCGTCGCGGTCGAGTCGGTCGCCACGGACGCCGACGGCGTCAGCGTCCGGACCTCCGACGGCGAGACCCACCGCGGCCGGTTCCTGGTCGACGCCTCCGGACGCGGCAACCTCACCGGGAACCAGGAGGGGGTGAAGGTGATGAACCCCAAGCTGCGCAAGGTCGCGGTCTTCGCGCACTTCGAGGGAGTCCAGCTGGATCCCGGGACCAAGGGCGGCGACACCGTCATCGTCCGCCAGGAACGCCACTGGTTCTGGCTCATCCCGCTGCGGGTCGACGAAGGCGGCTCCGGCCGTGTGAGCGTGGGCGTCGTGATGGACCGCGACGACTTCGCCGCGTCCGGCGAGACCGGCGAGGCGCTGCTCGGACGCCTCGTCGCCGAAAGCCCGCCGGTGGCGGAGAGGCTGCGGTCGGCGCGGCGGGAGTCTGCGGTGCATGTCACCAGCGACTTCAGCTACCGCAACACCCGCTTCTGGAGTCCGCGCTGCGTCCGGGTCGGCGACGCCGCGGGCTTCATCGACCCGATCTTCTCCAGCGGCGTCTTCCTCGCGATGTTCTCCGCGCGTGCGGCGGCGCGTGCGGTGCGGGACTCGATCCGGGCCGGGGACGACGGCGCCGCGGCGTTCGCCGTGTACGAGACGCGCATCCGTTCGGCCCTTTCGATCTACCAGGAGATGGTCGACGGCTTCTACACGCAGCCGTTCATGGAGCTCTTCCTGGAGCCCCGGGCGAAGCTGGACCTCGCGGCCGCGGTGAACGCGGTCCTCGCCGGGGAACTGGAGGGCGGCTGGAAACTGCGTTGGCGCATGTGGCTGTTCTTCCGGTTGGTCCGGCTCCAGGCGCGGTTCCCGCTGGTGCCCCGCTTCTCCTTCGCTCCCGCCGCATGAACGCCGGACGTTCCGCGGTCCCCGGATGGCCCGTGCTGGGACTTGCCCTCCTCCTCGCCGGATGCGCCTTCCCGGGCCGCCGACTTCCCCCCTGGGACCTGACGTCGCCGGGATGGACGATCACGGAGATGTCGGCGGCGTGGAGGCCTGCGTCGGATTCGCCGGAGTTGGCTGGTGAGCTGTTGGTCGCGCGGTACACGGACGGCTCGCGGCTGGTGCAGTTCGCGAAGCAGGGTGTCCCCGTGGTCGTGGCCCGATCCGGTCCGTCGGGTTGGGAGATCCGTTCCCCGTTCCGCTCCGCGTCCGCCGCGGGGCGTGGGGCGGCACCCAGGTCGATCGTCTGGTTCCGGGCGACCGCGCCGGAGGAACTGCCGGAGGCGCCGGAAGGCTGGAAGGTCGTGGCGTCGGAACAGGGAGGCTGGATCCTCGAACGGCCGGAAACCGGCGAACGCCTGGAGGTGGCGCCGTGAGGCGCGGTTGGCTGTGGTTGCCGGTGTTGGCGGTGGTCCTCGCGGGACTGTTCCGTCTCCGCTTCGACACGGAACCGCTGGCGCTTCTGCCGTCCGACGTCCCTTCGATCGCCGCCCTGCGCGACCACCAGCGGCTCTTCCCGGGATCGCGCGAGCTGGTGGTGACACTCGAGTCCGAGGCGCCGGATCACCTCGCGGCCTTCGCCGAGGCGCTCGCGGTCGACCTGCGGTCGGCCCCGGACCTCGTCGCCGGCGCCCGCTGGCGTGCGCCGTTCCGCGATTCCCTCGCGGAGAACGTGGCCTGGATGTGGATGCAGCGGCCCCGTTCGGAACTGCTGGCGTTGATGGAACGCTGGGAGCCGCGGAGGTTCGCGGAGGAATTGGCCGGGGTCCGGGAACGGATGGCCACCTCGCTCGATCCGATGGACATCGCCCGCGCCGGCTACGATCCCGCCGGTCTCCTGTCGTTCCCCGGCGCCATCCAAGGCGGTCACTCCGGCGGCGACGGCGAGGATGCCGGTTTCGCCGACGCCACGGGCTCGTTCCGGATCGTTCTGGTGGAACCGGTCCGTCCGGCGATGCCCTATCGCGAGGCGACGCTTTGGCTGGAGCGGGTGCGGCAGCGGATCGCCGCGGTGGAAGCGCGGTTCCGGTCCGCGAATCCCGGCGTGCGTCTCCAGGTCGCCTACACCGGCGGTCCCGCCTTCCTCACCGAGGTCGCCAACGGGATGGAAGGCGACCTGCAATCCTCGCTCGGCGCCACGGTGGCGGCCATCGCGCTCCTCTTCTGGTTCAGCCACCGCTCGCTGCGCCCGTTGGGCCTCCTGCTCGCGGGCCTCGGACTCACCTTCGTGGCGACCCTGGCCCTCGGTGGCCTGGTGCTGGGGACGTTGAACGTCATCAGCTGCGGCTTCGGCGCCGTGATGATGGGGCTGGTGGTCGACTACGGTCTCGTGGGCTACCAGGAGCTGCGGGCGAATCCCGGTCGGAGCCTGGCGGAGTTGCGCGGCGAGGTGCTTCCCGGGATCGCCTGGTCCGCGGTCACGACGGCCGGGACGTTCCTTTCCCTGGGATTCGCCGGCCTGCCGGGGCTTGCCGAGTTGGGATACCTGACCGCCATCGGCCTCGCGGTCGGCGCGGCGGTGATGCTGTTCTGGTTCCTTCCTCGGGTCCATGCCTCGACACCGCCGGCTTCGAACGGGACGCCCGCACCAGCCCAACCCGACGCGGCTGCGGGAAGGTGGGCTGCGGTCGCCACCGTGATCGTGGTCTCGGCCTGCACCGCGATCCTGTTCGCGAAGGGTTGGCCGCGGACCGAAGGCGGTGCGGCGCCGCTGCGTCCCCGACGGAGCCCCGCCTACGAGGCGATGGCCCACATGCAGGAACGTCTCGGCGGCAACCGCGTCACCTCCTGGCTGCTGGTGGACGGCCGGGACCCGGTGGAGGTCCGGGATCGGATGACGTCCCTGCGTCCGGCGCTGGAACGCCTCAAGGCCGAAGGCCGGATCGAATCCTTCCGGACACCGTCCGCGTTCTGGCCCGATCCCGCCGCGGCCTCCTCGAACCGAGACCTCCTCCGTCCGCTGTCGGAGCGTGCCGCCCTGTTGCCGAAGACCCTGGAAGCGTCGGGGTTCGCCGATGCCGCGGGAGGACTCGTGCGGGGCGTCTCCGACGTCTGGCGCCGTTGGGAGTCGGCCGGGGTTCCCCTCTGGCCGGACAACGAAGGTGCCCGTTGGCTCGCCGGACTGTTCGGGGCCCGGCGTCCGGACGGTTCCTGGGTCGGATTGGCCACGGTCGAGTCGGCTTCGGAAGGCGTGACGCTGACGGGGCTGCCCCCGGGCGTCGCGGTGGCCGGGTGGGACCGCATCGGGCCGGATCTGCTGGGGAGGGTCCGCGGACGCGTGGCGTGGCTGACCGCGGCGATCGGCGTGGTGTTGGCCGGATGCCTTTGGCTGGCCTTCCGGCGTTGGATCGAGGTGCTGCTCGCCCTCGCGGCGTTGTCCCTGAGCTTCTTCGTCCTGATTGCCTTGATGAGCCTGCTCGGCGCCTCCTGGAACCTCCTCAACCTGGTCGCGGTGCCGCTGTTGCTGGGCACGTCCGTCGACTCCGCGATCCATGTCCAACTCGCGCTGCGCCGCCATCAGGGCGACCTGCGCGCCATGCGGCGTTCGACCGGGCGGGCATTGCTGTTGTGTGCCGGGGCGAACGTCGCCGGATTCGGGTCGTTGGCCTGGAGCAGCAACGCCGGACTCGCCTCGCTCGACCTCGTCTGCGCCGGCGGCGTCCTCTGCGTGATGGCCGTGATGCTCCTGCTCCTCCCGGGCTGGTGGCTGCGGTGGGCGGGACCTGCGGCTGGCGACGGTTCCGCGGCGGGTCCCTCGGCGCTCTACGGCGGAGGGGCCTGGGCCTTGGCCAGCGCGTTGGTCCGTTGCGTCCCATGCCGCCTCCTCGTCGGTCCGGCCCGTGTGCTGGGCCGGCTTCATGCGGCCCTGCGACCGGAGCGGAGACGTCTCGTCGCGGCCAATCTCCTGCCGTTGTTCGGGGATGACGCCCGCGCCGCCGACCGTGCCGCGTGGCGTTGCTACGCCGAGTTCGCCGAGAAGCTGGTCCACCTCTGGAGACTGGAATCGGGAGCCGATGACGGTGGCCCGCTCAAGACATCCGGGGACTGGGTCGCCTTCGAGAAGGCCCGGGCGGAAGGCCGGGGCATCCTCCTCGTCACCCCGCATCTCGGGAATTGGGAGCTGGGTGGCCCACTGCTTGCCGGCTTCGGGGTGAGGCCGCTGGTGCTGAGCGCGGAGGAACCGGATCCCCGGCTCACGGCCGCCCGCGCCGCGGCGAGGGCGCGATTCGGCGTCGATACTCTCGTCGTGGGTTCGGATCCGTTCGGGTTCGTCGGCGTCATCCGGCGACTCCAGGAGGGCGGGGTGGTGGCCTTGCTCGTGGACCGACCTGTGGCCGGAACCGGCGTCGAGGTGACGTTGTTCGGACGCCCCTTCCTGGCCAGCGTCGCCGCCGCCGAACTTGCCCGAGCCACCGGCTGCCGGATCCTGCCGGTGTACGTCGTGCGCGAAGGCCGCGGCCACCGGGCGCACGCGTTGGAACCGGTCGAGTACGACCGCGCGTCGCTCGGCAACCGCGCTGCCCGCCAGGAACTCACGGGCCGGATCCTGCGTGTCTTCGAACCGGCCCTGCGCCAGTTTCCCGACCAATGGTTCCACTTCATCCCGGTGTGGAAAGAGCCGCCACGATGATCCGACGTCTCCACGAATCCGTCTCCGGCGCGGGACTCACCCTGCTGCTGCTGGGCGTGCTGCTGTCGTCGCTTCGGCTTTCGGGCGCGGAGGTCTCCGCCTCCGACGCGGTGCTCGACGCCTGGCTCAAGGCGACCGGGAACCTGGCCACCCTGGAGGCCCGGGTGGTCCAGACCCGGCATCTCAAGGCGCTGCGCCAGCCGCTGGTCTCGACTGGACACGTCTGGTTCGCCACCCCGGGCCGGTTCCGCTGGGAACTCGGCGAACCTCCGCGGTCCGTCGCGGTGCGTTCCGGCGAGGACCTGCTGGTGCTCTCACCCGGCCTGCGCCGCGCGGAACGACATCGGCTCGACCCGGCCGCGGAAGGCCCGGTGAAGGAGTTGCTGGGACTGCTGGACGTCGGCTTCCCGCGCGACGCGGCGGAGTTCCGCGCGCGGTTCGACGTGCTCGAGGTCCGGACCAACGCCACGGCCACCATCCTGCGCCTGCGCCCGCGCGCCGCGGCCGCCCGACGGATGATGCCGGGTGTCTCCGTGGACCTGGGCCTGGGCGACTGGCGGTTGCTGGCCACCGAGATGACCTTCGCCGACGGCTCGCGTCTGCGCTCCGAGTTCTCCGCCATGATCACCAACGCCCCCGTCGATCCCGCGCGCTTCCGCACCGAGGTTCCCGAAGGCTGGAAGACCGAAACCCGGGGAGGCGGATTGTGAGCGCCGACCTCGTCGCGGCGCTGGCCGCGTTGCCGCATGGGCCGGAGTTCCGGTTCGTGGACGCGCTCCTTTCCTTGGATCCCGGCCGCTCGGGTACCGGCCAATACCGGTTGCCGGAAGACGCCGTCTTCCTGCGCGGGCATTTTCCCGGTGAACCGATCCTGCCCGGCGTCCTGCTGGTCGAGGCGGTGGCGCAGTTGGGCGGGGTCGTCGCCCAGTCGGATCCCGCGGTCGTTCCACTCGCGGGTCTCAAGCTCGCCGGCATCCGGGCCGCGAAGATCCAGGGCACCGCGCGGCCCGGCGAGACGGTGAGGCTCGAGGCGACGGTGTCGGGCCGGATGGGCGGCCTCGTGCAGGTCGCGGGATCGGCCTGGGTGGACGGACGCCTCATCTTGCGGTGCGAACTGACCTTGGCCGGCGACGTGGTCTGAGACCGGCTTGGTCGGACTGCTACGAAAGGGGAGCTTCACGCGAAGGCGCAAAGCCGCAAAGGAACCGGAAGGGAACCGTTGCGTTGTCGGGTGAGATTCCTCTTCGCCCCGATTGGGAGGATCAGCCCTCTCCCAACAGCATCGCCCGCCAGACGTGACGCGGGCGCTTGCCGCGGCCGTCCGCTCCGAGCGCCGGCCGGTGCCACCAACGCCGTGGAACTTCCCAGGCGGACAGGTTCGACGACAGGAACGTACGCAGGTCCGAGTCCTCGATCGGTTCCCGGGTGCTGTACACCAATCCCACGGCCTCGCCCCGGCCCGTGGAATCGGGCACCCCGAAGGCGAGGCAATCCAGCACCGCAGGATGCCGGAGCGCGGCCTGTTCCACGGCACCCGGGAACACCTTGCGCCCGGCCACGTTGATGACGTCGCCCACACGTCCGCGGAGCCAGAGACGTCCCTCGTCGTCGCGGTGGACGAGGTCGGAAGAGCGGTAGGTGCCGTCCGCGAGGCGGGGATCGGGTTCGGGCCAGTAGGTGGAGGCCACGGCCGGGCCGCGGACGACCAGCGTGCCGTCCTCGTCCACCGACGCCTCCACGCCCTCGAGGGGCAGGCCGACGCAGGTGGGATCGGTCCGGGGGACATCGGATCGGTCGAAGGCGATCCCGCCGCATTCGGAGGCACCGAGGAAGTTGTGGATCTTGAGGCCGTGCCGTTCGAAGACCTCCTGTTCCAGGGGCAGCGGCAGCGGCGCACCGGCGGAAACGGCCAGGCGCACCTGGCGCGGGATGAGATCGGCCTCGTGCCATGAGCGCCACAAGGCCGGGACCGCGGGAAGGGTGATCGATTCCCATGGGGCGGCCGCCGCGGCGACCGATCGTGGGAGCGGGGAATCGACGAGCACCAGGGGGATCCCGTGCAGCAGGAGTGGGGTCACCAGGTTCGAGAATCCGTAGCTGTGCGCCAACGAGAGGACGCCGAGGTTGGGCCATTCGGGCCGCAGACCCATGGTGCGGACGATCTGGTCGGCGTCGGCGGCGACCTGGGCGTCGTCGAGGGCGACGACCCTGGGGGTGCCGGTGGAACCCGAGGTGAGCTTGAACAGGGAGAAGCCGGGGATCGGACGGGGCAGAACGGGGGCGGAATGTCCGGGTTCGAGGGGGCAGATCGGGAGCCCCGCGCGCCACGCCCGGAGCACCGCGAGGAGGAAGCCGACGTCACGGCCCTGCGGGTGGGAAAGTCCTTCGGATGCGGATGCGGGCGCGGCGTCGGCTTCGGCCTCGAGTTCGGAGAAGGTCCAGGAACGGCCCGAGGTGGCGTCGTGGACCGCCAACCTCGTGGCATTCCTCCGGGCGGTCTCGCGCCATCGATTCTCCAGCATTGCGGACGCTCTTTGCCCGTCGATAGCGTCCCGACGCAAGTGCGAATCCCCCTTCCATGGCGAGCGCGCGGGTTGGCGGGATCCCTCCTGGGACTCCTGCTGCTCCTCGCCGCGGGATGCGCCCATCGGGGCCCGGCCGGTCCGGGTCCGCTGCTTTTCCCCCGCGACACCCTGGCCATCACCAACGAGACGCACTGGGTGTACGAGATCGATCCCGTCGCCGGCACGCAGCGTTCGGTGCGACGCGATCCGCCTCCGACTTATGCGCTCCGCTGCTTCGTCCTCGCGCGGACGGTGAAGCAGTTCCACCTGCACGCCACGTTCGATCCCAACGGTCCGGCGCCGGACGCGGACGAAGCCCGGCGGTTGGTCCGACGGGTGGTCTCAAGGAGTCCCCGGACCGCGAGCGCGCCGGCGGAACGGATCCGCATCCCGGGCCATCCGGGACTTCACGGATTCAGCGCCGTCTGGCCGCGCGTCTTCCAGGAGGAGTGCGGCGCCGCCTGGCACAGCTACGTGCAACGCGGACACTGGCGGATGATCCTGCCGTTCGGACGCGAAGGCCAACGGCGCGAGGCCGAGGCGTTGGCCCAGGGCGTGCGCGAAGGCCGTGCACCGGTGGTCCACCTGGTGGACTTCCCGCGGTTGCGCATGAACCACGCGGTCGTCTTCATGGACGTGTCGGAGGCCGACCGGGATTTCCGCTTCACCGCCTACGATCCGAACAGTCCGGACCAGCCGGTCACGCTCCGGTTCGACGGCCGGAACGGCCGGTTCGAGATGCAGCCGGTGGCCTACTTCCTCGGCGGACCGGTCTCGGCCTACGAGGTCTATTGCCGCGGATTCCGGTGACCCGGACGGAGCTGACGGATGGGTGTTCAGGTGACGGATCGACTTCGTTTCTGTTCCGGTTCAGCGTCGCCGTGTGACACCCGAAGTTCCGCCAACGATCGCGACGTTGTCCCCGGTCCGGAGACCGCTTTGGAAGCGCCTGCTTTTCCTCGTGCTCAAGATCGTGGGCGGCGGCGTCGCGGCGCTGGTGCTCCTGGGTTTGGCGGTGTGGTGGTTGCAGGCCACCGGACGTCTCGTCCCGCTGATCATCCAGTTCCAGGCGGCCACGGCCGGGCGCCATGGGGATCCGTTGGAGCGTCCCTGGCCCGATCCGGGACTTGCCGGGCGCAAGCGACCCGCGCTGCGGCGTGACGCCGCGGTCCTGGATTCGGGCGCGGCGTTGTACCGTCCCGACCAAGTCTGGGAGATGCGCTTGGCCTTCAGGTCCGCCCAGTGGGAGGCGATGCAACCCCGCGCCGTTCCGGCGAAGGCCGACTTCGGGCGTCGGGACGGCAAGATCCCGCTGATGAACACCAACGCGAGCCGCAACGGGCTGTTGGGCGCGGTCGGGCTGGACCTCGACTGGACCACCGCGTCGGCCGAGTTCGGCGGGATCGCCATCCCCGACGCGTCGGTCCGGTTCAAGGGCAACGGCACGTTCCTCGGGGCCATGGGCGGCGTGAAGAAGCCCCTGAAGGTGGACCTGACGAAGTCGGCGGTGAAATCCGTCGCCGGCGTCGGGGTCCTCAACTTCGGCAACCTTTCCGGCGACTTCTCGTGCCTCAGCGACACCCTGGCCTACGAGTTCTTCCGCGAGGCCGGGGTGCCGGCGCCGCGGACCACCTTCGCCCATGTGACCGTGTCGGTCGCGGACCGTTGGACGAACCGTCCCCACGGGCTGCACGTGATGGTGGAGAACGTGGACGGGAACTTCCTGCGTGCGCGTCCCGGCATGGAGGGCTTCGTCCTGTTCAAGCCGGTCACCTACGGGTTGTTCCGGCACCTGGGCGACGACTGGTCGGCGTACCACCGCATCTACGACGGCAAGCACGGGCTCGATGGGGCGGCGAAGGCGCGGGTGATCGAGACGGCGCGGTTCGTGACCGAGGCCGACGACGCGGCCTTCGCGGCGAAGGTGGGCGACTTCTTCGACCTCGACGAGGTGGCGCGGTTCATCGCGGTGAACAGCCTGATCTCCAGCTACGACGGCTTCCTCAACAACGGACAGAACTTCCACATGTACCTGGATCCGGCCACGGGACGGTTCGGGTTCATCCCGTGGGACCTCGACCGGGCGTGGGGTGAGTTTCCGTTCATTGGAAGCCTCGAGGACAAGGAGCGGGCGTCGATCACCCGGCCTTGGGTGGCGGACAACCGTCTGCTCGAGCGCCTGTTCGCGGTGGAATCCTTCCGTTCCCTCTATCGCACCCGGCTCGAGGAGATCTTCCGGAAGCTCTGGGAACCGAAGAGGCTCGCGGTCCGTGTGGACGCCTTGGCCCCGGTGGTGCGGGAAGCGCTGGTGGACGACTCGGACCTCCGTTTGGCCAAGTTCGAGGAGGCGGTCACCGACCAGTGGCGGGACGGTTCCGCGACCGCGACCGGACCTGGCGGGCCGGACACGAGTCCGAACCGCGGGTCGCACCAACTGAAGCGGTTCTTCGTCCGCCGCCACGCCAGCGTCGAAGCCCAATTGGCCGGCAGGGAGGAAGGAGTGGTCTTCACTTCCCGCCAGATGCCGGGCCAATAGCAGGCCCTGACAGCGGATCCTCACGGGAACATGAAGCGGCCGGAGGAGGGCGGGGAATGGTTTCGGAGATTCGGGCTTCGGGCTTCGGATGAAGCGTTGAAGCGGGGGTAAGCCCCGGAACGGGCGACGGACAACGGACAACGGACAACGGACAACTGGCAACAGACGACACCCCCGGGCCACGGACTTGGTACGCCATGACCCGGGTGCCGTGAAATCCTTCAGTACTTCGCCACGCCGTGGTCGATCTCGTCGGCCCAGGCGGAGATGCCGCCCTTGACGCTCTTCACGTACTTGAAGCCCTGTTCGCGCAGGAAGCGGAGGGCCTTCATGGAGCGGACGCCGCTCTTGCAGTGGATGTAGTACTGCACGTTCGGGTCGAGGTCGGTGAAGCGCTGGGGGAGTGTGCTCAGCGGATGCAACGGCACGCCCTTCACGTGGGCGATCTGGTGTTCGTCGGCCTCCCGGACGTCGATGACGCGGATGCCCATCGACGGGTTCTCCAGCGCCTTCTTCATGTCATGGACCGTGACCTCGTCGGGATTGGACCCGGGGTTGGCCGGCTCGGGAAGGACGCCGCAGAACACCTCGTAGTCGATGAGTTGGGTGACGGTCGGATTGGGACCGCAGATCGGGCACTTCGGATCCTTCCGCAACTTCAGCTCGCGGAACTTCATGTCGAGGGCGTTGAAGAGCAGGAGGCGGCCGATGAGCGTGGAACCCTTGCCGAGGGCGAGCTTGAGGATCTCGGTGGCCTGGATGCAGCCGATGATGCCGGGAAGCACGCCCAGCACGCCGCCCTCGGCGCAGCTCGGGACCATGCCCGGCGGCGGGGGCTCGGGGTAGAGGCAGCGGTAGCAGGGCCCGCCGAGGTGCGGGGCGAAGACGCTGGCCTGGCCCTCGAAGCGGAAGATCGAGCCGTACACGTTGGGCTTCTTCAGCAGGACGCAGGCGTCGTTGGTGAGGTAGCGCGTGGGGAAGTTGTCGGTGCCGTCGACGACGATGTCGTAGGGCCGGATGAGGTCGAGGGCGTTGTCCGAGGTGATGCGGACCTTGTGGAGGTCGACCTCGACGTTGGGGTTGAGCGCGTGGATCGCGGCCTTGGCGGAATCGGCCTTGGACGTGCCGACGTCGGCGTCCGAGTGCAGGATCTGCCGCTGGAGGTTGGAGTAGTCGACGGTGTCGAAGTCGACGATGCCAAGCCGGCCGATGCCGGCGGCGGCGAGGTACATGGCGATCGGGGACCCGAGCCCGCCTGCGCCGATGCAGAGGACGGAGGTGTTGCGGATCTTGCGCTGACCCGCCATGCCGACCTCGGGAAGGATTAGGTGGCGTGAGTACCGGCGGATCTCCTCGTTGGTGAGCTCGAACATACGAAAGGGCATGAGGCTAGGGCGTGCCGGTGGACCGGCAAAAGGAAAGTTTGGAGGGCTTGGCCGGCCGACGACGGGACGTTAGCGTCGGGGAATGGAAACACCGTCCTCCGCACTGGCCGGCTGGACCCCGGAGCAGATCGCCCAGGGGAAGCGTTGGGTGCAGACGTGGAAGGACGCCGGCGAGGCCATGGAGGCGCTGCGGCGTAAGGAGCTGAGGGAGCTGGATTCGTACAAGACGATCGCCCTGCTTTGCGGCCCGGCCGACTACACCCGGGAGCCCTTTGCCCCCAAGCCCACCTCGGGTCTTGTCGAACAGCAGAGGTACTTTTCCAAACTCCGCCGATGACCGCGGTCTTCACAGCGGCCGCCGAGCTTCAGGCGGTTTGTGAGTCCAATGACTGGAGGTTCTGCTTCATCGGCGGTGTCGCCCTCCAGCGTTGGGGCGAACCCCGGATGACGGCGGACGCCGACATCACCCTGATCACCGGCTTTGGGGGCGAGGAACGGTTCATCCATGAGCTGCTCGGCCACTTTGAGTCCAGGGTTGAAACCCCGGTGGAGTTCGCGCTGAGAAACCGGGTACTTCTGTTGCGGGCCAAAAGCGGAGTGGGTCTGGACGTGGCCTTGGGAGCCTTGCCATTCGAGGAGTCCTCGGTAGCGCGTTCCAGCCTGTTCACCTTTCCTGGGGAAGTCCCGCTTCGCACCTGCTCGGCCGAGGACCTTGTGGTCATGAAGGCGTTCGCTTCCCGGGCCAAGGATTGGATGGACGTGGAGCAAATCCTTGTCCGCCAGACCGGGCAGCTCGATTGGAGCTACATCCGCCGGGAACTGAAGCCCTTGGCTGAGGCAAAGGAGGAGCCCGAGATCCTCCAACGGTTGGAGCGCCTGCGGATCGATAGTGAGCGGTGAGCCGTTTGGCTTTGACGAATCACTGACCCATCGCCATCGCCGCGATGCCCTTCGCGGCCTCGACCGGGTCCTTCGCGGCGTAGATCGGGCGGCCCACCACCAGCCAGCTCGCGCCCGCGGCCATGGCCTCGGCGGGTCCCAGGGTGCGCTTCTGGTCGTCCGACTTCTCG
>JAIXUV010000123.1 GCA_027483345.1 Verrucomicrobiales bacterium | reverse complement strand
CTCTGGCTGCGCATCGACCGCTATTTCAGCCACGATCCGGAGATCGCGGTGACCGCCGAGCAGGCGGCTGAAGAGCCTCAGATGGCGATGCAGCCGATGTTCTGCCAGCACTGCGAGGCGGCTCCCTGCGAAAGCGTCTGCCCGGTCAACGCGACCGTGCACGATGAGGAGGGTCTGAACGTGATGGCCTACAACCGCTGCATCGGCACGCGGTATTGCGCCAACAACTGCCCCTACAAGGTCCGTCGCTTCAACTGGTTCGACTTCAACAAGCGCGAGTCGGACTACGGTGCGGCCCAAGACCAGCACATGGTCAATCTGGGCAACCTCTACAAGGGTCCCGCGGGCGTTAACCGCAACACGGAGCCCGAGTGGGAGATCATCAAGCTGGTCAAGAACCCCGACGTCTCCGTCCGCATGCGCGGTGTCATGGAGAAGTGCACGTTCTGCGTCCAGCGCATCGAACAGGCCAAGATCTCGCAGAAGGTCAAGGCCGGGAACAGCGCCGAGGTCGCGGTTCCGGACGGCAGCTTCAAGACCGCCTGCCAGCAGGCGTGTCCGGCCGAGGCGATCAGCTTCGGCAACATGCTCGATCCGGAGAGCGAGGTCTCGAAGTGGAAGGTCAGCCCGCGGAACTATTCCGTGCTGGGCTTCCTCGACACCCGCCCCCGCGTCACGTATCTCGCCCGCATCCGCAACCCGAACCCGGCGGTCGCCGCCCTCGAGAAGCGGACCACTCCCGACACCCAGCGCGACTACGAGCGCTTCCGCCACGAAACCCCGTTCGAGGACAAGAGTCATGGTCATGAAGGCCAAAAGCATGCCGCGGTCGACGCGGGGAAAGGAGCGGTCTAATGGCTAGTGCATCCGCATCCGCCGCGGCCCACAAGGCCTCCCACGGTTCCCATGGCGCGCCGGCCCTCAAGGTCGCCGACGCCCCCCGCGAACTCGAACGCGAGCCGCTCGTCCTCAACGAGCGCCCCCTCGGCTGGATCACCAACGCCATCGCCGGCGTCTGTGAGAATCCGATGCCCAAGTGGTGGTGGCCCGCCTTCGTCGTCTCCTTCGGCGGTATGCTCATGATGTTCTCCCTCATCGCCTACCTGGTTTCGACCGGCGTCGGTGTCTGGGGTCTGAACCAGCCCGCGGACTGGGCCTGGGACATCACGAACTTCGTCTTCTGGATCGGCATCGGCCACGCCGGAACCCTGATCTCGGCCGTGCTCTTCCTCCTGCGCCAGAAGTGGCGCACCTCGGTCAATCGCGCTGCGGAGGCGATGACGATCTTTGCCGTCGCGTGCGCCGGCATCTTCCCGGTGTTCCACACCGGCCGTGTCTGGTTCGCCTTGCTGCCCGGCTATCTCTTCCCGGCGCCCAATGCCAATGAGATCTGGCCGCAGTTCCGCTCGCCGCTGCTCTGGGACGTCTTCGCCGTCTCCACCTACGGCACGGTTTCGCTCCTGTTCTGGTACGTCGGCCTCATCCCCGACCTCGCCACCCTGCGTGACCGCGCCAAGGGCTTCCTCCGAAAGTTCTTCTACGGGTTGTTCTCGCTCGGCTGGACCGGCTCGAACCGCCATTGGAGCAACTACGAGAAGGCCTACCTCCTCCTCGCCGGCCTCAGCACCCCGCTCGTGCTCTCCGTGCACTCGATCGTGTCGTTCGACTTCGCCGTCTCCGTCGTCCCCGGCTGGCACACCACGATCTTCCCGCCGTACTTCGTCGCGGGTGCCATCTTCTCCGGCTTCGGCATGGTTCTCACCCTGCTGATCCCGCTCCGCTCGCTGTTCAACCTCCACGACGTCATCACCGTCCGGCACGTCGAACTGATGTGCAAGGTGCTGCTCGCGACGGGTTCCATCGTCGGATACGCGTACGGCATGGAGTTCTTCATCGCCTGGTACGGCGGCAGCCCCTACGAGCTCTACGCGTTCAAGAACCGCGCGTTCGGTCCCTACTGGTGGAGCTATTGGTCGATGATCACCTGCAACGTCATCAGCCCGCACTTCTTCTGGTTCAAGAAGCTCCGCTCCAACATGGTGTTCGTCTGGATCGTCTCGATCTTCGTGAACATCGGCATGTGGTTCGAGCGCTTCGTCATCATCGTCACCTCGCTCCACCGGGACTACCTCCCGTCGAGCTGGGGTTACTTCACCCCGAGCTGGGTGGACGTCATGACCTTCGTCGGAAGCTTCGGGCTCTTCATGACCCTCTTCCTCCTCTTCATCCGGTTCCTGCCCACCATCGCCATCAGCGAGGTCAAGGGCGTCACGCCCCAGGCCGATCCGCACCACCCCCTCGGTGGTGCCAAGGGACACCACTAATCGCCGTCAACGATGAGCGCCTCCCCCCTCAAACCCCACGCGTTGCTGGCCGAGTTCGGCACCGCGGCGGACATCTTCGAAGCGGCGATCCTTTGCCGCGACGCCGGCTTCTCCAAGTGGGACGTCCACACCCCGTTCCCCATCCACGGCATGGACGAGGCGATGGGCCTCCGGAAGTCGCCGGTGGGCTGGTTCACGTTCTGCGGTGGCATGACCGGCTTCTCCGCGGGCATGACCATGATCTGGTACATGAACAAGTTCGACTACCCCCTGGTGGTCGGCGGCAAGCCCCTGTTCACCCCGCTCTACGCCTTCCCGGTCAGCTACGAGATGACCATTCTGCTCAGCGCCTTCGGGACGCTGTTCGGCATGTTCTTCCTCAACCGCCTGCCGAAGCTCTACAACCCGCTCTTCAAGAACGAACGTTTCAAGAAGGCGACCGACGACCGCTTCTTCATCGTGATCGAGGCGGCGGATCCGAAGTTCTCGCTGGAGGCGACCCGTGCGTTCCTCACCGAGAAGTGCCACGCCACGGCCGTTGAAATCGTGGAGGACTGAATGCGCATCTTCCTCAAATACTTCTTCACCCTGTACGTCCTCGGCGTCGCGACCGTGATCGGTGTCGCCGGTTTCCGCGGTTCCAAGACAACCCGGACGCCCATCGAGGTGTTCCCGGACATGGACCGCCAGCCGAAGCTCCGGCCCCAGACGACGACCAAGTTCGCCCAGTGGGCCGACGGCCAGTCCTCGCGCGTCCACCCGGTCGGCACCGTCTCCCGCGAATCCGCCTGGGAAGACAACGCCTTTAACACCGGCAAGCAGGGTGGCGCCTTCGTCGAGGCGATGCCCATCGAGGTGACCGCCTCGGTCCTCAAGAAGGGCCAGGAGAAGTACAGCGTGTACTGCAAGCCCTGCCATGGCGTCCTCGGCGACGGCAAGGGCATCACCAGCAAGTTCGGCATGGGCAACGTGGCCAACCTGCATCAGGACCGTCTCATCAAGACCCAGGACGGCGACATCTTCAACACCATCGGCAACGGAAAGTCCACGATGATGGGCTATGCGTCCGCCATCCCGGTCGCGGACCGCTGGGCGATCGTCGCCTATGTCCGGACACTCCAGCTGAGCCGCTTGGCGGCCGAGTCCGAGGTCCCCTCGGCGATCCTGCCCACCATCAAGTAAGGAACCATGAACCCGGCTTCCCGATTCTCCCGCACCTGGATGGCCCTGCTGGCCACCGCCGCCTTGTTCGTGGCCGGTCGCCTGCTCGGCGCCGAGCATGAGGCCGCCCATGCCGCCGCCCCCGCCGCGGACGCCCATGGACATGGCCACGCCGCCGCCTCGGTCGGTGTCTTCTCGCTCAAGCAGATCGCCCACAGCTACCTGACGGCATACATGTTCTGCCTGAGCCTGTGTGTCGGCTCGCTGTTCCTCTCGCTCGCGCATCACCTGTTTGATGCCGGCTGGTCGGCTTCGATCCGTCGTGTCACCGACACCGTCGCCAGCCTGCTGTTTCCGTGGATGGCCATCCTTGTCGCTCCGATCCTCTTCTTCGCGGCGACCGGAAACCTGCACAAGTGGATGTTGATCAACCCGGCCGACGACCATGCCTTGGACGTCAAGAAGGTCCTCTTCAACAAGCCGACCTTCATCGTCTTGGTGCCGCTTCTCATTTCTTTGCTGGGCTGGATCGCCAATACCATCCGTAACTGGTCCATCGCCCAGGACAAGGACGGCGCCGCCCACTGGACGTCCAAGTCCCGCAAGCTGGCCGCGGGCGGCATCTTCGCCTTCGCCTTCTTCACCACGCTGATCTGCTTCTACCTGATGAAGTCGCTGCAGCATCAGTTCTTCAGCACGATGTACGGCGTCTACTACTTTGCCGGCTCGGTCTGGGTGACCCTGATCACGCTGTACCTGCTCACCTTCTGGCTCGGTCAGCCCGGACGTCCGTTGGAGAAGGTCTACTTCAAACGCCAACAACAGGATCTCGGCGTCCTCTTCTTCGCGTTCACCGTCTTCTACGCCTACATCCACTTCTCGCAGTACTTCCTGATCTGGAATGCGGCCATCCCTGAAGAGACGTTCTGGTATGTCCTCCGTGAGAAGGGCTCCTGGAAGTGGGTCGGAATGACCATCCTGTTCGGCCACTTCTTCGTGCCGTTCCTCTTGCTGCTGAACCAGGACATCAAGCGCAACCTGGCCGTCATGATCCCGGTCGGCGCCTGGGCTTGGCTCATGCACTACATCGACATGACCTACAACGTCATGCCGGTGATCCATCCGGACGGTCTCCAATTGACCTTCTGGGATCCGCTCTTCTGGTTCGGCATGGCCGGCCTGATCGGTTTCCTGTTCTGGAGGAAGTACCAGACCGCGGCGCCTTATCCGTTGAAGGATCCGCGTCTGAAGGAGGCCGTCACCCACCACGAGGTGCCCGCGCCCGGCGCGGCCGCCGCCCATTGATCCGGAAACCCGGACTGAAACCATGAGCGATTCCAACTGCTGCAATCAGAAGACGAGCACCGTCGCCGCCTACCTCGTGGGCGGGATCGGCGTGTTCGCCATCATGGGCGCCCTGGCCTACCTCGTCGTCGGCCAGCAGGTTCCCGCGGTCGACGCCGCGCGTGCCGAGCTCCGGGCGAAGTACCGCGCCGAACTCGAGGCCGCGGCCATTCCCGCCGTGACCGGCTACTCCCTGGATGCCGACGCCCTCGGCAAGGGAAACAAGGTCTACCACGTACCCATCGAGCGGGCCCTGGAGATCGCCGCGGAGGACTTCAAGGATCCCGCCGCGGGACGTGCCAAGCTGCTCCAGCGGCTTGAGGACAAGATGAAGCAGCAGTCGTTTGAATGACACCATGCCGGTGATCACCCTCATCCTTCTCGGAAGCATCCTGCTCCTGCCGGCGGCGGCCCTGCTGTCGCTGCGGTGGGCTTCGCGCTCCGGCCAGCTCGGCCGGTTCGACCGCGCGGCGTTGCTTCCCTTCGACGAGGAGGAGCCGGTGGGCCGGGCGACCGACCAGATTTTGGGGGACAACCGCCGGTGAGCTCCACGACCGCATCCAAGACCCTGCAGGCGATCCTGCCGGGTGACTTCTCGAACGAGGATTTCCGGCGCGCCAAGCTCGCCGAGATCGACGCCTCCTGCCGCACCCCGGTGCTGTTCTTCTTCGTCAGCGGCCTGCTCTGGCTGCTCGCCGGAACGCTCTTCGCCCTGGTGGCCAGCATCAAGCTCCACACCCCCGGCTTCCTCGCCGGCTGGGAGTCGCTGACCTTCGGCATCGTCCGGACCGTCCATCTCAACACCGTCGTCTACGGCTTCTGCTCGCAGGCCGCCGTGGGCGTCGCGATATGGCTCATGTGCCGGCTCTGCCGCGTGCCGCTCGTCGCGCCCGGCATCGTCACGGTGGCCAACCTCTTCTACAACATCGGCCTCACCGTCGGCATCGGCGGCATCCTCGCCGGCGATTCCACCGGCATCGAGTGGCTGGAGATGCCGCGCTACGCGACACCCATCCTCTTCGTCAGCTACGCGCTCATCGCCGTCTGGACGATCATCACCTTCCGACTCCGCGCCGAGCGCCACCTTTACGTCTCGCAGTGGTATCTGCTCGCAGCAGTCCTCTGGTTCCCATGGCTCTACGGCACCGCCCAGGTGATGCTGATCGTCGAGCCCGTCCGCGGCGTGGTGCAGGCCGCCGTCAACTGGTGGTTCGCCCACAACGTCCTCGGCCTCTGGTTCACCCCGATCGGGCTCGCGGCGATCTACTACTTCATCCCGAAGGTCATCGGACGCCCGATCCACAGCTACTACCTCAGCGTGCTCGGCTTCTGGTCGCTCGCCCTCTTCTACAACTGGAACGGCATGCATCACCTCGTCGGCGGACCGATGCCGGCCTGGATGATCACCGTCAGCATCGTGGCCTCGGTGATGATGCTCATCCCGGTTCTCACCGTGGCGATCAACCACCATTCCACGATGATCGGCCACTTCGGCAAGCTGCGTCACAGCCCGACGCTGCGGTTCATCGTCTTCGGTGCGGTGTCCTACACCTTGGCCAGCCTCCAGGGCGTTTTGTCCGCGCTCCGCAGCTTCAGCGAGATCGCCCATTTCACCCATCACACGGTCGCCCACGCCCACCTCGGCATGTACGCCTTCTTCGCCATGGTGATGTTCGGCTCGATGTACTACATCCTGCCCCGCATCACCGGACGCGAATGGCCTTCGAACGCCCTCATTTCCGTCCACTTCTGGGGCGTCGCTATCGGCATCGTGCTCTATGTCGTCGTGCTCAGCGCCGCGGGTCTCCAGCAGGGCCGCATGATGAACGATCCCACGGTGAAGTTCCTCGACGTGGTCAAGTTCACCATCCCCTACCTCCAGATCCGGACCGCCTCCGGCCTGCTGCTGGCCCTGGGTCACGCCGCCTTCGTCGTCAACTTCGGTTGGCTGCTCGTCCGGATGTTCGCTCCCTACCGCAAGCCGGTGGTCAGCATCCTCGCCGGCGCCGAGATCGCATCCCCGTCCGGGAAATAGTCCATGAGCTACGGCCCGCTTCTTTTCCTCGGAATCCTGTTCACCCTGGCCTCGAGCTGGGTGGGATTGGTGCTCATGCCCCAGCGTCAGCTCGGTGCGCTCGGGCAACACACCGACACCAACACCGCCGCGGTCTATCCCCAGGCCCGCGCCGGCGAAGCTCAACAGGGCGCCGAACACTACCGTGCGCTCGGATGCGTCTACTGCCACACCCAGCAGGTGCGGCCGGAAGGCTACGGCGCCGACATCGCCCGCGGTTGGGGTCGCCGGCGCACCGTCAGCCGCGACTACATCCACGACAAGCCGGTCATGCTCGGCACCATGCGCACCGGGCCGGATCTCACCAACATCGGTGAGCGTCAGTCCGACTACAGCTGGCACTACAAGCATCTCTACAACCCGCAGATCACCAGCGCGGGCAGCGTGATGCCGCCCTATCCGTTCCTCTTCGAGACGCGCCCCATCGGCCCGATGGGTCCGTCCACGAACGCACTTGCCCTCGAGGGCGCGTTTGCCCCCGCTCCCGGTCATGAGGTGGTTCCCACCCTGCGCGCCCGTCAGCTCGTGGAATACCTGCGCAGCCTGAAGTCCTCCGGTGACCTGCCGGAAGCCCCGGTGAAGAAGGAGGAGGCCCAGTGAGCCAGTCCAACGATCCCATTCGCCGTCCTGTCGGTCTGGACCAGGGCGAACACATCGACGTCGCCGAGATCCATGCCGCGGTGACCCGTGAGAAGCCCGAGCCCAAGGAAGGCTTCGAGCCGCTCAACCTCTGGATCGTCGCGGGCATCGCCAGCCTGCTCTTCTGGGGAGGTTCCTACCTCACTGCCTACAGCGGCCGTTTCGAGGCCGACGAGTTTTCCGAACTGCAGCATGGCCGTCCGGTCGCGGTTTCCGCGGTCGCCGAGGATCCCCTCGCCAAGGTCAAGCGGGAGGGAATGGTGACCTTCAACGGAATCTGTGCCGCGTGTCACAACGAGGACGGTGCCGGCAAGGCCGGTGTCGCGCCGACGTTGGCCGGTTCCGACATCGTGAACGCCGCTGGTCCCAACCGCCTGATCCGGATCGTCCGTCATGGACTGAAGGGACCGGTGGTGGTCAACGCCTCCGTCACCTGGAACCCTTCCGGCGATCCTTCCGTGGTCATGGGCAGCCAGTGGGACGCGATCGGTGCCAGCGAGGCCAAGCTCGCCGCGGTCCTGACCTACATCCGCACCTCGTGGGGCAACACCGGCTCCGCGGTCACGCCGCAGGAGGTCTCGGCGGTTCTCGCAGAGACCAAGGCCCGTTCCACCGACGACAACTGGACCATGGAGGAGTTGTCGAAGATCCCCGTTTCCGGGTCTGGCGCTTCCGCCGCTGCGCCGTCCGAACTGACCCCTGAGCAGCTCAAGGAGAAGCTCAAGGCCCTCCCGGCCGACAAGCTTCAGGAGTTGCTCAAGGACGTCGCGAAGTGATCCCAGCCCTCGGGGCTCGATTTCCAGGGTTGATCCCGTTTTGCTGAGGCCCGTGGCGGCCTTCCTTCGATTCCGTTTCCTGGGCGTGGTTCTGTTCCACGCCCTTTTTCTTTCCCTTTGCCCCGCCGCCGTGGCCGCACCCGGCGCCGCCCGCGTCCGATTCGAAGTCCGCCCGGACCCCGCACTCGAATCCACCAACCTCTCCGGCCGCCTCGTCCTCGTCTTCGCCCGGACCAATTCCCCGGAACCCATCGAACAGGTCGGGGAACCGTCCTGGAACGGACCCTTCCTCGCCGGCGTGGACACCCTCGGCCTTTCCCAGCGTCGGCCGGCGCAGGTCCTGGACGGCGCCACGACCTTTCCCGGCGCTTCGCTGGCCGACTTGCCGCCCGGGCGCTGGTGGGTCCAGGCGGTCCTCATGACCAACCGCGACCTGCGCCTCCTCGACGCACCAGGCAATCTCGTCTCCCAGCCCGAACTCCTCGACGTCGATCCGCGTCGGGCAGAAACCCGGAAGTTCACCCTCTCCCGGGCCTTGCCGCCGGAATCACTCCCGCCCGACACCGACCGGGTGAGGCACCTGCGCTTCCCGTCCCCGTCCCTCACCGCCTTCCACGGACGTCCGATGTTCCTCCGCGCCTCAGTGGTGCTGCCGCGCACCTTCGACTCCGAGCCGACCCGCCGATATCCGCTGGTCGTCGACATCGGGGGCTTCGGGTCGCGCCACGACCGCTTCGACCGGGCGCTCCGTGAGGGCTCGAAACTGCGTGGGGAACTCGACGCCTCCGACACGCCCCAGATGATCCTGCTCGCCTTGGACGGAGCCGGGCCTTCCGGGGATCCGTACCAGATCAATTCCGACAACCACGGTCCCTACGGCGACGCCCTGATCCGCGAGCTGATCCCGCACGTCGAACACGCCTTCCGCGGTATCGGCCAGCCGTGGGCGCGGTTCACCACCGGCGGTTCCACCGGCGGCTGGGTGTCCTTCGCGCTGCAGGTCCTCTACCCCGACTTCTTCGGCGGCTGCTGGAGCGGATTTCCCGACGGCGTGGACTTCCGGGCCCACCAGCTGGTGGACATCTACCGGGACACCAATGCGTTCGCGAACGTCGCCGGATTCGAGCGTCCCAGCGCCCGCACGCTTCTCGGGGACACCAAGTTCACGATCCGTTTCGAAGTCGCCTTGGAGAACGTCCTCGGCGACGGCGGCAGCTACGCGAACGGCGGCGGCCAATGGGGTTCGTGGAACGCCGTCTACGGACCGCGCGGCTCCAACGGTCGTGCCCTGCCGCTGTGGGATCCCCGGAGCGGACGGATCGATCCGAAGGTCGCCGAGACGTGGCAGCGCTATGATCTGCGGCTCCAGTTGGAGCGGAACTGGGCCACCCTCGGGCCGAAGCTCCGTGGGAAGATCCACATCTGGGTCGGCGAGGCGGACGAGTACTTCCTCAACAACGCCGTCCATCTGCTCGACGACTTCCTGCGGAAGACGGACCCGCCCGCCGACGCGGAGATCCGGTTCGGCCCGGGGAAGGGGCACGGCTGGAATCCCGAGGGCTTCGTCGAACGCCTCAAGCGCATGCAGGCCGTCGTCGACGCCGGTGCGCCGAAGCAGACGGCCGCTTCCCGCGACGACTATTTCCGGAACCGCTTCCTCCATGGCGGAACCTGCCCGCACTGCAAGGGCGGCCGCTGAACCGGGAGGCTCCGTTCCGTCGGTTCCGCCTCCGTGCAATCCGCGTCGGCTCCGTCAGTGCAGCAGCTTGCGGAGCTTCTTCAGCTCCTTCGGCTTGAAGATGCCGTGCGGCGTGATGATGCCGGTGATGAGTTCCGGCGGGGTCACGTCGAAGCCCGGGTTCCGCGCGGTGCTGGTCGGGTTCGCGATGCGCACG
>JAIXUV010000270.1 GCA_027483345.1 Verrucomicrobiales bacterium | reverse complement strand
TCTTCAGCTCCTTCGGCTTGAAGATGCCGTGCGGCGTGATGATGCCGGTGATGAGTTCCGGCGGGGTCACGTCGAAGCCCGGGTTCCGCGCGGTGCTGGTCGGGTTCGCGATGCGCACGTAGGCCCGTTTTCCCGGGCGTTTGCCGGTGCCCGGCAGGACGCCCCACGCGCCGAGCACTTCGTCGCCGGAGCGGTCCTCGATCGGTATCCGGAGTCCGGAGTCGAGTTCCCAGTCGATGGTGGAGAGCGGGATGGCGACGTAGAACGGGATCCCGTGGCGATGCGCCAAGACGGCCTTGGTGTAGGTGCCGATCTTGTTGGCGACCTCGCCGGTCTTCCCCAGCACGCGGTCGCTGCCGACGATCACCAGGTCGATCTCGCCGCGGCTCATGAGGAATCCGGCGGCGTTGTCGGCGATGACCTGGTGCGGGACGCCCTGCTGGGCGAGTTCCCAGGCGGTGAGCGAGGCGCCTTGGCAACGCGGACGGGTCTCGTCGCAGTACACGTGGAACTTCCGTCCCTCGGCCTGCGCCGCGTACATCGGCGCGGTGGCGGTGCCGACGTCGACGAAGGCCAGCCAGCCGGCGTTGCAGTGGGTCAGCACCCGCATGCCGTCGCGGATGAGCGGCGCACCGTGGCGGCCGATCTCGCCGCAATGGAGGACGTCCTCGTCGGCGAAGCGCACGGCCGCCGCGAAGGCGATGTCCTGCCGTTCTGCGACGGTGGTGCCGGCCGACATCTCGGCACGGATGCCGTTCATCGCGTTCACCGGATCGACCGCGGTGGGACGGGCGTGCTTGAGGGTCTGGTAGACCTTTTCCACATGGGCCTCGAAGCGGACGAGGTCGTTCCCGCGGAAGGCGCGGGCGCCCTGGGCCAGGCCGTATGCGGCGGTGGCCCCGATGGCGCCGGCCCCGCGGACGACCATGTCGGTGATCGCCGCGGCGGTGGCCTTGTAGTCCGGGGTCCGGAAAAGCTCGAAGCTGTGGGGCAGCAGGCGCTGTTCGATCAGCACCACCTCGTTGGTGGCGGCGTCGAAGGAGACGGTGCGGAAATGGCGGCGACGGCCGCGGAACGTGACGTTCACGCGGACATCCTACCGGACCCTCCGCGCCGGCCCAAGAACGCTCAGAAGGGCCCGTACGCAATGCCGCAAAGCTCGAAGAACCGGAAGGGAGGGGCGCCTCATCCGAGGAACTCTGAGGGAACCATCAAACCGCTCTCCGCGACCTCCGCGCCTCCGCGTGACCCTTCTCTCGAACGAATCCAGGACAGAGAAGCCCTGACTGGTTCACTGCTGCGAAGGACATCGAATGGTTGGGGCCGGTTCCTAGCGTGAGCCCCTCGGCGTGGGCTCCACTCCTGCGCGGATCAGACCCGGTCGCGGAAGTGGTCGATCGTCTTGCGCAGGCCGTCCGCGAGGGGCACGACCGGTTCCCATCCGAGCAGGCGCCTGGCGCGACCGATGTCCGGTTTCCGCTGCTTCGGATCGTCCTGCGGCAACGGGCGGCACACCAGCTTCGACCTCGAGCCGGTGGCCTTGACGATCTCCTCGGCGAACTGCCGGACGGTCAGTTCGTGCGGGTTGCCGATGTTGGTCGGTAGATGGGCATCCTTCCCGTCGAGCATCATCAGGCGGTAGATGCCCTCGATGAGGTCGCTCACGTAGCAGAAGCTGCGGGTCTGCGATCCGTCGCCGAAGAGCGTGATGGGCTTGTGGGTGAGCGCCTGGCTGATGAACGCCGGTACGACGCGGCCGTCGCGCAGGCGCATGCGGGGTCCGTAGGTGTTGAAGATGCGGACGATGCGGGTGGCGACGTCGTGCTGCTGGTGGTAGGCCATCGTCAGGGCCTCGGCGAAGCGCTTGGACTCGTCGTAGCAGCCGCGCGGGCCGACCGGATTCACGTTGCCCCAGTAGTCTTCGCGCTGCGGGTGGACGAGGGGATCGCCGTAAACCTCGGACGTGGACGTGATCAGGAAGCGGGCGCCCTTGGCCTTGGCGAGCCCGAGCGCCTTGTGGGTGCCGAGCGACCCGACCTTCAGGGTCTGGATGGGCAACTCGAGATAGTCCACCGGGCTCGCGGGCGAGGCGAAGTGCCATACGTAGTCCACGGGCCCGTCCAGGAAGAGGTACTCGGTGACGTCCTGTTCGATGAACCGGAAGTCCTTCCGTCCAGCAAGGTGGGCGATGTTGTCGGTGGAGCCGGTGACGAGGTTGTCGATCGCGACCACCTGGTGGTCCTTGGAGAGAAGCAGATCGATCAGGTGGGAACCGAGGAAACCGGCACCGCCGGTGACGACGGAAACGGGCGGGGTGGAGTTGCGACGACGCGCCGGAGTCTTGGCCATGGCGGAGTCAACCTCGTCGCCGAGATGTCAGCGGTCCAGCCCGGATCGATGGCTGCATTTCGAAGGCTCTGCGGTCCAGCGGAAGCCGCTTCGGATTCGTGATGCATTGCAGCAATACAGGTGGTCAATTTGTCAATGAGCAGGCTGCGCGCTTGCCCTCGGACCCGAATGCAGGTGAATTGCGCGGCGTTGCGGTTTGGGTGCCAGCGTGCTTCGTCCCATGATCCCAGTGACGATCCAATCCCTCCCATCGCGGGTTTGGTTCCGCCTTTCCGTCCTCCTGTGGGCCGCCGTGGCCTTGGCTCAGACGCCCCCGGTTCCTACCGGATTTCCCGGAGAGGCGCTCCGTGACGAATCAGGGCGGCCTTCCGCCCAGGAACCCCGCCGACCCTACCCGGGCCGACGCCTGGCATCCCCCTTCGCCTTGGAGGAGCGCCAGAAGGGTCCTGGGCTTGCCTTCGAGCTGGAACAGACCCGGTCCGTGTATCGAAACGCCACGCCCGCCGCCAAGGGGGTCCTGAAGAACGCCCATGAAGCGGATCTGGTGCTCGCGGCACCGGGCTTCGAACTGCCTGCCGGCGAGGTGGTCCTCGACCATCCGTCCGGACTCGCCACCGATGGAAATTCCCTCGCCGTGGCCGACCGCTGGCACAACCGCGTTCTCTACTGGTTCCGTGCCCCGGCTTCCAACACGCCTCCGGACCGCGTCTTTGGCCAACCCGACCCGCGGCATGTCGACGCCGGAGGCGG